>JBJTLX010000108.1:0-3955 GCA_046063245.1 Novosphingobium sp.
GAACCGCGCTGATCGCCGGCCCCGCGCAGGCCCAGACCGCCACCGCGCTGCGCCCTGACCAGCCCGCGTTCCGCGGCCTTTACAAGGAACTGGTCGAGACCAACACCGCGCTGTCCGAAGGCAGCTGCACCCTGGCGGCACAGCGCATGGGGGCGCGGCTCAAGGCAGCGGGGCTCAAGGACAACCAGGTCGAGGTGTTCTTCACCTCCGACCACCCCAAGGACGGCGGGCTGGTCGCGGTCTATCCGGGCACCGCCAAACGGCTCAAGCCGATGCTGCTGCTCGCCCACATCGACGTGGTCGAGGCGAAGCGCAGCGACTGGACCCGCGATCCCTTCACCCTGATCGAGGAAAACGGCTATTTTTATGGCCGCGGCACCACCGACGACAAGGCCCAGGCGGCGATCTGGACCGACACCCTGGTCCGCTTTGCGCAAAGCGGCTACAAGCCGAAGCGGACGATCAAGCTGGCGCTGACCTGCGGCGAAGAGACCAGCGGCGCGTTCAATGGCGCCGAATGGCTGAGCAAGAACCGCCGGGCGCAGATCGACGCCGCCTTCGCGCTGAACGAAGGCGGCGGCGGGCGCAGCGACGGGAAGGGCAAGCTCTTGGTCCAGACCGTGCAGGTCGGCGAGAAGGCCTATCAGGATTTCATCCTGACCGCGACCAACCCGGGCGGCCACAGCAGCGCCCCGGTGCGCGACAATGCGATCTACGCAATGAACGAGGCGCTGCTCAAGGTTCGCGACCATGAGTTCCCGATCGAGTTCAACGACACCACGCGGGCGTTCTTCGCCAAGTCGGGGGCGATGCGCGGCGACGCGGCGGGCAAGGCCATGGCCGCGCTGGCCGCCAATCCCGCCGATGCCGCGGCCGAGGCGGTGGTCAACCAGGACCGCACGCTCCATTCGATGCTGCGCACCACCTGTGTCGCCACCCTGATCCAGGGCGGCCATGCCCAGAACGCGCTGCCCCAGACCGTCACCGCCAACGTCAACTGCCGGATGTTCCCGGGCCGCACGTCTGCGGAAACCAAGGCCGCGCTTGCCGCCGCTATCGGCAATTCTGCGATCGCAATCGAGGAGAGCGTCAAGGACAAGCCGATCGCCAAGAGCCCGCCGCTCGATCCCAAGATCATCGGGCCGATGGAGCAGCTTGCGGCCAGGCATTTCCCCGGCGTGGCGGTGATCCCGACGATGTCGACCGGGGCGACCGACGGGGTCTACATGGGCGCAGTCGGGATCCCGACATACGGGGTGCCGGGCTACTGGGTCGATCCCGACCTCAACGGTATCCACGGCCTCAACGAACGGATGGAAGCGCGCGCGCTCTATGCCGGGCGCGACTATCTGTTCGATCTGGTCAAGGCGCTGAGCAGCAAGTGAGCGGCGCGCGCGGGCCAGCCGGCCCGTTTTCGCCGGACGTACAAAGGCCGCCACGCTGGTCGGCGTGACGGCCTTTGCTTTGGGAGGTGCTGCCCGGGTGTGCCCCCGGCCGCCAGGCTCAGACGAGCGTGGCGGTGAACATCAGGCCGCTGAGTGAAGCGGCGGCGATGATCGGCAGCACGGCGATAACGATGCTGCGCATGGTGTGTCTCCTGTTGCGTTGGCGGATATTCAGTCCGCATTCGCAATGTAAGTAATTCGGTAGAGAATAAAAGTGCAAAGGGCGGCACGATTGTTGCGCTTTTCGCAACTGCAGCATGAACCCTCCGTTAGGGTTTGCCCCCGCGCGGACTGGACAGCGCGGCTGCCGCCCAGCACTGTGCGGCAAAACCGATTCACGAGAGGATGCCCATGACCGCCGATCCCGCCGCGCTGCTCGATGCCGAGTTCGGCTCGTTTCCGGGGCTGATCCAGGCCTGGGGCGAAGCGCGCGGCGCTGCCCCGGCGCTGTTTGACGGCACCGCCACTCTGTCGTGGCGCGAAACCGCCGCGCTGGTCGAGCGGATCGCCGCGCGGCTCCAGTCCGATGGGCTGGAGCGCGGTCAGGCGGTGGCGATCCTCGGCACCTCGACCGTGGCCTATGCGCTGGTCTTCCTCGCCGCAATCCGCGCCGGGGGCTGCGCCGCGCCGCTGACCACCAGCGCCAGCCCCGACCAGCTGGCCGGGATGGCCGCGGATTCGGGCGCGATCCACTTGTTCATCGACCGCGCCAAGCTGACCGAGCTGGGCGATTTCACCCTGCCCACCGCCAACCAGATCGTGCTCGACGAAGAGCTCGACGCCTGGATGGCGCCCGAAGGCACACAGGCCGCGCCGTTCGAACCGGACGACAAGGATCCTTTCAACATCATCTATTCGTCGGGCACCACCGGGATCCCCAAGGGCATCGTCCATTCGCACGGGATGCGCTGGCGCCAGATGACTTTCCGTGCGGCGATGAATTACGGCGTGGACAGCCGCACCCTGACCAGCACCCCGCTCTATTCCAACACCACCATGGCGGTGTTCCTGCCGACAATGTATTCGGGCGGCTGCGCCTCGATCATGGGCAAGTTCGACACCAAGGGCTGGCTCGAGCGTGCCCAGGCCGAGCGGATCACCCACACCATGCTGGTCCCGGTGCAGTACCGCCGGCTGATGCAGTTCGAGCGCTTCGACGACTACGACCTGTCGAGCATGCGGATGAAATACTGCACCAGCGCGCCCTTCCCCGCCGATCTCAAGGCCGAGGTGCTGCAGCGCATGCCGGGCGGGCTGATCGAGATCTACGGGATGACCGAAGGCGGGGTGGCCTGCATCTTTCCGGTCCACGAACACCCCGACAAGCTCCACACCGTCGGCTTCCCCGCGCCGGGTCACTTCCTCAAGGTGATCGACGAAAAACTCAACAAAGTGCCGCCGGGCACGGCGGGCGAGCTGGTCGGCAAGTCGCCGACGATGATGCTGGGCTACAAGAACCAGCCCGAAAAGACCCGCGAGGGCTACTGGATCGACCCCGCCGACGGTTCGGTGTGGCAGCGCATGGGCGATGTCGGCCGGGTCGATGCCGACGGCTTTGTCGAGCTGGTCGGGCGGACCAAGGACGTGATCATCAGCGGCGGGTTCAACATCTTCCCGATCGACCTCGAGGCCGAACTGGCCAAGGACGAGCGGGTGGCCGAAGCCGCCGTGGTCGGCGTACCGAGCGAGCAATGGGGCGAAACCCCGGTCGGCTTCGTCGTGGTCAGGCCGGGCGTGGGCCCCGAGGCGCTGGACGACATCCGCGGCATTGCCAACAGCCGCCTGGGCAAGACCCAGCGCGTCGCCGAGCTTTACCTGATCGACGAGATGCCACGCAGCCACATCGGCAAGCTGCTCAAGACCGAACTCAGGGAGCGGGTGCCGGCGAAGGCGCGGTAGCGGCGCGGGGCAGCAGCGCCGCCCCGCGCAGGAACAGCGCCAGAGCGACCAGGCCGAACCCGGCGGCGACCAGCAGCGGCATCGCCGGCAGGTGGACCAGCGCGGCGGGGCCGCTGAACTTGGCGAAGATCCCCGAGTAGAGCGGCGGGCCGATGATCTGGGCGATCGAGCCGATCGACTGGGTCGCGCCCTGCAGCTCGCCCTGGCTGCGGGCATCGACCGCGCGGCTGTTGAGCGCCTGGATCGACGGCTGGATCAGCCCCTGCATCCCGCCGACCACGATCGCGGTGTAGATCAGCGGAACGGTACCGACCACGGCATAGAGCACGGCGGAGGCCGCGAAGGCCAGCACCCCCAAGGTCACCGCGCGCCGCTCCCCCAGCCGGGGCAGCAGCAGCCGCAGGCCGACCCCCTGGACCAGCGCGCTGGATATTCCGACCACGGCCAGGGCCAGCCCGATCTGCTTGGGCCCGAAGCCCCAGGCGGCGATGGCGAAATAGGCCCAGATCGCAGGGTAGACGATATGCGCCAGCTGCCACACCCCCAGCACGGCGACGAACCACAGCACGGTCGCCGACTGGCCCTTGAGCGCCCTCAGCGGTGCGAAGGCA
>JBJTLX010000109.1:0-11349 GCA_046063245.1 Novosphingobium sp.
CCTCCAAGGCGACCGGTTTCCCGATTGCCCGCGTCGCCGCCAAGCTGGCGGTGGGCTATACGCTGGACGAGCTGACCAACGAGATCACCGGGGCGACCCCGGCCAGCTTCGAGCCGAGCATCGATTACGTCGTCACCAAGATCCCGCGCTTCGCCTTCGAGAAGTTCAAGGGCGCCGAGCCGCTGCTCTCGACCGCGATGAAATCGGTCGGCGAGGTCATGGCGATCGGCCGCAACTTCAAGGAATCGCTGCAGAAGGCGTTGCGCGGGCTGGAAACGGGCCTCGACGGGTTCAACCGCGTGCTCAGCCTGGAAGGGGCCGACCGCGACGCGATCACCGCCGCGCTGTCGCGCCAGACCCCGGACCGGCTGCTCCATGTCGGCCAGGCGTTTCGCGAAGGCTTCACCGTCGACGAGGTTCACGCGGTCACGCATTACGACAAGTGGTTCCTGCGCCAGATCCACGAGATCATCGCCGAGGAAGCCGCAATCATGGCCAACGGCCTGCCCAACGACGCGGCCGGGCTGCGCCGGCTCAAGGCCATGGGCTTTTCCGACAAGCGCCTGGCCACGCTGGCGGTGCGCGGGATCGGCGTGGCCGGCGGACTGGGCGAAACCAGTGCGCGCCGTTCGGGCTTGCTCCACGACGCGCTGAAGGCGATGGCCGGGGCCACATCCGAGAAGGAAGTGTGCGAGCTGCGCCACCGGCTGGGCGTCCACCCGGTGTTCAAGCGGATCGACAGTTGCGCCGCCGAGTTCGAGGCGATCACGCCCTACATGTACTCGACTTACGAAGCGCCGAGCTTTGGCGAGCCCGAGAATGAGGCCATGCCCAGCGACCGGCGCAAGATCGTCATCCTCGGCGGCGGGCCCAACCGCATCGGCCAGGGGATCGAGTTCGACTATTGCTGCGTCCATGCCTGCTTCGCGCTGAGCGAGGCCGGGTTCGAGACGATCATGGTCAACTGCAATCCGGAAACGGTCTCGACCGACTATGACACTTCCGACCGGCTCTATTTCGAGCCGCTGACCGCCGAAGACGTGCTCGAGATCTTGCGGGTCGAACAGCAGAACGGCGAGCTGGTCGGGGTGATCGTCCAGTTCGGCGGGCAGACCCCGCTCAAGCTGGCCCAGGCGCTGGAGGATGCCGGGATCCCGATCCTCGGCACCTCGCCCGACGCGATCGACCTGGCCGAAGACCGCGAACGCTTTGCCAAGCTGGTCAACGACCTTGGCCTGCGCCAGCCCGAGAATGGCATCGCCCGCAGCCGCGACGAGGCGGTCGCGGTGGCCAACCGCATCGGCTATCCGGTGCTGATGCGGCCCAGCTATGTCCTGGGTGGCCGCGCGATGGAAATCGTCGACAGCGAGGCCCAGCTCGACGACTATATCACCACTGCGGTCCAGGTCAGCGGTGACAGCCCGGTGCTGATCGACCAGTACCTGCGCGATGCGATCGAATGCGATGTCGATGCACTGTGCGACGGGACGCAGGTCGTGGTCGCCGGGGTGATGCAGCACATCGAGGAAGCCGGGATCCATTCGGGCGACTCAGCCTGCACCCTGCCGCCTTACAGCCTGCCCGCCGAAATCATCGCCGAGATGGAACGCCAGGCCGAGCTGCTTGCCCGCGGGCTGGGCGTGGTCGGGCTGATGAACATCCAGTTTGCGGTCAAGGGCAGCGACGTCTATCTGATCGAGGTCAACCCGCGCGCCAGCCGCACCGTGCCGTTCGTCGCGAAGGCGATCGGGCAGCCCGTGGCCAAGATCGCCAGCCGGGTCATGGCGGGCGAGAAGCTGGCCGATTTCCCCCCGTTCAAGCGCGACCTCCCCTACATGGCAGTCAAGGAAGCGGTTTTCCCGTTTGCCCGCTTCCCCGGGGTCGATCCGGTGCTTTCGCCCGAAATGAAGTCGACCGGCGAAGTGATGGGGATCGACGCGACCTTTGCCCAGGCCTTTGCCAAGGCCCAGTTGGGGGCGGGGATGCGGCTGCCGACCGGCGGGGTGGTATTCGTCTCGGTCAAGGACAGCGACAAGCCGGTGATCCTGCCCGCGGCGCACAAGCTGGTGGCGGAAGGTTTTACCCTGATCGCCACGGGCGGCACCGCCAAGTTCCTGATGGATGCGGGCGTACCGGTCGAACAGGTCAACAAGGTGGCCGAAGGGCGCCCGCACATCGTCGACAAGATCATTGACGGCGAAGTGGCGCTGATCATCAACACCACCGAAGGCTGGCAGAGCCTGAAGGATTCGCAATCGATCCGCGGATCGGCGCTGACCGGCAAGGTGCCGTACTTCACCACCGCCGCCGCTTCGCTGGCCGCGGTCGAGGCGATTGCCGCGGTCAAGGGCGCAAACCTTGAAGTAAAATCGTTGCAAGCCTATTATAGCTGAAACGAAGGCGCCTTCCCGACAGCAGCGATGGGCCATTTCCTGTGCCAAAGGCGGCACGGGGCAGTGGATTAGTCGCTCTGCAGGCAGGCGAAGCAGGAGGACGGACAAGATCATGGCAAGCGTGGAAAAGCTGCCGATGCTGGCGGAAGGCTATGAAAGGCTGATCGCCGAGCTCAAGCTGCTGCGCGAAGAGCGGCCCCGGATCGTCGACGCGATCGAGGAAGCGCGCGCTCATGGCGACCTGTCCGAAAATGCCGAGTACCACGCCGCGAAAGAGCGTCAGGGCCAGGTCGAAATGTCGATCGCCGACCTGGAAGACAAGGTCAGCCGCGCCCAGATCGTCGATCCGACCACGCTGTCGGGCGACAAGATCATCTTCGGTGCGACGGTGACGCTGCTCGACGACGACGAGAAGCCGGTGCGCTACCAGATCGTCGGCCCGACCGAGGCTGATGCCAAAATCGGCCGGATCAGCTATAACTCGCCGCTGGGCAAGGCGCTGATCGGGCGCCGGGTCGAGGACGAGATCGAAGTTGCGGTGCCGGCCGGCGACCGCTTCTACGTGGTCGAAAAGATCGAGTTCGTCTGAGGCTGCCTCCCCGGAACGGGGAGGACGTCTAGCGCTTCAGCATGTCGGGCTGGAGCAGGCGGTGCAGGTGCACCACGACATATTTCATTTCGGCATCGTCGACCGTGCGCTGCGCGGCGGAGCGCCACGCCTCTTCGGCGCTGGCATAGTCGGGAAACACCCCGACCACGTCGAGCGCGGACAGATCGACGAATTCAAGGTGCTGCGGATCGCGCACGCGCCCGCCCATAACGAGGTGCAGTTTCTGGTCGCTCATCTCGGTCCCCGGGGAGTAAGGAAAGCGGCGCTTTAGCGAACCATGCGTTTCGCGCAAGTGCGACCGGGTTCAGGGGCGTTTGCGTACCCGGGTGGCGAGCTTGAGCGCTTCGCGCGCGACCAGCATCCCCGCCGAACGCGCCCCGGTTCCGGCCGTTCCGGCCAGCCGCGTCGCGCGGCGGCGCAGCGGGGCGCTGGCGGTGGTGACCTTGGCCAGCCCCTCGTCGCCCGCATCGCGGGCCTGCTTGCTCAGCGCGAGGCCCAGCTCTCCGGCCATCGTCGCTAGGGTCAGCGCGTGCCTGCCGAGTTTGCTGCCCGCCCGCTTGGGCAGCAGCGCCCCCACCAGCATGCCGATCCCGATCCCGGCGGCGACCGTCAGTGCGGGATATTCCGCGGCCAGGCCGCGATAGTTTTCGGGCGGATAGGCATCGGGCAGGTTGGCGCGCTGCGGGATCATCGGTACGGCATCGCTCTCGCGCTTCAGCCGCTGCTGCGAGGCGGCGACCTTCGCCTTGATCCGGTCTCGCGGGGTTTCGGCATCGCTCACAGGGCAATCACTCCATCGGCTTGGTCGAGGCCGCACTATCCTCTGGCGTCTGAACGCGCGCTGCACGGCGCCTGTCGCTGAATGCGCGGACCTGGCGCAGCAGCGGCGCGCGCAGCAACCACAGGCCGATCGCCGCGGCCACGGCGGCGATAATGCCCTTGCTTTCTGCCGCGATCTCGAGCCCGGTGGCCATCGCCTCGGCGGCTTCGCCCTTGGCCTTGGCGGCCACCCGGGCGGGGACGCTGCGCGCGCCGAGGTCGGCTTTGACCTGGGCAATCCCGGCAGTGAAGTTGGCTTTGGCGGCCTCGCGCATGCGGCGGTCCTCGACCAACCGGTCGGCGGGATCGGTCATGGCCGGTCTTCCGTGGCGGTGAGAAGACTCGATGTGCGTTTCCAGCGCCGTGCGGCAGTCCAGCCGCACAGGGCGGCTGTAATCAGCAGGGCAAGCACCGAAACCAGCGTGGCCAGCCACGGGCCGATCAGTGAAGTCAATGCCAGGACAAGCCCGACCACCAGCGCCATCAGCGCGAAGAAGACCAGGGCCAAAGCGAGGGCGCCCCAACCGGCGACGCCTTTCGCCCCCGCTCCGGCCACGGCGGCGCGGCTTTTCTGATAGGCCAGTTCGGCCTCGACCAGCGTGCGGCCGTCCGCCACCAGATCGCGAACGTCGTCCACCAGCGAACGCTCCGCAGCGGCGCCGGTGGACGGATCGAATGTGGTTCGGTTCTCGTCGGCCATCGGCGCTGACAATGCCTGCCCTGCGCCGCGCGTCAATCGTTCGACGAGCTGCCCTTGAACACGCGCGAGATCAGGAAGCCGGCCACGGCGGCAATGCCGATCGCCAGACCCGGGCTCTTGCGGACGAATTCCTTGGCGTCCTCGCCCAGTTCACCCAGGTCCTTGGCCTCGATCTTGGCGGCGGTTTCCTGCATGGTGCGGGCCGCGGTGCGGGCATAGTCGCCATAGCGCGCGCCCAGCTTTTCATCGATCGTCCCGGCATTGTCGGCGACGATCTTGCCCAGACTGGCGATCGCGTCGCTGGTCTTGGCCTTGCCGTCCTTGGCCAGTTCGCCGGCGCGGTCCTTGGCCTGGCCGGCCATGTCCTTGGCATCGGCCACCCAGTCGGTGCTCTTGGCGGTCAGCTGGTCCTTGTAGACCCCGGCCTTGGCCTGGGCTTCCTTGGTCAGCACCTGGGCCCCGGCGCGGGCTTCCTCGATCGCCTTGGCGAACTTGGCCTTGGCCTCGGTCGTGCCGTTGGCGGCCGACTTCGCCGTGGGCGCCTTCGCCGCAGCGGCCTTTGCGGGAGCCTTCTTCGCCGGCGCCTTGCGCGCGGTCTTGGCGGTGGAAGCGGTGGGGGACTTGGTTGCCATCGTCTTTGACCTTTCTGCGCCCGGAAGGCGGGCCGGTTTGGCATGTGGTAACGCGCGGTTACGTATGCAAGTTCCCACTATGCTGCTTTGCAACTTGTCTGCCAAGGCTGCGCTGCTAAAGCCCCGGTCGAACTGGCGCATTTCAGGCGCAAACCGACGAGGCTTCCATGACCGCGATCATCGACATCCACGCCCGCGAGATTCTCGACAGCCGGGGCAACCCCACGGTCGAAGTCGACATCCTGCTCGACGATGGCAGCTTCGGCCGCGCGGCGGTGCCGTCGGGCGCGTCGACCGGCGCGCATGAAGCAGTCGAACTGCGCGACGGCGACAAGACGCGCTATCTGGGCAAGGGCGTGCTCAAGGCGGTCGATGCCGTCAACGGCGAAATCCGCGAAGAACTGCTCGGCCTCGACGCCGAAGACCAGCGCGATGTGGATCAGACGATGATCGCGCTCGACGGGACCGAGAACAAGGCCCGGCTTGGCGCCAACGCCATCCTCGGCACCTCGCTCGCGGTGGCCAAGGCCGCTGCCAATGCCCGCGGCCTGCCGCTTTACGCCTATGTCGGCGGGGTTTCGGCGCATGTCCTGCCGGTGCCGATGATGAATATCATCAACGGCGGCGAACATGCCGACAATCCGATCGACTTCCAGGAATTCATGATCATGCCGGTCGGTGCGCCGAGCCTGGCCGAAGCGGTGCGCTGGGGTTCGGAGATCTTCCACACCCTGAAAAAGGGACTCCACGACAAGGGCCTGGCCACCGCAGTGGGCGACGAGGGCGGCTTTGCCCCGAACCTGTCGAGCACCCGCGCCGCGCTCGATTTCATCATGGAATCGATCGCCAAGGCGGGGTTCAAGGCCGGAACCGAAATCAAGCTGGCGCTCGACTGCGCGGCGACCGAGTTCTTCAAGAACGGCACGTACGAGATCAGCGGCGAGGGCCTCTCGCTCAGCCCGGTGCAGATGGCCGAATACCTCGCCGACCTGACCAGGGCCTATCCCATTGTCTCGATCGAGGACGGCATGGGCGAGGATGATTTCGAGGGCTGGAAGGCGATCACCGACCTGGTCGGCGACACGGTCCAGCTTGTCGGCGACGATCTGTTTGTGACCAATCCCAAGCGGCTCAAGATGGGCATCGACATGGGCCTGGCCAATTCGCTGCTGGTCAAGGTCAACCAGATCGGCTCGCTCTCGGAGACGCTCGACGCGGTCAGCATCGCCAACCGTGCGGGCTATACCGCGGTGATGAGCCACCGTTCGGGCGAGACCGAGGACGCGACCATTGCCGACCTGGCGGTGGCCACCAACTGCGGCCAGATCAAGACCGGCAGCCTGGCCCGTTCGGACCGGCTCGCCAAGTACAATCAGCTGATCCGGATCGAGGAAGAGCTGGGCGATGCCGCGGTCTATGCCGGGGCAGGGGCGTTCGGCCGCCTCGGCTGAGGCTCTTCGCCCAACGGCCTAGCATTCTCGACCAACGGGAATTGCCGAAACGGCCCTTGCGGGCCTAGACCACGTCCTTTGGGGGATGACGGGCGCTGCGTTGCGCCCCCTGTCCGGAGGACTGACCGAATGCGCAATACCAAACTGATCGCCGCCCTGCTGCTGGGGGTTGCCACGGCCACGCTTGGCCCGGTTGCCTGCAAGATGGCCGGGACGACCCAGGCCGTTGCCGGAACCAGTGTCGGGATCGACCCGGCAATGATGGACAAGGCGGTCAAGCCCGGCGACGATTTCTACGGCTATGCCAACGGCGGCTGGCAGAAGAACACCGAGATCCCGGCCGACCGCTCGAGCATCGGCGGGTTCTTCATCGCGAGTGAAACCACCGACAAGCAGCTCGGCGATCTGATCGGCGGGATTACCAAATCCACCGCCAGCGCCGACAGCGACGAGGGCCGGATCCGCGATTTCTACAACGCCTATATGGACACCGCCAAGATCGATGCCGCGGGCATGGCGCCGCTCAAGCCCGATCTCGACCGGATCGCCGCGATCGGCGATACCAAGGCGCTCTCGGCGGTGCTGGGCGGCAATATCCGCGCCGATGTCGATCCGCTCAACGCGACCAATTTCCAGACCGAGAACCTGTTCGGGGTGTTCGTCACCCAGGCGCTCGCCGGGGGCGAGGTTGTGCCCTATCTCCTCCAGGGCGGCCTCGGTATGCCCGAGCGTGAGTACTATCTGTCCGCCGACCCCAAGATGGCGGACCTGCGGACCAAGTATCAGGCCTATGTCGCCCAGCTGCTGACCGATGCCGGCGTGCCTGATGCCGCGGCCAAGGCCAAGCGGGTCTACGATCTGGAACTGAAGATCGCCCAGGCCCACGCCAGCCGCGCCGAAAGCGAAGATTTCCAGCACAGCGCCGGCGAATGGAGCCGCGCCGATTTCGCCAGCAAGGCACCGGGGATCGATTGGGAGGCGTTCTTCACCGCAGCCCAGCTGGGCAACCAGCAGAAATTTGCCGCCTATCACGCCCAGGCCATCCCGCGGCTGTCGGCATTGGTCGCCTCGCAGCCGCTCGAGGCATGGAAGGACTGGCTGACCTTCCATCAGATCAACAGCAATGCCTTCGTCCTGCCGGCCAAGCTCGATGCCGATCGCTTTGCCTTCTACGGCCAGGCGCTGACCGGAGCCAAGGAGCAGCGGCCGCGCGACAAGCGCGCACTGGCACTGGTCAACGGTGCGCTGGGCGATGCGCTGGGCAAGCTCTATGTCGAAAAGTACTTCCCGGCATCGGCCAAGGCCGAGGTCCAGGGCATGGTCGAAAACATCAAGGGTGCCTTTGCCAAGCGGGTCGAAGGGCTTGACTGGCTGGCCCCCGATACCCGCAAGGAAGCGCTGGAAAAGGTCAAGACGATCGAGGTCGGGGTCGGCTATCCCGACACCTGGAAGGACTATGGTGCGCTGAAGGTCTCGCCCGACAATGCCTATGCCAATGTCCAGGCCGCGGCGCAGGTCGACTATGCCCAGCAGCTCGCCAAGATCGGCAAGCCGCTCGACAAGCGCGAATGGTGGATGAACGCGCAGCTGGTCAACGCGGTCAACCTGCCGGTGCAGAATGCGCTCAACTTCCCCGCCGCGATCCTGCAGCGCCCGTTCTTTGATCCCAAGGCCGATGCCGCCTATAACTACGGCGCAATCGGCGCGGTGATCGGCCACGAGATCAGCCACAGCTTCGACAACAACGGTGCCGCCTTCGACAGCACTGGCAAGATGCGCAACTGGTGGACCGCCGCCGATCTGGCCAAGTTCAATGAGGCCGGGACCGCACTGGCGGCGCAGTTCGACACCTACGAACCGTTCCCCGGCGTGCACGTCAACGGCAAGCTAACCCTGGGCGAGAACATCGCTGACGTCGCCGGGTTGGCCGCGGCCTATGATGCCTACCGCGCCTCGCTGGGCGGCAAGGAAGCCCCGGTGATCGACGGCTACACCGGCGATCAGCGCTTCTTCATCGCCTATGCCCAGGCCTGGGCGACCAAGATGCGCGACGAAGCCTTGCGCGGGCGGATCGCCACCGATGGCCACGCGCCGGGGATGTACCGCGCGCTGACCGTCCGCAACCTCGATGCCTGGTACAAGGCCTTCGACGTCAAGCCGGGCGACAAGCTGTACCTGCCACCCGAAAAGCGCGTCAAAGTCTGGTAGTTGCCATGCCCCGTCCGCTCGTTTAATCGTTCGCTTAAACGAGAGGACGGGAGTGGCATGGCGGAGTTTCCGACGGAACCCGGAGCGGTCAGCGCGGCCTGGCTTGAACAAGGGCTGCAGGCGGCCGGTGTGCTGGCGTCCGGGGCGCGGATAACCGGGATCGAGTGGCAGGCGATCGGCACCGGACAGGTCGGCGACAGCGCCCGCTTCACGCTCAGCTATGACCCGCCCCAGGCCGGTCCGCCGACGGTGGCGGGAAAGTTTCCCGCGGCCGACCAGACCAGCCGGGGCACAGCCGCCGCGTTCGGGCTCTATGCCAAGGAAGTCGGCTTCTATCGCGAGATGCGCAGTCAGGCGGACGCGCGCACGGCCGCGCCGCTGATCGCCATGATCGATGAGGGCGGGGTCGACTTCATCCTGATCTTCGAAGACCTGGGGCCGGCGCGCGGTGGCAACCAGCTCGATGGCTGCTCGCTTGAAGATGCGCGCCACGGCATCATCCAGGCCGCCGCGCTGCACGCCCCGACCTGGGGCCAGCGCGCGATCCTCGACTGCCCGTGGCTGCAGCCGCCGCCGGGCGTGGGCGAGCAGATCCGCATGCTCTATGGCGGCGCGCAGGACCTGTTCCGTGAGCGGTACGCCGACAGCCTCGAGCCCGAATACATGGCGCTGTGCGAAGGCCTCGCAGCGCATGCCGACCTGTGGTTCGGCCGCAACGTGCCGCCGCAATGCCTGATCCACGGCGATTTCCGGCTCGACAACATGCTGTTCGACATCAAGGGCGGGGCGGAACCGATTGCCGTGCTCGACTGGCAGACAGTGGCGCTGGGCAATGGCCTGACCGACATCGGCTATTTCCTGGGCTGCGGCATCGGCGCGGATTTGCGCCGCGCGCACGAGGACGAATTGCTCGACCTCTATTGCGCGGAGATGGGACGGCGCGGGGTTACGCTCAGCAGGGACGCGATCTGGGACGATTACCGCATCGGCGCGCTCCACGGCGTCTCCACCGCCGTGTTCAGCGCCGCTTATGTCGAACGGACCGAGCGCGGCGATGCCAACTTCCTGTCGATGGCGCGCGGCGCCTGCGATCTCGCGCTAGCATACGATTCCCTTGAGGCACTGCGAAAGGCCAGCTGACATGGTACTGACCAAAGGCGACGACTTCCCGCTCCACCAGACGCCCGAGCCGGTCGCCTATGCCGGAACCGACCGCAATTTCTACGACCGTTATTTCTTCAACGGCTACGGCCCTGACGGTTCGGGGTTCTTCGCGGTCGCGCTGGGGATCTATCCGCACCTCAACGTCGCCGATGCGCACTTTTCGGTGATCCGCGACGGGGTTCAGCACTGCGTCCACGCCAGCCGCGAGCTGGGGATGGAGCGGATGGATATGACCGTCGGCCCGATCCGCATCGAAGTGCTGGAGCCACTGCAAAAGCTGCGCGTCACCGTCGACGGCGAGGGGATCAAGGCCGAACTGACCTTCACCGGCCGCGCCTTCCCGATCGAGGAGCCGCGCTTTATCCACCGCATCGGTCCGCGCACCTTCATGGACTATACCCGGATGACCCAGAACGGGCACTACACCGGGTGGATCGAGGTCGACGGGGTGCGTCAGGATTGCGCGCCCGGCACCGCCGGCACCCGCGACCGCAGCTGGGGGGTGCGCCCGGTCGGCACCCGCGATGAACAGCCGCACGGCGAGGGGGTGATGCCCGGGTTCTTCTGGCAGTGGACCCCGCTCAACTTTGCCGACCGCAGCGTGTTCTTCCACGCCAACGCCGATGCGGAAGGGCACATGTGGAACACCCGCGCGGTAATCGCACCCGATGGCAGCGACGCGGCGGGGCTGATCGAGACCGAAGGGCGGATGGCCGCGCCGCTGCTGGCCGAAACGCGCTGGCCCGATGGCGGATCGCTGGTGATCGAAGGCGTGGACGGTCCGGAAACGCTGACCTTCACGCCGCTCGGCCGGTTCCAGATGCGCGGGATCGGCTATACCTCGCCCAAGTGGAACCACGGCCTCTACCACGGCAAGCTGGTGGTCGAGCGTGAGGATTTCGGGATCGAGCAGTGCAGCCCTGCGTCGATGGACAATTTCCACGTCCAGATGCCGTGCAAGGTCGTCAGCGACCGCCACGGCGAAGGCGTCGGCGTGTTCGAACAGCTGATCATCGGGCCCTATCGCCCGATGGGCCTGACCGGGTTTCTCGACATGGGATGAGGCGGAGGGCGCAGCGCCCCTCCGCCGCGGCCGCTTACTTCAGCAGCGTGACATGCCCGGTCTTGGTGTGCTTCAACTGCCCGCCGGTGAAGGTCATGGTCATCGCCCCGCTGGCGACAGCGCTGCCCGGACTGGACAGGCCTGACTGGACCTTTTCGCCAAAGGTGGCGCCCTGGGTCTGCTTCACGCCACGCCCTGGCGGCGATGGGGGCCGAGATATTCCATGCGCCGGTGGACCGGCACGGGATCGTGGTGGCCGCCGGGGTCGAGGCGGCGCCCGAGGCGCGCGTGGCCTTCGTCACCCCTTCG
>JBJTLX010000110.1:0-29580 GCA_046063245.1 Novosphingobium sp.
GTGGCCCAGGCCCATCCCGTCGGTCAGGCACAACAGTCCCATCATGCTTTCCAGCCGGGCGCCGCTCGAATAGATCGGCACCGGCGGCCCCGGTACGTTGGTGACCACAGTGTAAAAGGGCGGGCCAACCCGGTTGGCCAGGCCGAGCCGGGTGTAAAGCTGCGCCCCCAGCGCCATGAACAGGGCTGGGCTGACCTTGCTCATCTCGGTCATGTTGCGCGCGCCGATCGCGTCGGTCATCGCCTTGCTGTTGACGGTCTGCGAATGGACATAGGCCAGCCGCTCCAGCGGGTCGGCCAGGTGCGTGCCCAGCGGGGCGATCATCGCCGCGACCTGGTTGCCCATGTCGCCCTTCTCGTCCTTGCCGCGGACCGAGATCGGGGCCATCGCGGTCAGCGTCTTGTCGGGCAGGTCGTTGTGGTGCTGCAGATACTTGCGCATTGCCCCGCCGACGATCGCCAGGAACACGTCGTTGACCTTGGCCCCGGGCACGGCCTGGCGGATCGCCTTGATGTCGGCCAGCGGCAGGCTGCGCCCCTCGATCACCCGTGCGGTGGAGAGCACCGCGTTGAACCGGGTGCGCGGCGCGAGCATCGCGCCGTGGAGCTTGAAATCCTTGGCGGCCAACCCCTTGATCGCGTTGGCCAGCCCCGGCATCGCCTTGGCCGCAACTTCCAGCTGGCGCGCCGGATTGGCAATGCCATTGAGCCACGACTTGGCCAGCAGCGTGGCGAAATTGGGCACTTCCTCCGGCTGCCACGTATCCGGCTGGTTTGGCGGCGGGGCATTGGGGTCGAGCGTGTGGAGCGCCTCCATCAGGTCGATCCCGCTCATCCCGTCGATCGCGGCATGGTGGACCTTGGTGACCATGGCATAGCTGCCCGGGGTCACACCGGGGATGTTGTCGAGCCCCTCGATCACCGTGAACTCCCACGGCGGGCGGTTGAGATCGAGCGGGCGGGCAAAGATCCGCGCCGCCTGGATGCACAGCTGACGCCAGTCGCCTGGCTTGGGCAGGGCGAGGTGGCGGACGTGGTATTCCAGATCGAACTCGCCGTCCTCGATCCAATAGGGATAGTCGAGGTCGAACGGCACCCGCACCAGCCGCTGGCGCATTGTCTTCGACAGCTGCATCCGGCTTTCGAAAAAGCGCAGGATATCCTTGAAGCGGACAAAGCCGCCGGGCGCTGTTGCCGGATTGTAGATCAGCAGCGAGCCGATGTGCATCGGCGAATTGCGCGTTTCCAGCGCGACGAACGATGCGTCCATGCCTTGCAATTGGCGCAAGTCAGCCTCTCCTCCACGCGCCCGCATTGCCGGGTCTTGTGCGATGCAGCGTAACACGCCGGGGGAAGCCGTCAACAACGCACTTTCGCGCCGCCGGGACAGTGCCTATCTGCGGAACCATGACCAAGGCCGGCCGCCCCGATCTGCCCAACAGTTCCGAGCGCTTCAACGAGGACCGCGCGACCTATACGGTCAAGGGCAGCCAGCCCGACCTGGAGGCCGGGATCGCCGCGATCCGCGAGGTGCTGGCCACCCTGCGGCCCAAGCCGGGGGTCTACCGCATGCTCGATGCCCGCGGCGACGTGCTCTACGTCGGCAAGGCGCGGGCGCTGAAGAACCGGGTCGCCAACTACACCCAGGTTGAGCGCCTGCCGCTGCGGCTGAAGCGCATGGTCAGCCAGACCCGCGCGATGACCATCGTCACCACCAACAGCGAGGCCGAGGCGCTGCTCTTGGAAGCGCAGCTGATCAAGCGTTACCGCCCGCCCTACAACGTCCTGCTGCGCGACGACAAAAGCTTCCCCTTCATCCTGCTGCGCGCCGACCACGATTTTCCGCGGATCACCAAGCACCGCGGCGCGCGCAAGGCCAAGGGCAACTATTACGGCCCCTTCGCCAGCGCCGGATCGGTCAACACCACGATCAACGCGCTGCAAAAGCTGTTCCTGCTGCGCAGCTGCACCGACAGTTTCTTCAGCCGCCGCGACCGGCCGTGCCTGCTTTACCAGATCAAGCGCTGCTCGGCCCCCTGCGTCGGGCGGATCGACACGGCGGGCTATGCCGAGCTGGTGGGTGAGGCCAAGGATTTCCTCGGCGGCAAAAGCAGCGCGGTCCAGGCCAAGCTCAACGCGCAGATGGAAACGGCCGCCGCCAACCTTGACTTCGAGACCGCGGCGATCCTGCGCGACCGGCTGCGCGCCGCGACCTTCATCCAGGGCAGCCAGGCGATCAACGCCGAAGCGCTGGGCAGCGCCGACATCTTCGCGCTGGCGGAGAAGGGCGGCACCTTCGGTGTCCAGACCTTCTTTATCCGCGGCGGGCAGAACTGGGGCCACCGCGCCTTCTTCCCCAGCCACACCGAAGGGCTGAGCGGAGAGGAAGTGCTGACCGCCTTTCTCGCCCAGTTCTATGAGGAGGTGCCCCCGCCGCGCACCATCCTGGTCGACCGCGCGCTGCCCGAGGCGGCGCTGCTGGCCGAAGCCTTCGCCGGCCACGCCGGGGGCAAGGTCGAACTGTCGGTGCCCCAGCGCGGCGACCGCCGCCGCCTGATGGAACAGGCCAGCCGCAACGCCGTCGAGGCGCTGGAGCGCCGCGCCGCCGAAAGCGGGACCAAGGCCCGGCTCGGCCGCGAACTGGCCGAATTTCTCGAACTGCCCGAGCCGCCGCAGCGGATCGAGGTCTATGACAACAGCCATATCCAGGGCACAGCGGCGCTGGGCGCGATGATCGTCTCCGGGCCGGATGGCTTCATCAAGGGCCAGTACCGCAAGTGGAACATCAAGACCGCCCAGACCAATGACGACTTCGGCATGATGCGCGAGGTCTTCGGACGGCGCTTTGCCCGCGCGCAGGACGAGGACCCGGACCGCGACGGCGGAATGTGGCCCGACCTGGTGCTGATCGACGGCGGCAAGGGGCAGATGTCGGCGGCGCGCGACACGCTGGAGGAACTGGGGATCGAAGACGTCCCCCTGATCGCCATCGCCAAGGGCCCGCACCACGGCCGCGAGGGGCGCGAAGTGTTCCATTTCCCCGACGGCCGGGAAAAGATGCTGCCGGAAAACAGCCCGCTGTTGTTCCACCTCCAGCGCCTGCGCGACGAAGTCCACCGCTTCGCCATCGGCGCCCACCGCGACAAACGCAGCCGCGCGATCACCGCGTCACCGCTCGACGAAATCCCCGGCATCGGCCCGGCCCGCAAACGCGCGCTGCTGCTGCACTTCGGCACGGCGAGCAAGGTGCGGGCGGCGAGTCTGGAAGACCTGCAACGCGCGCCGGGGGTGAGTGCGCAAGTGGCGCAGGCAGTGTATGATTTCTATCACCCCGGGGGGTGAGGATTCAAGTCTGATGGTGTGATTGCCTTTATTGACAAGTCGTTGCAAATGGTACCTCCCAGCCTTCCGGCAGAATTGGGAAATCCTATGAACGCGATTTACGATACGATCGGGCTGAATTACGCCGACCTCCGCAAGCCGGACCCGCGCATTGCCAAGGCGATTCTTGAAGCCCTGGGCTCGGGCGGTTCGGTGGTCAACGTGGGGGCCGGCACGGGTTCCTACGAGCCAATTGACCGTCAGGTCGTTGCCGTTGAGCCGTCAATCGAAATGATTCGGAAGCGGGCTGCAAACGCCGCTCCGGCGATCCACGCGTCGGCCGAAAGTTTGCCATTCGATGACAACAGCTTCGATTCCGCGATGGCGATCCTGACCGTACATCACTGGCATGACAAGCCTGCGGGGCTGCGGGAACTGCGCCGCGTTGCTCGCGGCCGTGTGGTCTTGTTGACGTTCGATCCGGCCAGTCGGCCGTGGCTCACCGACTATGTTCCGGAACTTGCGGCCCTGGATGAAGCGCAGATGCCGCCGCTCGACGCGTATGAAAAATGGCTCGGCCCGGTGCGGGTCGAACCGCTTTTGGTCCCACACGACTGCAGCGACGGCTTTCTGTACGCTTACTGGCGCAGACCGCAGGCCTACCTGGACCCCAGACTGCGTTCGGGCAGTTCGTCATTCTGGGCCTTGCCCGACGTTGACAAAGGTATGGAACGGCTGGCGCGTGATCTTGCGACTGGCGAATGGGAACGACGCTACGCCGAGTTGCTCTCACGTGATGCCTATGACGCTGGCTACCGATTGATCGTGACGAAGGACTGAGGCGGGCACGAACCATGACGATCAAAGCCATCATGGTTGATGTGGATGGCGTGCTGATTGTTCATCCTGATGGAAATGGGTGGGCTGCCAACCTTGATCGCGATCTGGGCCTATCCGGTTCTCGGCTCCATTCGGCGTTTTTCGAACCGCATTGGGACGATGTGGTCCATGGTCGGGCATCGCTGCGCGAACGGCTCACGCCCGTGCTTGCCACCATCGCGCCGCATCTGCGGTACGAAGACCTTGTCGACTATTGGTTTCGCCATGACGCGCATATCGATCTAAGCCTGATGGCAGAACTGGCCCGGATCAGACGCGACGGCGCCGAAGTCCATCTTGCCACGGTCCAGGAACACGAACGTGCGCGCTACATCTGGGAAGCGCTGGATTTTCAGCGCGCATTTGACGGCATGCACTATGCTGCAGAGCTTGGCTTTTCCAAACCCGATCCGCGCTTCTTCCGAAGCATCGAATCCCGAACAGGTTTTTCGCCGCAAGACCTGTACTTGATCGATGACAGGCCAGCCAACATTGCCGGGGCACGTGCGTGTGGTTGGGACGCAGCGCTATGGACCGGGGTCGAGACACTCGGCGCGCTTGTCTCGAACCGGTTGGCAAGGGTCAGATAGCGAGGGAAAGCCCCTTCCTGTGCCCCGTCTCCGTCAGGGAAGTACTCCAAAGGGCGCAAGCAGGGAGCGGGGATCTACTGCCCCGCATCCACCAGCGCCTGCACCTGCTTGTAGAATGCCTCGCGCGCTGCTGGTTCCGGCCCCTCCGTTGCGCGGGTCCAGTTGGCGTTGCTGGCGATCACCAAGTGCCGCTTGGGATCGATGAAGATGCCCTGGCCGAAGATGCCCTGCGCGGCGACCGAGCCGTCGTCGTAGGTCCACCACTGGAAGCCGTAACCCTTGCCCGGATCGCCGATGTCCTTCTGCTTGTGGGTGGCCTGCGCGAACCAGTCGGCGGGGACGACCGCCTTGCCATCGCGGCCCGTGCCGCCTGCCAGCACGAACAGGCCGAAGCGGGCGAAGTCGCGGGTCGCGGCCTGGAGGCAGCAGCCGGCGATCTCGTGCCCGGTCGGGCCGAGCAGCCAGGTGGCCTTGGCCTCCATCCCGGCAGGCTGCCAGACCTTCTCCTGCAGGTACTGCGCCAACGGCTTCTTCACCGCCGAGGAGACCAGCACCCCGATCAGGTTGGTCTCGCCGGTGTTGTAGTGCCACACCTCGCCCGCCGGATGGGCGCGGGGCAACTTGCGCATGTAGCTGACCGTGGCGTCGACCCCGGGATCGGGTTTGGCGTTGTTGAACAGGGCAACGTCGGCCTTGGGGTCTTCGTAGTCCTCGTTCCACTTCACGCCCGAGCTCATCGTCAGCAGCTGGCGGACCGAGACGTCGTCATAGGCCGATCCGCGCAGGTCGGGGACGTATTGGCTGACCTTGTCGTCGAGGCTTTTGATCGCGCCGTCGTGGATCGCCGCGCCGACCAGGGTCGAGGTGAACGACTTGGCGACCGAGAAGCTGGTCCAGCGGCCCGTGGCATCGAAGCCGAGGCCGTACTTCTCCAGCCGGACCTTGCCGTCCTGCAGGATCACCAGCCCGGCGGCGCGCTGCCCGGCCATGTACTGGTCGATTCCCGGCACGGCCAGCGGCTTGCCCGGCGGCAAGGGAAGGGGGGCAGCGGCGGGGGCGATCTCGTGCACCTTGGCCAGCACCGGCAGGCGGTCCATCGCGCGGAAGGCGGCGTCGCGCTGGCTCAGCGACCAGCCCAGCACGTCGCGATTGGTCGGCATGGCCGCGATCAGCGCGCGGGTTTCCTTGTCGAGACTGGCGTACCAGGTGCCGCCGGCGAGCGCCAAAGCGGCGGCGATGGCGAGTGCGATGGTCCTCTTGCGCATGGTCCCTCTCCCTTTGGCGGCATTCAGCACACCAGACCCGTTCGTGTCGAGCGCAGTCGAGACAACTGTCTGCGGCATCTCGACTTCGCT
This sequence comes from Novosphingobium sp., assembly GCA_046063245.1. GTDB lineage: Bacteria > Pseudomonadota > Alphaproteobacteria > Sphingomonadales > Sphingomonadaceae > Novosphingobium. The sequence continues at coordinate 6,145 of JBJTLX010000110.1, forward strand.
CGATGCGAACGGAGGTTGGAGATGGGCTGCCTGGTCAGCCCTTGGGCACGACCTCGCGGATCATGCCTTCCTGCGCGACGCTGGCGACCAGTCGGCCGTCGCGGGTGAAAATCCGGCCCCGGTTGAAGCCGCGGCCGCCGCCGCTCCATGGGCTGTCGGTGGCATAAAGCAGCCATTCGTCGGCGCGGAACGGTTCGTGGAACCACACCGCGTGGTCAAGGCTGGCGCTGACCACCTCGCCGCGCGCCCAGGACAGGCCGTGGGGCAGGGCGCAGGTGCCGAGCAGGGTCATGTCGCTGGCAAAGGCCAGGATCGCGCGGTGCACCCGCGGATCGTCGGGCAGCGGTGCGACCGCGCGGAACCAGGAGTGCGAGCGCGGCGGGGCCTTGACCGGGTTCATCCAGTGACGGCCCTCCACGGCGCGCATTTCGACCGGGCGCGGGGCATAGAAGTGGTGCCGCGCCTCGGGCCGCATCTGCTCGGCAAAGCGGCGGCGCACTTCCGCTTCGGGCTCGAGCTCTTCGGGCGGCGGGACGTCGGGCATGGCAGCATCGGTGTGATGCAGCCCGTCCTCGTGCTTCTGGAACGAGGCGGTAAGGTTGAGGATCGGGCGGCCGAGCTGGCTGGCGACGACGCGGCGGTTGGAAAAACTGCCGCCGTCGAAATCGCGCGCCACAGCATAGTCGGTCTCGTGATCCTCGCTGCCCCCGCGCAGGAAATAGGCGTGGAGCGAATGCGCCGGGCGGGCCGGATCGACCGTGGCCTCGGCCGCGAGCAGGGCCTGGGCGATGACCTGGCCGCCGAACACCCGGCCAACTCCGCCGCGCTTCTTGCGGCCGACAAAGGTGTCATCGCCCTGGGGCTTGACCTCAAGTAGCTTGACCAGACCGCTGACCAGTCGTTCGGGAGTGGGTTCGTCTTCCATCGCCAACGGCTTTGCGTTGCGAAAGAGGACGCGTCAAGGATGCTGGCTGCGCCGCGTTTCGAGCCGGGCGATCTGGCGGAACAGGCCGCGGCGCAGCGGTCCGCCGATCGCGATCGAGAGGCGGCCGATGGCGCGGCGCTCACGCCAGATGTGGTCGATCATCGGGTGGTCGGCGCTGGCGCAGCTGTCGCACCAGGCCACGCCCGGGCGGCCCAGTATCGCCAGGTTCTCACGCTGGAGCAGCACTCCGGGCGAAAACCGGGCAAAGCGCTCGTCGAACGCGGTCTTGTACGAGAACGCGCCGGGCGGGGCGAGGAACTGGACCAGCATGGCGATCGGCTCTTCGCCGAGCGTCAGCGTAAGCCGCTCGAGCCGGCCCTGCGCGGCAGCACCGGTGAGCGCCGCGCGGAACAGGTCGGCGGTGGTGTGGTGCGAGGCGAGGGCGGAACCGGCCGTGCCCTTCCACCCCGAATGCTCAAGCGCGAGGAACTGCTCGAACCACGCGTCGAGGTCGGCGGCGTCCGCCTGGCGCTCGAAACGCAGAGTGCCGAGTTCGGCCAGACGGGCAGCCTGGCGGCGCAGCTCCTTGCGCTTCTTGCCCGACAGGCTGGCGTCGAAATAGGCTTCCGGCGAGAGATCCGAGGAGAGCAGGGCGCGGTCCTCGCGGTGGACCAGCGCGGCGTGGCGGCCCTGTTCGGCCAGCACGTCCTGCAGCGCGCCGTGGAGCGGACCATCGAGCGGGATCTGCGCCAGATGCAGGAACAGCGATCGGCCGCCTTGCCGGTCGGCCCAGTCCAGCAGCGCGCGCCAAAAGGCGTGCCTGTGTTCGGAGGCAACCAGAGGTGCGCCGAGGAAGCAGTTGCCGTGGATCCAGTTGCACAGCTGGGGGATCGGTCGGCCGTAATAGCGCCCTTCATGGCGCAGCGGCAGCAGGCCGATCAGCACGCCCGCCTGCTCCACGGCGAGCAGCTTGACCGAACCGTGCGGATCGAGCGCGCGCAGGGCGGGAAGCAGGTACCAGGCCTCGTGGAAGGGGTTGGGTTCGGCGGCGCTGGCGGCAAGTGCATCCCACTGCGCGCGCTGCTCTGCCGCCTCGAACGTGCGCCAGTCGCGCGCGCAGGCCAGGGCCGCCGCCGGCGCGGGCGGGGTCAGCCGGTTGCTTTCCGGCATGGTCGTTGCGGCCAGGCTGGCCAAGCGCTGCGCGCTCCTTGGTGGTTGCGGACCGGTTAGCCATAGCGCCGATCTGCCAACGAAGGCCTAACGCCCAAGCAAAACCCCGCCCGGATCGCTCCGGACGGGGTTTGCTTCACCTGTAAGTTGCGCCGGGTTAGCCCGCGGCGTGGCTTGCCAGTGCGGCGAGCAGCAGCAGCGCCACGATGTTGGTGATCTTGATCATCGGGTTGACCGCCGGACCGGCGGTATCCTTGTACGGATCGCCGACCGTGTCGCCGGTCACCGCAGCCTTGTGGGCATCGCTGCCCTTGCCGCCGTGGTTGCCGTCCTCGATGTACTTCTTGGCATTGTCCCAGGCGCCGCCGCCCGAAGTCATCGAGATCGCGACGAACAGCCCGCCGACGATCACGCCAAGCAGCAGTGCGCCCAGCGCGGCAAAGCCTTCGGCCTGGCCGGCCACCGCGGTGATCACGAAATAGACCACGATCGGGGCCAGAACCGGCAGCAGCGAGGGCAAGATCATCTCGCGAATGGCGGCCTTGGTCACCAGGTCGACGGTGCGGGCATAGTCCGGCTTGGACGCGTAGGTCATGATGCCGGGGTTGTTCTTGAACTGGTCGCGAACGTCCTTGACCACTTCGCCCGCCGCGCGGCCCACCGCGGTCATGCCCATCGCACCGAACAGGTACGGGAGCAGCGCGCCGAGCAGCAGCCCGACGATGACATAGGGGTTTTCGAGGCTGAAGCTGATCTGCAGGTCCGGGAAGAACTCGCGCAGATCGGTGGTGTAGGCGGCGAACAGCACCAATGCGGCAAGGCCGGCCGAACCGATGGCATAGCCCTTGGTCACGGCCTTGGTGGTGTTGCCCACAGCGTCGAGCGCGTCGGTCTTTTCACGGACCGAATCGTCGAGCCCGGCCATTTCGGCAATGCCGCCGGCATTGTCGGTGACGGGGCCATAGGCGTCGAGCGCGACGACCATGCCGGCCAGGGCCAGCATCGCGGTGGCGGCATAGGCAATGCCCATCAGGCCAGCCAGCTTGAACGCGATGATGATACCGGCGCAGATCACCAGCGTCGGCAGCGCGGTCGATTCCATCGAAATCGCCAGACCCTGGATCACGTTGGTGCCGTGGCCGGTTTCCGACGACTTGGCGATCGAGCGGACCGGGCGATAGTTGGTGCCGGTGTAGTACTCGGTGATCCAGATGATCAGGCCGGTGATGACCAGACCAAGGAAGCAGCAATAGAACAGGATCCGGCCCGAATAGGCCTCGCCCCCGATCGACGCGTTCATGTCGCCCAGCGCAAAGCTGATCGCCCACCAGATCGCCGGGACCGAGAGGACCGCGGTGACCAGGAAGCCCTTGTACATCGCGCCCATGATGTTCTTGCCGCCACCGAGACGGACGAAGTAGGTGCCGATGATCGAGGTGACGATGCAGACGCCGCCGATCAGCAGCGGCAGGCTCATCATCGCCATCAGCTTGTCGCCAAGGCCCTTGAGCAGCAGCGCGGTCAGCACCATGGTCGCACCGACGGTGACGACATAGGTTTCAAACAGGTCGGCGGCCATGCCGGCGCAGTCGCCGACGTTGTCACCGACGTTGTCGGCGATCACCGCGGGATTGCGTGGATCGTCTTCAGGGATCCCGGCCTCGACCTTGCCGACCAGGTCGGCGCCGACGTCGGCGGCCTTGGTGAAGATCCCGCCGCCGAGACGGGCGAAGATCGACACCAGCGAGGCGCCCAGCGCCAGCGCGGTCAGCGCGGTCACCACCACGCGGTCGTTCGGGGCATAGCCCGCCACGCCGACAAGGTAATAGAAGAAGCCCGAAATCGCGAGCAGGGCGAGGCCCGCCACCAGCATGCCGGTGATTGCACCAGCGCGGAATGCCAGGGTCAGGCCCTGCTGCAGCCCGGCCTGCGCGGCGGCGGCGGTGCGGACGTTGGCGCGGACCGAGATGTTCATCCCGATGAACCCGGCAGCACCCGAAAGCACTGCGCCAATGACGAAGCCGACCGCCGAGATCGGGCTGATCGCCAGCCCGACGATGATGGCCGCAACAACGCCGACGATGGCGATGGTGCGATACTGGCGGCCCAGATAGGCTTGCGCCCCTTCCTGGATGGCCGCGGCGATTTCCTGCATCTTTTCATTGCCGGCTGACGCGCCGAGCACCTGACGGCTGGTGACGAAGCCGTAGACCACGGCCACCAGTCCCAGGATAATAGCGATCGTGACGAGATTCACGGACACGCTCCCCCTTGATTGTTCATAACGAAAGCCCCGCCGAACGCGGGGCTGCGCGTCGCACGCTAGTGCGTTTTTCCGCCATTGCAACGCCCGGGCTGCGCTTTTTCCCGCGCATTCGTCGCATTGCCGCACCGCGGCGCGCAGCGGCGGTTCCGTTTCGAAACAGGCGCGCGGTGCACCGCCCGGTCGCCATGCTTGCCGCCCAAGACGGTTTATGAGACATTACTATCCATGGTTTGCGCGGGGTTAACAAATGCAGACGGCGGTTAAGGGCCTGTTCCACTGGATGCCGTTCCTGTTCGGGATCGGCTTCATCGCGCCGCTGATCGCGCAGGTCATGCTGCGCTGGAGCCTGCCGGTGCCGCTGGGGATCAGCCCGATCCTGTTCGGGCTGCTGATCGGCGCGCCGTGGGGCCTGATCACCGTGATCCGGGGGCGCTGGCTGTGAGCGAGGCCGATCCCATCACCTTGCGCGCGCCGCTGCTCGATCCCGGCCTGGCTCCGGCGCACGATGCGCCGGCGCTGCCGCTCGGCCCCGAAGGGCTCGATCGCCACACCCGCCGCGATCTGCTCAAGGAAGAAATGGCGATTGCGCAGGGCTTCCACGGCGGGCGGATGTGGCCCTATGCCGTCGCAGCCTTCGGGTGCTTCGCGGTGTGGCTGTCGTTCTTCCCGCTGGCGATCATGGGCCAGCTCAACCTCGCCGTAGCTTTCGTCCTGTCGTGCATTTTCGCCACCGGCGGCTATGTTACCAGCCACGAAGCGATGCATTCCAACATCGGGCGTCCCGGCGAAAGGACCCGCTGGCTCAACGAAGCGGTCGGTGCGGTTTCGACCATCCCGATCGTCTTCCCGTTCTCGATGGCGCGGATGATGCACCTTGAACATCACTATCATTGCAACGATCCGGTCAAGGATCCCGACTTTACCGATGAAGCGCCCAATGCGCTGATGGCCTGGTACAAGACCTGGTACAACCGTCAGCCCGGGGTCGACGGTTCGATCCACCACTACAAGCGCATCCTTGCCGAAATGGGCACGCCCGAGGCGGCCCGCGCGCTCAAGGAGACGATGCTGTTGCAGCTGGTCTTCATGGCGGTGCTGTTCTCCATGGCGTGGAGCGGTTACGCGATCGAGGCGGCGCTGCTGTGGTGGCTGCCGCGCCACATCGGGCTCAGCTATATCCGCTTCTACCTGTCGTGGGCGCCGCACCACCCGCGCGAGGGCAAGACATCGCGGTATGAGCAAGCCAACATCTTCAAAAGCCGGCTGGGCCATGTGATGTCGATGTGCATGGAAACCCACCTGATCCATCACCTTTATCCCGGCATTCCCAATCACCGGACCCGCGCGGCCTATTTCGCGCTCAAGCCGATCCTGGAAAAACGCGGCGTGGATTGCAGCGCGCTCTAGTGCTCATAGCCCAGCTTGCCCGCAGGGGCCTTGCCGTCGAGCAGCAGGGGCGCCGGTCCCCGTTCGTGCACAACGCCAATGCAATTCGCCGGTATCGGACTTTCGAGATTGCCAGGCAACGTGAACAGCAACTGGTAATCATCGCCCCAGCGTAGCGCGTCGTCGCGTCGCGCGTCGGGCATGGCAATCGGAACGGATGCCTGTTCGATCGCAAACGTTACACTGCTGGCCAGAGCCATGCGGCTGGTATCCAGCAACAGTCCGTCGGACACGTCCATCATCGCCGTAACGAAGGGCGCCAGTGCCCAACCCTGCGCCAGCAAGGCCTGTGGACGGCGATAGGCCGTGCTCTCGCCGTCGCCGGACTGCAGCGCCTCAAACCCGAGCAGCGCCGCGCCGACGGGCCCGGTGATCCAGATCCTGTCGCCGGGCCGGGCGCCCGCTCGTGACGGCACCGGCCGATGGGTCGCGCGTCCGATCGCGGTCAGCCCAAGCACCTGTGGCCCAGCGGTGCCAACGGTATCGCCACCAAACAGCGGTACGCCATAGTGCGACAGGACTTCGTCCAGGCCCTCGACAAACCGTGCATCGTCTTTAGCCAGTTGATAGCCCAGCAGCACGCCGAGCGGTTCGGCGCCCTTGGCCGCCAGATCGGACAGGTTGCTCGCGACCAGCTTCCACGCAACATCGGCCGGATCCTGTCCCGGCAGGAAGTGAATCCCCTCGACCAGCGTATCGTGCGTCAGAACCAGCGTTTCACCGCCAAGTTCAAGCACCGCACAATCATCGGCCAGCCCGCGCGCGGCGGGGTGCGTGGCGAGGCCGCGCAAGGCTTCGATGAAGGTGCTCTCGGCGGTCATCAGTCGCCTTTTTGCGCTGTCAAAGACAAGCGCTCGGCAATGGTGCGTAGATAGCGATGATGGCGCTCCATCACGACAACCAGATAGAGCATCATGATCAACAGGAACCCGCCGATCAACTTGATCCCACTTTCGATGTCAGAGCGGCCACTCATCTTCCGGGCGTTGATCCGCGCCTGTGCTACTTCTGCATCGATCCGTGCGCGCTCTACTGCCTGTGACGCTTGCAACGCGTATCGGTCCAGGGCTTGCTCAAAGTTGCTTAGAGGCGATTCGAGGCTATCCGGGAACTTCATTTCGCAAACTTGTTCGCTGTATGGGACTTTTTCCGTCCGGGTCACTGCGCAGCCCATCGGATTTTCGTACCAGTTCGGACATGTCGTCGCAGTTGAATCCCAGCCACTGTAGAAGGAATCGCGAAACTTCAGTTGATCTCTGCAGACTCGGGTTTGCCGCGCTTCCTTGTAGGCCCGCAGCACTCGGGCAAAATCGGCATTCTTGGCGGCCGCTTCAACGGTTGCAAGGGCATCCAGTTGCACCGCGGTTGTCCCGCTCATTGCCTTGTCGTCCCGGCCATTGAGCGCGGAAGCAGGTAGAGCGGCAAATGCCTTTCGGCGCTCGTCGGACCAAATCTGGACAATTACAGCATTTTCGTCGACCTTGGTGCCAGCTCGCTCAAAGGGCTGGAATACACTGCGATAGACTTTGATCGTCTTGGCGCGCAATTCAACATCGAGACGCCCGTCAGTCGCCTTCGGCTGTGCGAGGTCGTCGGACTGGACAGTTTTCGTCGGCGGCGCAACGTCGGATGCCTCAATCTTCGCCGGTGCCGGCTTCGGATCGGAAAAGCTGATCTGATTGAAGGCGCCCCATGCGACCAAAGCAATCGCCGTCACTACTGCAATCGTTGCAAGCCCTAGTGCGAACAGACGTAGCGCGGCCAAGTAGCAAATTTCGGCCTTGTCGGCGTGAACCCGGATACGGTCAAATAGAGTTGCACGCGGCTTGAGTGCATCACCGAGATCGGCTTCGTCAGACTGCTGCATTACGTACCCCCTGTTTAATAGTAAGGGCGGTACTTTCAAAAGACTGCACAATCAACGATATTAGCGCACGCCCTTGGCCACGGCGTCGAGCACGCCGTTGACGAATTTGGCCTCGCGCGCTTCGAAGAAGGCGTGGGCGACGTCGACGTATTCGCTGATCGCCGCCGCGGTCGGGACGTCGGCGCGGGCGAGCAGTTCCCAGGCGCCGGCGCGCAGGATCTGGAGCATGGTCTTGTCGAGGCGTTCGAGCGACCAGCCCTCGGCCAGGCGCGCGGCAATCAGGCCGTCGATCTCGTCGCGGCGCGCTGCGACGCCTTGGACGATCGCGTCGAAGAACGCGACTTCGGCCTCGGCATACTGATCGCCCTCGATCTCGGCGCCGAGGCGGTGGCGGTGGAACTCGTCGAGCAGCATGGCCAGCGGCGTGGCTTCCATGTCGAGCTGGTAGAGCGCCTGGACAGCGGCGAGGCGCGCCACCGCGCGGGCCTTGGACGAGGCTTTCATATGCCGAGCCTTACTTCGATCGAGCGGGCGTGCGCGGTCAGACCTTCGGCATCGGCGAGCTCGATCGCGGCGGGGCCAATCGCCCTCAGCGCAGCCTCGTCGAGCTGGATGAAGCTGGTGCGCTTCATGAAGTCGAGCACCGACAGCCCGGAGGAAAAGCGCGCGCGGCGCCCGGTGGGGAGGACATGGTTGGGGCCGGCAATGTAATCGCCGACCGCTTCGGGGGTCATCCGGCCGAGGAACACCGAGCCGGCGTGGCGGATCTGGCGGAACAGCGCCTCGGGATCGTCGGTGGCGATCTGGACGTGTTCGGCGGCCAGCGCGTTGGCGAGGGCAGGGGCCTCGTCCAGGCTGGCAACCTCGATGATCGTGCCGTGGGTATTCCAGCTTTCCGCCGCGACACGCGCGGTCGGCAGCATCGCCAGTTCGACCCCGATCCGGTCAGCCACGGTATCGGCGAACAGCGGATCGTCGGTGATCAGGATCGATTGCGCGGCGGGATCGTGCTCGGCCTGGCTGAGCAGGTCGGCCGCGGTCCATTCGGGATCGTTCTTGCCGTCGGCGATCAGCAGGATTTCGCTGGGTCCGGCGACCATGTCGATCCCGACCACGCCGAACAATTGCCGCTTGGCCTCGGCCACCCAGGCATTGCCCGGGCCAACGATGACATCGACCGGCTTGATCCGCTGGGTGCCATGGGCCAGCGCGGCGATCGCCTGGGCCCCGCCGATCCGCCAGACTTCGTCCACCCCGGCGAGGTGCGCCGCGGCCAGGACCAGCGGGTTGATCTGGCCCTTGGGGGTCGGGGTGACCACGACCAGCCGTTCCACCCCGGCGACCTTGGCCGGGATCGCGTTCATCAGCAGCGAGCTGGGATAGGCGGCGCGGCCACCAGGGACGTAAAGCCCGGCGGCATCGACCGGCAACCAGCGCGCACCCATGCGCACGCCCTGCACGTCGGTATCGTCGCGGTCGGCGGGGCGCTGCGCTTCATGGAAGGCGCGGATGCGCTGCGCCGCGAGTTCGAGTGCGGCGCGTAGATCGGGCTTGAGCTCGTCGAAAGCCTCGCGGCAGGCTTCGGCGGATAGGGTCCAGGCATCGCCAAGATCGTGCCCGTCGAACCGGCTGGTCAGCTCTGCCACCGACTGATCGCCGCGATTCTTGACGTCGGAGAGGATCACCGAAACGTCGCGCGCCACGTTCTCCCCGCTTTCGCGGCGGTCGGCAACCAGGCGCCTGAACGCCAGCGCGAAGCCCGGATCGCGGGTGTTGAGGCGCAGCATCAGGCTGCTTTCACCTGGTTGACCAAGGCGCGGAAGGCATCGACCAGACGGGCAACCCGCTCATCGGTCTTGAGCGCGGCGCGGTTGACGATCAGCCGCGCCGAAACGTCGAGAATGCGGCTGGTTTCGACCAGCCCGTTGTCCTTGAGCGTGCGTCCGGTCGAGACCAGATCGACGATCCGGCTGGCGAGGCCAAGCCCGGGGGCGAGTTCCATCGCGCCGTTGAGCTTGACCACCTCGGCCTGGATCCCGAGTCCCTCGAAATGGCGGCGGGTCAGGTTGGGATACTTGCTGGCGACGCGCAGGTGGCTGACCCGCGCCTGCGTGGCTGCCTGGCCTTCGGGTTCTGCAACCGACAAGCGGCAGTGCCCGATGTCGAGATCGACCGGGGCATAGAGGTCGGGATAGGCGAATTCCTCCACCACGTCGGATCCGACGATGCCCAGCTGTGCGGCGCCGTGCGCGACGAATGTGGCAACATCGAAGGCGCGGACCCGGATGATGCGGGTGTCCGATCCGGTGCAGGCGAAGGACAGGGCGCGGTTGGCCTTGTCGTGAAACCCGGGTTCGGGAACCACGCCGGCGCGCGCCATCAGCGGCAGCGCCTCGTCAAGGATGCGCCCCTTGGGAACGGCGAAGGTAAGCGGGCTGGCCATAGCGTGCGCGCCTTAGGGCGGGCCGCGCCAAAGGGCAAGTTTGACTGCGGATTTTCCTTGTGCACTGCAGCAAAATGGCGCAGCTAATTCGCTCGCGCAACGCACGCACCAGCAGGGAAAACCGGCCATGGCCAGGGACTACCAGTTCATCGACATCGCCGCGAAGGGCGACGGGATCGTGGCCGCTGCCTTCGACAATCAGGTCGCCTATTGCACCGCCTCGGGCGCGGCGATCACCGCGCGGATCGTGGCGGCGCTGCGCGACCTGATCGAGCGTGACGAGCCGGGCGCACTGTTCGATACGCTGCGCACCTGGCCGGGGGCGCCGCTGGCCGATGCTGTACCCTTGCGCATAGCCGGCGGGATCCACGCGCTGCACCTCAGGGGCGGAGAGCCCGAACTGGCGCGGATCTATGCCGGCGAAGCGGGGATCGACGATGCAGCAATCCTTGCCGAGCTGGTAAGCCGGCGCGAGGTGGCACTGCTGCCGTGGCTCAACGGTCCGCCGCAAACCAACGAGGCCGGGCGCTCGGCCAATTTCATCGCGGCGATGCTGTGGCTGGCCGACAAGGGTCTGCCGCCGCGCTTCCAGTGCCTGGAAATCGGATCGAGCGCGGGGATCAACCTGATGCTCGATCGCTATCACTACGATCTGGGCGGGGTTCAGGTCGGCCCGCAGCCCGGGGCGATGCGCTTCAAGCCCGAGTGGGAAGGGGATGCGCCGCCCGCCCACGCGATCGAGATCGTTTGGGCCAGGGGCTGTGATATCGCGCCGGTCGATCTGACCGATCCTGCCCAGGCGCTGCGGCTCAAGGCCTATATCTGGCCCGAGCACACCGTCCGCTTCGAGCGGATGGAGGCCGCGGTGGCCGAAGCGGTCAGGCAGGCCCCCGACCTTGTCGCGATGAACGCCGCCGACTTTGTCGAGGCCGAGTTGGCCAGGCCGCAGGAGGCCGGGACAACGCGCCTGCTGATGCATTCGATCGTCTGGCAATATGTACCCGAAGACCAGCAGGACCGCGTCACTGCGGCGATGGAGGCAGCGGGCCGGCGTGCAACCGCTGAGCGGCCGCTGGCCTGGGTTTCGCTCGAGGCCAACCGCGTCATGCACGTCCACGAGATGACGGTGCGCTATTGGCCGGGCGGCGAAAAACCGGCGCTGGTCACCCGTGCCCATCCCCACGGCGCGTGGATCGGTTGGGGCGGGAGTACCCGAACGGTTTAAGGTTTGGCCTTGCGGGCTTCCTCGGCCAGCCGCTGCTCCCGGCGCCGTTCGATCCGGCGGCGCAGGACCTTGGCGATCCACCAGTCGCGTTCCTCCATCCGCTCCATCCAGCCGCCATGGAAGCTGCCCCATTCCCAGACGGCGATGGCGGTGAACAGAACCGTGATCCATACCAGCAGCAACAAATGCGGCGGATGGCGCCACAAGGCCCAGGCACCCAGCGCTATGGCAAGGAACAAGCCATAGACGTGCGACGCGGGGAACCACGGGTTGCCGCTCGAAATGCGCTTGAACCCGGCCAGGCCGCCGATGAACAGCATGGTACCGCCGATCACGATGGCGATGAAATCGGGATGCGATGCCTCGAGCGGGTGCGCCAGGACCAGCTCGTCGCCCACCGCCAGCACCACGATCCCCGCCACGATCGGGATGTGCCAATAGGTAAAGGCCTGCCGGGCAATCAGTCCCGGGACCGCGTGTTGCTGGATGTGCCGCGCGCCGCGCCGCGCGCCCATGTCGAAATAGAGCCACCACATCGCGAAGGATCCGGCAAAGGCATTGACCAGTGCCAGATCGAGGCCCGGCTGCGCGGCGGCTCCGGCATAGCTGGCGCCGGTGATGACCAGGCCTTCGCCCAGCGCGATGATGATGAACAGGCCGCAGCGTTCGGACATGTGGCTGCCCGAGATGACCCAGTCCTGCGGCCGCGAGCGCCCCAGCCACGGGGTCCTGAACAGCAGGAACGGTCCGGCATAGTCTATCGCCAGGGCAATAGCCCACAGTGTCATGCGCAGATCGATCCGGTCGGCCAGCGCACCATAGATCCACAGCGGGCCGGTCGCGATGAACCAGACGGAGATGCGCAGCTGGTTCAGCCCATCGCCGCGCTTTTCGCGCTCCATCGTCCAGCCGACGTAGAGGCTGCGTCCGACTTGCACCGCGACATAGGATGCCGCGAAAGCAAGCCCGGAATCGGCGAAGGCAGCCGGGATCGCGGCCGACATGATCAGCGAGGCGAGCATGACCAGGCCAAGCATCAGCCGGTTGATCGCGCGGTCGGGATTGATCCAGTTGGTCGCCCAGGTGGTATACATCCAGGCCCACCACACCGCGGCGAACATGATCCCGGCCTGCACAGCGCCGACCAGATTGAGCCGGCCCATCAGGAAATGCGAGAGCTGGGTGATCGCAAAGACGAAGACCAGGTCGAAGAATAGCTCAAGATTGCTGACTTCGGCATGGCCGCCGCCATGGTTGCGCAGCAGCGAATTGCGGGCGCGCTCGTTCGCTGCGGCAACCGCCGCGCCGATGCCCCCGGCGGGGGCGCGGCTAAGCTGCGGTTCGGCCAAGGAACACGTCCAGCGCGGCGTTGACCACCGCCGGCGCTTCCCATGGCACGAAATGGCCGCAATCACGCACCCTGACCAGGGTCATGTCGGTGACCATGGTCTCCAGCCCGTCGAGATTTTCCGGCGGCAGGGCCAGATCGTCGAGCGCCCAGATGACCAGCGTCGGCATGGTCAGCGGCGGCAGCGAGGGCGGGGCCCGGTCGGCCGGGAGCACATAGGGTTCGTCGAGCGCCGGGACATGGAGCGGGCTGGCGCGGTACCAGTTGAGCATGGCGAAGGCGGCTTCGCGGTTTTCCCAGTCCTTGAGCAACTGCGCGCGTTCTGCCGGTTCCATCCGGTCTTCGGTCTCGAGCCGGCCCTCGAACGCCTTGAGCAGCATGCCGCCCAGGCCATGTTCGCGCACCAGATCGTCATTGGCGGTATCGCGGAAGGTCCGGAAATACTGGCTCGCTTCGCGCTGGTGGCGGTTTTCCCAGACGAGGCGGCTGTAGCCGACCGGATGCGGGGCGTTGGCAATGACCGCGCGGGATACGCGTCCATTCATCTGGCCGGTAATCGCCACCCCCCAGGCGATCGCGCCGCCCCAATCATGGCCGATGATGGTGAAGCGATCGATCCCCAGCGCATCGGCCAGCTGGAACACGTCGCCGATCAGCTTGTCGGGCGTGTAGCTGGCAACGTCCTGCGGCTTCGATGATCCGCGATAACCGCGCTGATCAGGGGCGACGCAGCGATAGCGGTCGGACAGGTGGGCGATCTGGTGACGCCAGGTGCGGTGGCTTTCAGGGAAGCCATGCAGGAAGATCAAGGCAGGGCCATCGCGCGGCCCTTCATCGACCACGTCGAGCTCGATCCCGCTGGCCAGGGTTACGCGCTGCATCGCCATCATTCGGCTCCCCGATTCATCCGTTCGACATAGCCCCCGGCCATGAAGGCACCGATCTGGTCGAGCAGCGCATCGGGCGTGCGGCGTGCCTCGCCCATGGCCTTTTCCGCGCCTTCGGCAACGATGATTTCGCGCTCGCCGTTCTGCATTGCCGCGATCATCTGCGCCGCCGCATCATCGGGGTCGATGCCGTTGTCGATGACCTGGTCGGACACCCCGCGCTTCGATCCATCGGCGGTCAGCGCGTTGCGCGAGACTTCGGTGCGGACTGATCCTGGATAGATGTTGTGGACCTGCAGGCCGAGATGGGCGACTTCGGCGCGCAAGGCATCGGCATAGCCGGCGAGGCCGAACTTGGCCGCGCAATAGGCGGTGCGCATCGGCACGCCAACCTTGCCGGCGATCGAACTGATCATCGCGATCCGCCCGCTGCCCCGCGCCACCATCCCGGGCAGGGCCGCCTGGGTCAGGGCAATCGGGGCGAGCAGATCGACCGCGACGATCCGTTCATAGACCGCGTAGCCGGTGTCCACCGCCAGGCTGCGCTGCGAAATCCCGGCATTGTTGATCAGCACGTCGATCCCGCCGGACCAGTCTTGTGCCCGCGCCACGGCCGGGGCGATTGCGGTATTGTCGGTGGTCTCGAACGGCAAGACCAGACAGTCGCCGCCGCATTGCGCGGCGACCGCATCCAGCGCAGCGATATTGCGCCCCGACAGGATCGGCCGCGCACCGGCGGCGGCAAAGGCCCGCGCCAGCGCCGCGCCGATCCCCGATGAAGCGCCGGTTACCCAGACGGCTTGTCCGGCAAAGCTCATGCTATGTCTCCCGTTCTGTCGCTGTTGGTCAGGGGCACTTCGGGCAGCGGAATGAACTCCTCCGCGTCGCCCGGCACCGTGCCGAAGCGGCCATTGCGCCAATCGTCCTTGGCCTGGTTGATCCGCTCGCGTGAGGAATGAACGAAGTTCCACCAGACGTGGCGCGGGGTGCGGAACGCTTCGCCGCCCAGCAGCATGACCCGCCCGCCGGTGGCCGACGTGAGTGACAATGCAGCGCCCGGAGCCAGCACGGCCAGCGCATAGAGATCGAGCGGGACACCATCGATCTGCGCTTCGCCGCCGACCAGCATCACCGCGCGCTCGTCGGCGTCGCTGTCGATCGGGATCGCGCCGCCGGGCGCCAGGACGATTTCGGCATAGATCGTCGCGGCGTGCTGGGTGGTCGGTGCGCTGCGTCCCCACAGGCTGCCCATGATGACACGGGCAGACACGCAGCTGTCCTCGATCAGCGGCAGGTCGGCATGGGTTTCGAACGCGGGGGCAATATCCTCGGCGCCGTCGGGCAGCGCCAGCCAGGTCTGCATGCCGTACATCGGCTTGGCCAGATCCCGCTCCGCCGGCAGGCCGCGTTCGGAATGGACGATGCCCTGGCCTGCGGTCATCAGGTTGACCTGGCCAGGGCGGATCGTGGCAAAGCTGCCCAGGCTGTCGCGGTGGTCGATCGCGCCTTCGAACAGCCAGGTCACCGTCGCCAGGCCGATATGCGGATGCGGGCGGACATCCATGGCGTGGCCGGGCGGAATAATCGCCGGGCCGAACTGGTCGACGAAGATGAACGGCCCGACCATGATCTGGCGCGGGTTGGGCAGCACCCGGCGCACCTGAAACGCGCCAAGATCGTGGGTTACCGGCGCGATCGTCGCAAGAATTGTCATACCGCCTCCTCTGGCGCGCGCGCCTTGATCGCCAGCGCGTGGACCCGCTGGCCGGGAATGTCGCCCAACGCCTGGTTGACCATGCGCTGGCGTTGCAGCCGGGACACGCCGGAAAAGGCGGCGCTTTCGATTTCGACGGTGAAATGGCTTTCGCCCGATCCGTCATCGCCCGAATGGCCGTGGTGGCGGGCACTGTCGTTAATCACGGCCAGGTGCGTCGGCGCAAAGGCGGCGGTCAACAGGCGTTCGATTTCGGCGGCAAGGAATCCGGTCATGCCTTCACTTCTACCCGAACAATCGCCATGTGGAAGCGGTGAAGCACGATCGATTTCATGGCCGCGTCAATTCCGCCGGCCGCCCCTGCCAGTGGCCCGGCTGCGACCTGGCGGGGGAGTTCCGCGCGCCCGGCCCGCGCGCATCGGGTTTCGACGGGCCGGGCGACTACCGCTGGTTCTGCCTCGATCACGTGCGTGAGTTCAACGCCGGCTACGACTGGTTCGAAGGGATGAGCGCCGAAGAGATTCTCCGCGCGCAATCGCCGATCCACGGCTGGGACCGCCAGACCCGCGCCTTCAGCCCAACCGCCGGGATCGACGCCGCGCCGCGCTGGGCCGATTTTGCCGATCCGCTCGAAGCAATCAGCGCACGGGCGCGCGGACGCCGCCCGGGAGAGCGGCCCGACGGCCGCGCGGTGACCCCCGAAGAGCGCCGCGCGCTCGACGTGCTGGGCCTGGCGCTCGACGCCAATCGCCACGATCTGCGCAGCCGCTATTCGCAGCTGGTGCGCAAGTATCACCCCGATCGCAACGGCGGCGACCGCAGTTTCGAAGCGCGGCTGCAGGAGGTGATCGAGGCCTACCAGCTGCTGCGCCGTGCCGCTGCTTTTGCCTGATCAGGCCTCGCACAGCGCCTTGAACTGATCGGCCATCACGCCCCAGCCTTCGTCGAAGCCCATCTCCTTGTGATGCGCCATGGCTTCCGGCGTCCAGTGCCGGGCGCGACCGGTGTAGCGGGTCCCGCTACCTTCGGGCACGATCTCCCAGATCCCGAGCATGAACGGGCCGGCGGGTTCCAGATCGCCCTCGATCGCGTCGGTCACCGCGATCCGGCGGCCTTCCTCCCAGGCGAGGATGAAGCCGGGATGTTCGTTCTTCTCGCCTTCGGGGCCGTACATCGTGGTGTGGGTGCGGCCTCCGGCGATTCGCGCGCCCCAGTTGACTTCGGCGCGCCAGGGTTTGGGGCACCACCATTCGTCGGTGCGGTTGACAAGAATATCCCAGACCTTGGCCGGATCGGCCTCGATCAGCCGGGTGACGGACAGTTCGTACATCGTAATGATCCTTTCAATCGCGGTCGGGGGCGCCCAGCGGGAAGTAGTGGCGATAGGGACGGGCATCGTCGACGCAGCGCGCCACCGCGGGCAGGGCGAGCAGATGTGCGCGCCACGCGCGCAGCCGCGGACAGTCGCCGGGAATGGGATGAACCCAGTCGGCATAGAACAGGCTGGGCGCCGCGGCGCACTCCACCAGCGTCACCCCGTCGCGGCGGGTGTAATCGGCCAGCCATTGTTCGATCCAGCGATAGGACCGCTCGAGCCGCGCTTCGACCCGTTCACGGATGGCGGGATCGGGATTGTCGGGATGACGGATCTTCTCGGCCACCACATCCTGCATCACGTTCATCACGTGCAGATCGAACACCCGGTCCCACATCCGGGTGCGGATCGCCTGGGCCGGATCGTCGGGCAGCAACGGCTGCGAACCGCGATGGTGCAGGTGGAGATGTTCGATGATCGCGCTGGCCTCGAACACCGTCGCCGCGCCGTCGGACAGCACCGGGAACTGCCCGCTCGGCCCGGCCGCGGCGACGAAAGCATCGTCGTCGGCATTGCCCTCGCCGATCTGGTGAAAGGTGAACGGGGTGTCATTGGCGTAGAGCGCGATCAGCGCCTTCCAGGTGTAGGACGAAAAGGTGTGGCCATAGAGTTTCAGCATGCCATTACCCCTCGATTGCGGTCTGGATCGCGGCGTGATCGATCTTGCCCATGGTCATCATCGCGGCAAAGACCCGCTGACGCACGGCGGGATCGGGATCGGCCATGCCCTGGGTCAGCACCCGCGGGGTGATCTGCCAGGATAACCCCCATTTGTCCTTGCACCAGCCGCACTGGCTTTCCTGCCCGCCATGGCCGACGATCGCGTTCCAGTAGCGGTCGGTTTCTTCCTGGCTGTCGGTCGCGACCTGGAAGCTGAAGGCCTCCGAATGGGTGAAGATCGGTCCGCCATTCAGGCCGATGCATTTGAGGCCGAGCACGGTGAATTCGACAGTCAGGGCATCCCCTTCCTTGCCGCCGGGGAAATCCCCCGGGGCGCGGTGGACCGCGCCGACATGGCTGCCCGGAAAGGTCGCGGCATAGAACGTCGCAGCCTCTTCGGCGGCGCCGTCGTACCACAGGCACAGCGTTGCGTCGGTCATTTGCGGCTCTCCTCGATCAAGGCGTTGTCGATGGCCTTGGCGGCCTTGTAGGCATCGCGCGCCTGCAGCCGCTCGGCATAGGCGACGAAGGCTTCGTTGGGCGGGATCGATCCGAAGGTCAGCCCCCAGTCGATCTGGCTGCCGACATAGACATCGGCCAGGGTGAAGCGGTTCCCGCAGACAAAGTTATTGCCTTCGAAGTGCCCTTCGAGCGCGCCGATCGTCCGTTCATAGCTGCCCCAGCCGGCCATCATCTCGCGGTCCTTGGGCACTTCCCAGCCCATCGAGCGGCTGACCGCCGCCTGCTCGACCGGCCCGGCGGCAAAGAACAGCCAGCGGAAATAGTCGGCGCTTTCATCGGCCGAAGGGCCAAGTCCGGCTTCGGGATGGGCTTCGGCAAGGTAGGCGCAGATCGCCGCGCATTCGGTCACCACCTTGTCGCCGTTTTCGCTGTGATGGATCAGCGTTGGAACCTTGCCCATCGGGTTTGCCGCCAGCAAGGCAGCAGGCTTGGCCGCCCAGTCGACCAGCACCTGATCATAGCTGACCCCCGCTTCGTGCAAGGCCCAGCGCGCGATCTGGCCGCGGCTCATCGGGTTGGTGAAGAACGTGTATTCGGCCACGGCGGGTCTCCCGGAACGTCGGAACAATTAGTGAACATAGGCGCAGATTCGCGCCTGGGTCAACGCCGCTCACGCACTTCCGACCAGGCTGAACAAAGCCCCCTGCGGATCCACGCCCTGGATGATCCACAGCGGCCCGGGCACTTCGTGGGGACCATTGATGACCTGGCCGCCGTTGGCCGTGACCCGGCCCTGCGCCGCGGCGATGCTGTCGACCCAGAAATAGTGGCACCACATCGCTGCCGGGACTTCGGGCGGCCGGGTCATGATCGCGCCGACCTGCACATCGTCATGGGCGATGAACTGGTATGTGCCCATCGGGCCCATGTCCATCGCGCCGGGCAAGGCCCAGCCGAACTGGCCGGTATAGAAGGCCACGGCTTCGGCCTGGTTGCCCGCCAGCAGCTCGTTCCAGCCGCAGCGGCCGGGATTGGGCTGCGCCGAAAACGCGGTGCTTTCGCCGCCGCCAGGGGGCGGGGTGGGGGTCATCACATAGAACGGCGCGCCGCAGCAATCGGCGACCATCGCGATCCGCCCGGCCATCGGCACGTCATTCGCGGGCATCAGGACCTTGCCGCCAGCTGCTTCGATGGACGACACGGCTGCATCGACATCGTCGACCCCGATGTAGCCGAGCCAGCTCGGCCGCGCCCCGTGCTGGATCATCTCGTCCGATAGGGTCAACACGCCGCCGGTCATCCCGCCGTCGGCATTGGCGATGAAGCCATACCCGTTGGTTTGCGGCGTTCCGGGGACCAACGTCCAGCCGACGACGGCATCGTAAAACGCCTTCGCCCCGTCCGGATCGGGGGTCATCAATTCGTACCAGATCCAGCTGCCTTGCAGGGTACCCATCGTTGCTCTCCTCGTTGGTTGGTTCGGCTACTTGAGATCGACCACGGGCTTGAACCCGCCCCAGAACATCCGCTGGCCATCGAAGGGCATTTCGGACGGCGGCTGCATGTCGGGGTCGGCCATGACCTTTTCCCATCCGGCGTCGCGGGTCGCCTTGTCGGGCCATTCGACCCAGGAAAAGACCACGTTCTCATCGCCCTCTGCGATCACCGAGCGTTTGAAATCGGTGACCTTGCCGTCCGGCACGTCCTCGCCCCAGTTCTCGCTCGAGCGCAGCGCGCCGTACTTGAGGAAGGTGCCCGCCGCGGTCTGCGCCATGTCGCGGTAAGCCGCCTTGTTGGCCGGGGTGACCGGCAGGACGAAGCCGTCGACATAGCCGGTCGTGCCCGCCGCGGTTTCATCGACCATCGGCTCGAACCCGCCGAAGATCATCCGCTTGCCGTCGAACGGCATCGGTTCGGCCATCATCGCCTCGTTCGATTCCATCGCTTTCATCGCCGTGTCGCGGGTTGCCTTGTCGGGCCATTCTATCCATGAAAACATGACGGTTTCGGTTTCTGCTGCCTGAACCGCGCGGTTGAAATCGGTGACCTTGCCCGCCGACACATCGTCGCCCCAGCATTCCACCACCCGGGTTGCCCCGTAGTCGATGAAGTGCTTGTCCATGCGCTCGGCAAAGGCGGTGTTCCTGGCCTGATCGGCCTTGCTCACCGGAATGATGAAGCCATCGATGTACGCCATGGTGGGTCTCCTTCTTTCAGTGTCAGCCTGAAACGGCGGCGGCATCCTTCGGCTGGCCGCCGACCGCCGCCGGATCCATCCAGAACGGTTCCCAGACGTGGCCGTCGGGATCCTCGATCGTGCGCTGGTACATGAAGCCGTGGTCCTCGGGCGGGTTGACGTCGGCGGTTCCGCCATGGGCCGCGCCGGCTGCGACCAGCGCGTCGACTGCCGCGCGGCTGTCGACCGTCAGCGCCAGCGATACCTCGCTCGAACCGCGCGGCGGGATCGGGCGGGTGGTAAAGCTCTGCCATTTCGGATGAGTCAGGATCATCACGTGGATGGCCTCGCTCAGCACCATGCAGGCGCCGCTCTCGTCGCTGAAGGCCGGGTTCTGCGTGAAGCCAAGCGCTTCATAAAACGCCTGCGCGCGGGCCAGATCGGCCACGGGCAGGTTGATGAAGATCATCCGGGTCATTGCAGCGTCTCCTTGGGCAGCGCACCGAACAGCAATTCGAAATAGCGACGCAAATGTCCGACGGCTTCGCGCGCCATGGGTGCAGCAGCGGCGGGATCCTGCGTCTTGGCCAGAATGAACGCGCCTTGCAGGACGGTCTGCACATGGCGGGCGAGACCGGGTGCCTGCTGTTCGGGCAAGCCGGCATCTGTAAGCGCCTGGGCAATATCCGCTTCCAGCGCGCGGGCGTTGGTCATGATGCTCGCCTCGCAGGCGCGGCGGATCGCGTCGCTGTCGTGAAAGCTCTCCTGCAGCATCGTCCCGGCGACGCAGCTGAACGCCTCGGGCGGGCCGCTCAGCAATTCGCGGCGCAAATCGATGTAGCCCAGCACGCGGTCGATCGCGCGTTCATGATGGTGATAGGGCGCCTCCGCGAAAAAACCCCCGGTGCTGGTCGACCAATAGTCCGCCAGGGCCACGCCAAGCGCTTCCTTTGAGGCGAAGTGGTGGAAAAACGCGCCCTTCGTGACCCCGGCGGCTTTGCACAGCTGATCCACCGAGGTCGCCGCAAAGCCATGCGTGCGGACGAGTTTTACCGCCATCTCAAGGATTTGCCCGCGGGCATTGCGCGGGGCTTCACGAAAAGGGCGATTCGGGATCATCCGAAAACGAT
Source organism: Novosphingobium sp. (assembly GCA_046063245.1). Taxonomy (GTDB): domain Bacteria; phylum Pseudomonadota; class Alphaproteobacteria; order Sphingomonadales; family Sphingomonadaceae; genus Novosphingobium. The sequence continues at coordinate 27,239 of JBJTLX010000110.1, forward strand.
ACCGACTGGTCGGTATGAGTCAACACGGCCCGTCCCGCAAATTGCCTCGGCTCGTCCCAAAATGTCCGTAATATTGTTGCGTTCAGGCAACACATAGCAATGAAGCCGCCTAACTTGCGGGAACTGTAAGTTGAGGTTCAGGTTGCAACCCCCACTTGCATCGTCGTCGCCCTGGTGCAGCCCGACCGCCATGGTCCGGGCCCTGCACAAAGGGGGCAAGGCGACGGGCATGGTCCGTCCAAGTGGAGTAATGAACATGAAGAAGTTTCTGATGATCGGTGCGGCTTTTGCCGCTTTCGCCCCCGCGGCAGCCATGGCGCAGGACGCCACCAGCTGGAGCGGCGCGCACATCGATGCGATCGGCGGATGGGATCAGGTCAAGATCAACGACGGCATCGCGCCGGGCGTCGACTACAAGAAGGACGGCGTCGTCTATGGTGGTGCGCTTGGTTTCGACCATGACACCGGCAGCGTCGTGCTGGGCGCCGAGGCCGAACTGACCGGTTCGACCGCGAAGGATTGCGCGACGATCACCACCACCGAATACTGCCTGAAGACCGGCCGTGACATCTATGCCGGTGCGCGTCTCGGCGTGGCGGTGGGCGATGCCCGTGACACCCTGCTGTACTTCAAGGGCGGCTATACCAACGCCCAGTTCAAGGCGACCCAGACCACCGGTTCGACCGTGGTCACGGACTCGACCGATGAAGACGGCTACCGCGTCGGTGCCGGCATCGAGCACAAGTTCTCGGACTCGGTCAGCGCCAAGGTCGAATACCGCTACTCGGACTATGGCAGCGGCGTGAACCGCAACCAGGTCGTCGCGGGCCTCGGCTTCCGCTTCTGATCGCCTGACCGCGATCGGCAATCAGCGCCGCTCCCGGGCAACCGGGGGCGGCGTTTTGCTGTCAGACCTGATGCAGCAGCTGGGCGAGTTTGCGCACCGTGTTGATGTTGCGCGCGGTGCGTGCGGTCTTGCCGGGGATCTTCAGCCGCGTCGTGCGGATGCCCGCGCCATAATCGACGTGCAGCTCGCGCCCGGTCAAGGCCAGCCGCTCGCCGTTCCGGTCGCGGCACTGTGCAATCAGGTCGGGCGGCGGGGCGGTGTCATGGAAGAACACCATATGGTGGCTGCCGTGCGCGTCGGGAAAGGGATTGGCGGCGACGATCGCGTCAAGCTCCGCCGCGCTGCGCACGAAGACCTCCACTGTCCGCCCGAAATGGTCGTGCAAACGCGCTTCGAGCAGCGCCTTGATTTCGCGCTCTTCCAGGTCGCTAGCGAACAGCAGGTTGCCGCTGGCGATGTAGGTCCGCGCATGGGCAAAGCCGCAGGCCTCGCCCAACGCCTTGAGCGCCGCCATCGGCAAAGCCCCGGTCCCGCCGACATTGACCGCGCGCAGCAAGGCGACCCGCGGGGTCATCTCAGCCCGGCAGGACGCGGTCCATTACCGCGCCTTCGCGCACGGCAACCGTCTGCCATGACGGCCGCGCCCTGACCCGGTCGTACCATGCGGCGGTCCGGGGATGGGTCGCCGGATCGGGCTCCATCCCGATATAGCCCATCGACCGCAAGGTCGCTGCAACAGCCACATCGCCGACGCTGAAATCGCCGCCGGCCAGCCAGCCATCGCTAACCTGCGCCTCAAGATGGGCCAGGATCGGCACCAGCTCCTTGAGCCCTTGTTCGGCGACGGCTTCGTCCCCTTCCAGCCCCATCAGCTTGGGCCCGACAAAGCGGTTGAACAGCACCTTGCCGCCCGCTGCGATCAGGATGGTGTCGGCAAACTCCTCCCACCAGATCGCCTTGGCGCGCTGCTGCGGAGTGCCCGGCGCGATCGGCGGGGCGGGCTGCAGCGCATCGAGGTAGGTGACGATCGCGGTCGAATCCGCCAGGGTGAAATCGCCGTCCTGCAGCGCCGGGATCTTGCGGAACGGGCTGGCGGCCAGAAAATCGGGCGATGGTTCGCCGGGACGGCCCAGCACCATCTCGATCTCGATCCCCTTTTCGGCGGCGATGACGTGAACCTTGCGCACGAACGGCGAAAGCGGAAACCCGAATACCTTGATCATCATGTTCTCCCGGCGTGCGCGCATTGAGTCGCGATCTGCAACCGAAACCTTATTGCAGCGGCGGCTTCGCCCGTATAGGCGGTTTGCGCGATGACCCAGACCCAAGACGCCACGCTCGACACCCGCAACCACACCGTCCTGTCCGCGCCCGACATCGAAGTCGATGTGCGCCAGGCCTTCGGCATCGACATCGACATGAAGGTGCCCGCCTTCAGCCGCGCCGACGAACGCGTGCCCGATCTCGACACCAGCTATGTCTTCGATCCCGACAC
>JBJTLX010000111.1:0-9715 GCA_046063245.1 Novosphingobium sp.
CCCGCACCGGCGCCGACGTGGCGATGGTCGAAGCGCGCGACCATGACTGGTCGACCTTGCGCGAGACCGTCGAGGCCGACTGTCCCGCCGAGCCGATGAACGCCGAGGACCCGCTGTTCATCCTCTACACCAGCGGATCGACCGGCAAGCCCAAGGGCGTGCTCCACACCACCGGCGGCTACGGCCTGTGGGTGGCGATGACGCACGAATACGTGTTCGATTACCGTCCCGGCCAGGTCTATTGGTGCACCGCCGACGTCGGCTGGGTCACCGGGCACAGCTACATCGTCTACGGCCCGCTGATGAACGGGGCGACCACGCTGATGTTCGAAGGGGTGCCCAATTACCCCGATCCCAGCCGTTTCTGGCAAGTGATCGACAAGCACCAGGTCGAGATCTTCTACACCGCCCCGACCGCGCTGCGCGCGCTGATGCGCGAGGGCGACGACTGGGTGACGCGGACCAGTCGCTCGAGCCTCAAATTGCTCGGCTCGGTCGGCGAACCGATCAATCCCGAGGCGTGGGACTGGTACCACCGCGTGGTCGGCGAACGGCGCTGCCCGATCGTCGATACCTGGTGGCAGACCGAGACCGGGGCAACGCTGATCAGCCCGCTGCCCGGGGCCACCGCGCTCAAGCCCGGGTCCGCGACCAAACCGATGTTCGGGGTCAAGCCGATGCTGGTCACCGGCGAAGGCGTGCCGATCGACGGCGCGGGCGAGGGCTGCCTGGTCATCACCGACAGCTGGCCCGGCCAGATGCGCACCGTGTGGGGCGATCACGAACGCTTCTTCCAGACCTATTTCTCGACCTTCAAGGGGCTGTACTTCACCGGCGACGGGTGCCGCCGCGACGACGACGGCTATTACTGGATCACCGGGCGGATCGACGACGTGATCAACGTTTCGGGCCACCGCATGGGCACCGCCGAGGTCGAGTCCGCGCTGGTCGCGCATCCCAAGGTGGCCGAGGCCGCGGTGGTCGGGATGCCGCACGAGATCAAGGGCCAGGGTATCTATGCCTTCGTCACCACCAACGCCAACGTCGATCCCGACGAGGCGCTGCGCAAGGAACTGGTCGCCTGGGTGCGCAAGGAGATCGGCCCGATCGCCACCCCCGACGTGATCCAGTTCGCGCCGGGCCTGCCCAAGACCCGCAGCGGCAAGATCATGCGCCGCATTCTGCGCAAGATCGGCGAGAACGACGTGGCCAACCTGGGCGATACCTCGACCCTGGCCGACCCCTCGGTGGTCGACCATCTGGTGGCGAACCGGCCGGGCGCCTAGCCGAAGATGAAATCGGCCGCGTTGAGCGTGCTGAGCTGGACGCCCTGAAGGACGATGAAGTTGCCCCCGCCAAGGTCGATCGCCCCGTCGTTGCCGTTCTGGTGGAACGAGTTCTGGACCTGGGCGAAGGTGGTATAGCCGCCGATCAGGCGGATATGATCGCTGCCGTGGGCGAAATCGCCGATGATGTCCTGGCCCGAACCGGACTCGAACACGAAGGTATCGGCCCCGGCCTCGCCGAACAGCACGTCGTTGCCGCCCTTGCCGTTGAGCGTGTCGTTGCCGCCGCCGCCGAGCAGGTAGTTGCCGATGGCATTGCCGGTCATCACGTTGTCGAGCGCGTTGCCGACCCCGAACGGGGTCTGGCCGGTCAGCACCAGGTTCTCGATATTGTCGTAGAGGTAATAGCCCGCACCGTTGATCCCGGCATAGACCGTGTCGGTGCCTTCGCCGGCCTGTTCGAAGACCAGATCGTCGGGAGTGTCGACATAGAAGGTGTCGTTGCCGGTGTTGCCGTACATCCGGTCATAGTCGCCCAGCCCGCTGTCGCCGTGGACGATGTCGTCGCCGATGCCGCCAACCATGATGTCGGTATCGAAGGTCAGCCCGCCCCACAGGGTATCGTTACCGTCCTCGCCGTACATCTCGTCGGCATTGGCCCCGCCGTCGAGGGTGTCGTTGCCGATCCCGGCAACGATGTAGTCGATCCCGGCATCGCCGAAGAGGGTGTCGTTGCCGCTTTCGCCGAAGATCGAATCGCGCGCATCGCCGCCGTGGATCTCATCGTTGCCAAGCCCGCCGAGCAGCAGGTTCGTGCCGCTGTTGCCGGTGATCAGGTTGTCGAGCGCGTTGCCGACCCCGAACAACCCGGCACTGCCGGTCAGGGTCAGGCTCTCGATATTGGCGAACAGGTAGTAATTGGCGCTCGTTTCGACCGTATCGGTCCCCTCGCCCAGGTTTTCGAACACCAGTTCGCCCTGCTGGTCGACCACGAAGGTGTCATTGCCCGCGCCGCCATAGAACTGGTCGGTGCCGGTTCCGCCGTCGAGGCGATTGTTGGCAGCATTGCCGATCAGCACGTCGCTGCCCGACCCGGTGACGGCGTTTTCGATGATCGTCCCGCGTGCGATCACCATGTTGCCGACCCGGTTGCCGACATTCGAGAACGCTTCGGGATTGAGATCGACCCGGGCGTTCGAGGAATAGCCCGAAAAATTGACCGTATCGGTCCCGCCGTTGTCGATGATGGTGAATGACACCGCGGTCTGTCCGACCGTGGCATCGAACACGTCGCGCCCGGTGTTATTGCCGACGCCGTAAACGGTGTCGCCGGTGCGCGTCAGCGTATTCGTGCCATAGAGGCTGGCGATCGCGACGATATCGGCGACCATCGGGGTTACCGCGAACTGCTTGGTAAAGCCCAGATTGGCGAAATAAGTGTTCTCGGTCTGGTCGAAGTACGACATCACCGTCGTCGCCCAATCGTCGTTCACATAGGACACGTCATCGGGATAGGTCGCGGTCGAATTGTAATTGCCGGCATGGCCCAAGCCCAATGCATGGCCGATTTCGTGGACATAGGTCTGCAGCGAATAGGACCGCAGTCCGGTGCCATAGTTGGTGATCCAGGCGGTCGCCACGTTGACTTCGGAACTGACGATAAGGCCGTTGCCGTTGGTAACCGAGCTGGCGAAGGCGCCGTCCTGGTTGTCGTCAAACACGATCTGTCCGCCGGTTGCGACTTCCGAGAAGTTGATCCCGGATGCATCGGTCCACAGGCTCAGCGCGGCGCGCGCCAGAGCCTGGCCGTCCGGGGTCAGGGCGGTCAGATCGACTTTCAGCGTGCCCCCCGGGGCGATGTCGAAGTGCCGGCTCGATCCGCCCCAATAGGTGTTGGTCAGCTGGGTCGCGATCTCATCGTTGGTATAGACCGGCAGCGGCGGCGCGATCACGGCGTTGACCTTGTAGCCGTTGGCGTTGGCCTCGTTCCCCCAGACCCCGACATCGACGTAATAGGTCCCGGTGCTTGGCGCGGTGAAACGGATGCGCGAGAACCCGCCGGCACCCAGCCCGTCGTCGTTGAAGGCCAGTGGATTGCCGCTCGCGTCGCGCACGTAGAGCACAGTATCGACCGTCACGCCGCCAACGGTTTCGGTGGTCAGCAGATAGGATTGTCCGGCGGTCAGCTGGATCGCGAACCAGTCATGATCGCCCGCCGCAGCGAAAGTGCCGCTGGCCGATCCGCCGACGCTCAGCGTCGCGGTGGTCGCGGTCGAGCCGAGCTGCGCGTCGACCACCGGGCTCGACATCGTCAGATAGAAATCGCCAAGGTCGGTCGCGCCATAGCCGCTGACGTCGATGTAATAGGTGCCCGTCGTCGCCGCGGTGTAGGTGACTTCCGAAAAGGTCAGGTTGCCGCCGAAAATGACATCATCGTTCTCGACGATCAGCGTGCCCGCCGAATCGCGCAGCGCCAGAACGCTGTCATTCAGCGTCAGCGGCAGCTGGGTCGAGATGGTATAGGTCTGCCCGGCGTTGAGCGTGACCCGGTACCAGTCGTGATCGCCCGCGCTGTCGATCGTCCCGGTGATATAGCCGCCCGGCACCACCGCCGCGGTGGTCGCGGTGCTGGCCGGGATCGTATCGACCGTCTGCGGCGGGGCCGCGCCGCTTTGCGCAGTGGTGTCGCCGGCTTGCTTGATCAGCGGCTGATACCCGTCGTCCGCGTCCGGGCGGCCAAATGCGAGCGAGTTGTATTCCGTCATTTACTGCGACCTGCGTTGCTGCGACCCGGCCTGTGCTGACCGGCAAAGGTTAATTATCCATTCTTGAGCGACATTGCCAAGGTCTGCGCCAGCTTGTCCACGTCGGCTTGGCGCAGCGCGCGGTCCATGACATCGATGGTCAAAGGGCCGGCCAAGACCTTGCGGCCGCCGATCCGGCCGCTCAACCCCGCGCTCAGGGCATTGCCGCGCGGCCTGCCCAGCTCCAGCCTGACCGCATCGCTCGGCGGCAGCGCTGCACCGGCGGCCGCGACGATGATCCTGCGCCCTGTCCGCGCCGACAGGGCCCGGGCAAAGGCCCCGCACAGGTCCGCTGCGGTCGGAGCCGGCTTGCCCTTGAGCGCGATCACGCATTGCAGGGGAACCGCAGGCACGGGCGCGCGCGCCGCCGCCGGCCCCGCAGCGGCGGCACACAGTGCAGTACAGGCAAACAGGATCAGAATGCGCAACAGCGGTGTCCAGGCGAACCGGCGAAGGACCAAGGTCTAGTGCCGAGGCCTGTCCGCAGCGTGAACGTCCTTGCAAAACAGGATCAGACGCAGCGTCGCTGCGGCACCCGGAACATTGCGATTGCACTGGCGGACCTGTGGTGAGCCCTGCTGGGTTCGAACCAGCGACCTACTGATTAAAAGTCAGTTGCTCTACCGACTGAGCTAAGGGCCCGACCACGCCGCGTGCCCTAGGGCTGGGCCGGGGTCCGGTCAAGACCGTCGCACCGGCCGGGCCTGCCGCGCGGCCAGCTGGCGGATCGTCAGGCCGCTCAGCGGGTCGCGCCAGTGCGGCGCGATCCGCGCTGCCGGGCCCAGCACGAAGCGCCGTTCGCGAAAGGCCGGATGGGGCACGACCAGGTCGCCCGCGGCCCAGGCCCCGCCCGCCCACAGCACGATATCGAGATCGAGCACCCGCGCCGCCCAGCGCTGCCCGGCGCGGCGGCGGCCGAACTGGCGCTCGATCCGTTGCAGCGCGCACAGCAGCGCGTCGGGGTGCTTGCGCGTCCTGATCAGCGCGGCACTGTTGGCATAGCGCCGCAGCGACGGGCCAAGCGGGGCCGAGCGCACCACCGGCGCCAGCGCCAGCAGCTTGAGCTCGGCACCGGCCAAGGCCTCTGCCGCCGCGGCGATCACCCGTTCGGGCGCGCCATGGCGGCGGTGGCGCACGTTCGATCCCAGCGCGATCAGATAGCGCTGCACCGCGTTCACACGTCCTGCGCGATGCGGCCGTAGAGCTGCGGCCGGCGATCGCGGAAAAAGCCCATTCCGGCACGGTGGCGCGCGGCCCGGTCAAGATCGAGCGTGGTCAGCAGCACACCGCTCTGCTCCGCCCCGAATTCGGCCAGCAGATCGCCCCATTCGTCGGCGATGAAGCTGTGGCCATAGAAGCGCTGCCCGTCCTCCGTGCCGGTGCGATTGGCGGCGACCACCGGCATGCAGTTCGACACCGCATGGCCTTGCATCGCCCGGCGCCACATCCGGCTGGTGTCGAGATCGACGTCATAGGGTTCGGAGCCGATCGCGGTCGGGTACAGCAGCACTTCGGCCCCCATCAGCGCCATCACCCGGGCGCATTCGGGGTACCACTGGTCCCAGCAGATCCCCACGCCGATCCGCGCGGTGCCGCCGGTACAGGGCAGATCCCACACCTTGAACCCGTCGTTGCCGGGACGGAAATAGTACTTTTCCTCGTAACCCGGGCCGTCGGGGATGTGGCTCTTGCGGTAGGTCCCGATGATCTCGCCGTCGGGGCCGATCATCGCCATGGTGTTGTAATAGTGGTGCCCGTCGCGCTCGAAAAAGCTGGTCGGGATCGCCACCCGATGCTGGCGGGCCAGGGCCTGCATCGCCTTGACCGAGGGATGTTCACTCGTCGGCCGGGCCAGCGCGAACAGCGCCTCGTCCTCGGTCTTGCAGAAATAGGGGCCTGAAAACAGCTCGGGCGGGAGGATCAGCTGCGCACCCTGCCTAGCTGCGTCCTCGACCAGCATCGAGACGGCAACGATGTTCTCCGCCTCGTCGGACGAACCGAGGGGAAGCTGCAGGGCGGCAACGGTCAGCGTGGTCATGCGCCGCCTTATCAACGCCGCTTCTTGAACAACAGCGTCATCCGGTCGCTTTCGCCGATTTCGATCAGCCGGGCCTTTTCTGCCGGGTCGGTGACCCCCGAAAGGTTGGGCGGCAGCGTCCAGACCCCGCCCGGCCAGTTAGCCGGATCCTTCCGATTGGCGTTGATTTCGCTCTTGCCGACCAGTTCGAACCCACAGGCCTCGATCAGGCCGATCACGTCAGCCGTGCGCATATAGCCCTTGCTGCCGTCAAGATAGGCCGGCGCAGACTTGTCCCTGGCGCGGTGCTCCTCGATCCCCAACAGGCCATCGTCCTTGAGCAGGCCATGGATCGTCGTCAGTTCGCGCCGCAGCAGGTCGTAGCGCCAGAGGTTGTGAACCTCACGCATGATGATTGCGCGGTCGACCTTGCCCTTGATCCCGTCGGTCAGATCATCGCTGTTCCAGGCCTCGGTCGGGGCAAGCCCGGTTTGCCCGGCAAACCACGGCGCCGACTTCTCGGGCCAGGTGTCTTTCAATCCGCCATAGTTCTTCTTCATCGCCTCGGTTGAAGTGCGGACATCGGGATTGAGCGCGACATACCGCCCGCGTTCGCCCAGAAAGGGCACCAGCACCCGGCTGTACCAGCCGCCCGCAGGCATCACGTCAACCACCGTCATGCCTGGGCGGATCTTGAAGAAGGACAGTGTCTGGGCCGGGTGGCGGTACTGATCGCGCGCGCGATCGCTGTCCCGCGAAGGGCTGGCCAGCACCACCGCCATGGCCTGGCCATCGGTGATCTTTTCCTTCGCTTCCAGCGGAGCCGGTAACGAAACGGCAAGCGACGCCGAAAGAGCAAGGGCAGACAAAACGACAAGCGCACGGCGCATGGGCGGGTTTCCTCGGAATTGCGATGCATCGCATCCTAGGGTTCGGCCCGGCGATGACAAGTGCGGCAACGCATCCTATCTACACCCCGCAAATATGGAGAATGAGCGATGACACAGGCAATTCTGGCTGGCGGCTGCTTCTGGTGCGTCGAGGCGGTGTTTCGCAGCATCGCCGGGGTCAGCGCGGTGGAAAGCGGCTATATCGGCGGGTCGGGTGCCAACCCCACGTACAAGCAGGTGTGCAGCGGTACCACCGGCCATGCCGAGGCGATCCGGGTGACCTTCGATCCCGCGGTGGTCAGCCTGGCCGACCTGCTCGACATCCATATGGCGACGCACGATCCCAGCCAGCTCAATCGCCAGGGCAACGACGTCGGCACGCAGTATCGCTCTGCGCTGTTCCCGCTGGACGATGATCAGCGGGCCGAAATGCAGGCGGCGATCGCGCGCTGGAACGACGGTCATCCCGGGCAGAGCGCGGTGACCACGATCGAGGGTCCGGCGACCTGGTATCCGGCCGAGGACTATCACCAGGAGTACTGGCAGGGCGAAGGCCAGCGCAATCCCTATTGCCTGGCGGTGATCCCGCCCAAACTGGCCAAGCTGCAGGCGGGCTTTGCGGAGAAGGTGCTGGGTTAGAAATCGACGCGCTTTGATTGGACCGGAAAGCCCTTCCCCACGGGGGAAGGGTGGGGATGGGGGGGCTACCCTCTCGGGGGCGGAACCCCCTCCCCCAACCCCTCCCCACCGGGGAGGGGAGAAGCAACGCTGAAATGTAGCCTTACTACTGGCCCGTCACCACTTTGCTCGCCTTGACATGCCCGGCCAGCTCGTCGGGATAGAAGTAGACCGGGCGCAGGTTGCCGTCGGCATAGCGCTGGACCTGGTCGGCGAAGTGGGGTGAGGCGGGATCGCCGCTTTCGCCGCCCGCGGTCACCGCTCGCGCCTTGACCCGCGGGCCGAACTCGACCGCGGCGACGAAGCTGTTGCCGTAGCTGCCATAGAACCGCTTGGTCCCCGGATAGCGGCTCGCCCCGAAGCTGGCGAGCGAGCCCCAGTTGGCCGAAGCGAAGGGTACCGGCGTGCTCGGCCTGGCATCGTCGAAAGTCTGCTGGATCGCGCCGTCATTGCGCTGGAAGCGATTGATTTCGCCCCACGGCACCTGCCACGATCCGAAATCTGCGGTCAGCCGCGCCATCGCCTGGTCGAGCGCCTTCAGCTTCTGCGCCGGAGTGGCCTTGAGTGCGATCCAGTCCTCCAGCTCGATCCGCTGCGCTGCGGCCGCTTCGGCGCCCATCGCGCCCAGCGCCTCACCCCAGAACACCGCCAGGCTGGTTTCGGTCGAACCCAGGCTCCACTTGCAGTCCCATTTGCGCAGCAGCGCGACCGCGGCGGCGCGTTTGGGATCGGGCGCGGCCTGGTCCGCCGCGACCAGCGTCGGGATCAGCTGGGCAAAGCTGGGCAGCCACGGATCGTAGGCCGCGGCGACCAGTCCATTGAGAGTAAAGCGCGGCGTGGCCGAGAGTACCGCGATGGCATGCGGGGTACGCGGTTCCTGCCCGCCGGTATCGAAGTAGCGCGGGTAGGCAGCCCGTTTCGGGCTGTCCATGCCCGCCGCCCACCACGGACCGTCGTTGACGTTGAAGGCCCAGCCGTTCCGGGGGTTGACCACCGCGGGCAAGTTGCCCAGCGCATGGAGCCCGTGCCAATCGGTCGCCGGGTCGCTGCCGTCGACCGGACGGGTGTAATCGAAGCGCCCCGCGCGGACCGGCATGAACTGGGGCATGAACAGCGCCACTTCGCCCTTGCTGTCGGCGAACAGGGTGTTGTTCGATGAATTGGCCTTGAGCGCGGCGACCTGCCGGAACCCGGCGATGTCGGAAACCTTGGTGCGCAGGAAGCTCTGGCTGAGCGCTGCGACAGGCCGGTTCATCAGCGCCGCCGCGATCCATCTGTCGCCCTTGCTGCGCACCACCGGGCCGTGGTGCGTGGCATAGGTGGTGAAGGTGCGCCGTCCCATCGTGCCATCGCCCTTGCGATAGGACAGTGTCACCTGCTTGACGCGAACCGGGCGGCTTTCCTTGCCGTAACGATAGGTGAAGCCCCGGCCCGCCGGGGTCACGGTCTCGGCAAATTCGTCGATATTGTCGACCCCGCTCGAGGTGTGCATCCACCCCGCCTGGGCATTGAACCCCTGGTAAATGAAGAACTGCCCCCAGGTCGCCGCGCCATAGGCGTTCAACCCCTGGTCGCTGCTGACCTGCTGTTCGGAACGGAAGAAGAAGCTGGTGTGCGGGTTGATCAGCAGCAGCGCGTGGCCGCTGGCGCTGTGCGAGGGGGCGATGACGAACCCGTTGGAACCGAGCGGTTCGCGCTGGACCACGCCGCGCTCGTCGTCGGTCATGGCGATCGTGCGCTTTTCATAGAACGCCTGCAGCTGCGATAGCGCGACATTCTCGATGTCGCCGCCGATGCTGCCTTCGGAAAAGCTCAGCGCCATCCACGGTTCAAAATGGGTGATGACTTTGGGCTTCACCTCGGGATGATCGGCCAGGTACTGATTGGGCCCCGCCGCCCAGCCGCGCATCAGCGCGCGCAGCCACGGTGGGCTCTTGGCATATTGCGCCTGCAGGTCGGCCGGATCGATCCACAGCCGCTGGCGCAGATCGCCCCAGATCGCGCCCTCGCCTTCCGCCTCGGCGCGCCGGCCAAGGCTGG
>JBJTLX010000112.1:0-6770 GCA_046063245.1 Novosphingobium sp.
CTGCGAATTCCTCGAAGTCCTTGGCTTCGGTGAAGTCGCGATAGACGCTGGCAAAGCGGATATAGGCGACCGCGTCGAGCCGGCGCAGGCCTTCCATCACCATCTCGCCGATCGCGCGGGCGCTCACCTCGCTGTCGCCCAGCGTCTCGATCTGGCGCTGTACGCCCGAGACCAGCTGGTCGATCCGTTCCTGGGCGATGCCGCGCTTGCGGCAGGCCAGCGTTACCGACTGCTCGATCTTGGCGCGGTCGAACAATTCGCGCGCCTCGTCGCTCTTGACCACGGTGATCTCGCGCAGCTGGACGCGTTCGAACGTGGTGAAGCGCGCGCCGCAGCCTTCGCACTGGCGGCGGCGGCGGATCGCGGTGTTGTCCTCGGTCGGGCGCGAGTCCTTGACCTGGCTGTCGTCATGGGCACAAAACGTGCAACGCATAAGAGGTTAGGGGCGCAACCTCTTGTAGAGCATGAAGCCCGCGCCGGCGATCAGGCCGACCGGCAGGCTGACCACGGGGAGCAGCCAGCCGGCAACGGCGCCTACGGCGGCACCGGTGAGCACGGGTTTGGTCGAGGGATGGTGCATCCCTTCCTTGGCCATGCCGGTGATTTCGACCTTGGCGTCCTGCAGAAGATCGTCGCTCATATCATCAAACCTCCGGATAGATCGGGAAGCGCGCGCACAGCGCTTCCACCTGGCCGCGCACGCGCTGCTCGACCTGACCGTCGCCATCATCGCCGTTCCGGGCCATGCCGTCCACTACCTGTGCGATCAATTTGCCGATTTCGGTAAACTCGGCCTCGGCAAAGCCGCGGGTGGTCCCCGCCGGGGTGCCGAGACGGACCCCCGAAGTGACGAAGGGCGAGCGCGCGTCGAACGGGATGCCGTTCTTGTTGCAGGTCAGCCAGGCGCGGCCGAGACCCTTTTCGGCGGCCTTGCCGGTGACGTCCTTGGCGGTGAGGTCGACCAGCATCAGGTGGTTGTCGGTGCCGCCCGAAACGATCCGCAGGCCGTTGTCGGCCAGGCTGGTGGCCAGCGCGCGGGCATTGGCGACGATCTGCGCGGCATAGGCCTTGAACTCGGGCTGCAAGGCTTCCTGGAAGGCGACCGCCTTGGCCGCGATGACGTGGACCAGCGGGCCGCCCTGCATGCCGGGGAACACCGCCGAGTTGAACTTCTTGGCCAGATCCTCATCATTGGTCAGGATCACGCCCGAACGCGGGCCGCGCAAGCTCTTGTGCGTGGTCGTGGTGACGACATGGGCGTGGGGGAAGGGCGAGGGGTGCGCGCCGCCCGCGACCAGGCCGGAGAAGTGGCTCATGTCGACCATCAGCCAGGCGCCGATCTCGTCGGCGATCTCGCGGAAACGCTGGAAGTCCCACACCCGCGAATAGGCGGTGCCGCCGGCGATGATCAGCTTGGGCTTGTGCTCGCGCGCCAGGGCGGCGACCGCGTCCATGTCGAGCAGCTCGTCGTCCTTGCGCACGCCGTAAGGGATCGGCTTGAACCACTTGCCGCTCATGTTGACCGGCGAGCCGTGGGTGAGGTGCCCGCCCGAATTGAGGTCGAGCCCCATGAAGCTGTCGCCCGGCTGCAGCAGGGCGAGGAACACCGCCTGGTTCATCTGGCTGCCCGAATTGGGCTGGACGTTGGCAAACTGGCAGCCGAACAGCGCCTTGGCCCGCTCGATCGCCAGGCTTTCGACCACGTCGGCATATTCGCAGCCGCCGTAGTAGCGCTTGCCCGGATAGCCCTCGGCATACTTGTTGGTGAAGACCGAACCGGTCGCGTCGAGCACCGCGCGGCTGGTGATGTTCTCGCTCGCGATCAGTTCGATCTTGGTCTGCTGGCGGTGCAGCTCACCCTCGATCGCGGCGAACACTTCGGGATCGGTCTGGCGCAGCGGCGCGGTGAAGAAGCCGGCGGACCGGATCGCGGGCTTGGCGTCAAGAATGGCGGTCACGGGGCAGCTCCTTAGCAAGTCGGATGGGATAGCTTGGCGACGCGGCCGGTGTGGCGGCCGCCGGCGAACGGGGCGGAGAGAAAGGCGTCGAGGCAGGCCTTGGCCATATCGGGGGCGATCAGGCGGCCGCCCATGGCAATGACGTTGGCATCATTGTGTTCGCGCGCGAGCGCGGCGGAATAGGGTTCGGAGACCAGCGCGCAGCGGCACGCCGGGTTGCGGTTGACCGCGATCGAGATGCCGATCCCCGATCCGCACAGCGCGACGCCGAACTGCGCCGTGCCGTCGGCCACCACCGCTGCCAGCTTGTATCCGAAGTCGGGATAGTCGACCCGCTCGGCGGTCTCGGGGCCAAGGTCGGCAACCTCGTGGCCGAGGCCGATCAGATAATCGCGCAGTTCGGCCTTGAGGTCGAAGGCGGCGTGATCGGAAGCGATGGCGATGCGCATGGGAACCTGGCTGCTGGTCAGTGGGATTGGCTCTGCGCGCCACTTAGGCCCGCCGCGCCGCGATTGCCAGACTGCGCCGCGGCTTCCGCGTCGAAAACGTAGTCCTGACCGGCGTAGCGGTGGGGCAGATCGGCATCTTCGGGCCGTCCGACGAACCGCGCCCAGGCCCCGCCGGGCTTCCACAGCCGCTCCATCTCGGCGCGCGCGGCAGCCTCGCTGACGCCCCCGCGATCCTGCCGCCAGCGGTAAAGAAAGGCAGAAACCCGCAGGTTGAGGATGCAATGGACGTGCACGGTCTGCCCGGCAAGGCGGTCCATGACCGCCAGGAACGCGCGGTAGTCGGCTTCGGGCGGATCGGCAAAGTTTACCGGGATATTAGAGTACGTAATATTGAGCGCGGCGAGGGCGCCGCCTTCGTCGGCAAGCGACTTTTCGTGGCTGGGCAGGGCCAGATTGACCACGTGACGCACCCCCAGCGCAGCGAGCGCGGCAAGCTGGTCTTCGCTGGGTTGCCCGGACGAGGTCAGGCGATCGTCCAGCCGGTGCCATGCCGTGATGTCGATCGGATCGCCGGGGCTGTGACGCAAGGACATGGGGACTCCTACCGTTGGTGACAGGGTGCCCAGACGAGCGGCAATTCAACGCTCACGCTCCACGGCGGTACTCCGCCTGCCTCGTCAGTCACGTGAGGTGCCCAATCTAGGTCGAGTCCTTGATTCTGTAAAGGAGCGCAACAGGCGGACACGATCTGGTGATTGACATGGGTAATACACTTGGGCAACGCTCTGCCGACAGGGAGAGAGCCGATGGATTTACGCCGAGCTTTGATCATTGCGCTGGCTGTCGGGCTGTTCTTCGGCATCTATGCGACGATCCCGACCGCACCCCTGGGCAAGGACGCCCCGGCCCAGACGTTTTCCGCCGGGCGGGCAATGGACGATGTGCGAACCATTGCCGCCAGGCCGCATCCGACAGGCAGTGCCGAGAATGACGTGGTTCGCGCCTATCTGCAACAGCGGCTGTCGTCGCTGGGCATGGAAGTGCGAATTGACCAGGCACCTGTAAGCGCTGCGGCGCTAGAGCGTTTGAATACCTGGTCGGGGCGCGGCGACAAGGCTGTGACCTTGCGCAACGTGATCGGCATATTGCCGGGCCGTGACCGTTCATTGCCTGCAGTCTTGCTGATGGCGCACCACGATACCGTCTGGGGCTCGCCGGGGGCAGCCGACGATACGGCGGGCGTCGCAGCCTGCCTTGAAGTCGTCCGGGCGATCGGGGCAAGCGGACAGCCTGAGCGTGACCTGATCGTGCTGATCACCGATGGCGAAGAACTGGGCCTGGAAGGCGCCAAGCACTTCTTTGCTGCCAATCCGCTGCACAACCGGGTCGGCGCGATCATCAATCTGGAGGCGCGCGGGGGCGGCGGACGCGCCAACATGTTCCAGACATCGCGCGACAATGGCGCGGCGATGGCGCTTTATGCCGCCGCTGTGCGCCGCCCCGCGACCTCGTCATTGGCCGCGTTCATCTATTCCGTCCTGCCCAATGACACCGACCTTACGCCTGCACTCAAAGGCAATCATACCGCCTACAATCTAGCCTTCATTGGCCGGTCCGGGCTTTATCACTCGCCGCTGATCACACCGGACCGACTCGACCAGGGGTCGTTGCAGGACATCGGCGACCAGACGCTGGATCTGACGGCAGCGCTTTTGCCGGTTCACGGAATGCCCGGAAAGGCGCCGGACCGCGTGTTTTTCGATGCGCTGGGCCTGGTTACGGTGCACTATTCGGTCGGTCTGGGCTGGCTGATTGTGGCCGCTGCCATTGCCTGCTTTGCCTGGACTCTGCGGCGCGACGGGATGCGGGGCTTCGGCGAAGGTGTGCTGCGCCTTGCTGCCCTGGTCGCGGTCGCGGGTCTGCTGACCTATGCACTCAACTGGGTTTCGCTGGGCGGCGCGGCAGGCGAATATTATGATCGGCTGGCGGCCTTGCCGAGGCTGGAGGTGATCGCGGCTCTGGCCTGCCTTGGCGCTTTCGCGGCGGTGCTGGGACCGTGGCGTCCCCCATCGGGCGGTATCGTCGGCTTTGCCACGCCGCTGTTGATTGCGGGCATTGCGGGACAGGCGATGGCGCCAACCGCGATCTATTTCGTCGCCTTGCCTCTTTTGCTGGTGGCGCTCGCCCTGGCGCTGCCTGAAGGATTGCCGCGCACCATCGGCCTGATGGCAGCGGCCATGGCGGTTGTCAGCCATATGGTGCCGCTGGGCCATTTCGTCATGCAAGGCGTCGGGACGGGAATGCCTTTTGCCGCCGTGCTGCCCTTTACCCTGGCTGCCATGGCGATTTTGCCGTTGTGGCAGGCGATTGCGCCACGCCAGGCGCGCTTGGCTGCCGGCGCCGCGATCGCAGTGGCACTGGCTTTGTCGCTATGGGTGCAGCTGGATGCCCCTGCTGCGACCCGCGCCGTCTATGCGGATAACAAGCACTGAACGAAGAACGGCCCGGATCGCTCCGGGCCGTCGTCATTGTGGATGTTGCCGCGTTCTACTGATCGAGGAACGAGCGCATCTTGCGGCTGCGGCTCGGGTGCTTGAGCTTGCGCAGCGCCTTGGCTTCGATCTGGCGGATGCGTTCACGGGTGACCGAGAACTGCTGGCCGACCTCTTCCAGCGTGTGGTCGGTGTTCATCCCGATGCCGAAGCGCATGCGCAGCACGCGTTCCTCGCGCGGGGTGAGTGAGGCGAGCACGCGGGTGACGGTTTCCTTGAGGTTGGCCTGGATCGCTGCGTCGACCGGGATCACCGCGTTGGGATCCTGGATGAAATCGCCCAGGTGGCTGTCTTCCTCGTCGCCGATCGGGGTTTCGAGGCTGATCGGCTCCTTGGCGATCTTCATCACCTTGCGGACCTTTTCGAGCGGCATGGAGAGGCGCTCGGCCATTTCCTCCGGGGTTGGCTCGCGGCCGCTCTCGTGCAGGAACTGGCGGCTGGTGCGGACCAGCTTGTTGATCGTCTCGATCATGTGCACCGGGATGCGGATCGTGCGCGCCTGATCGGCGATCGAGCGGGTGATCGCCTGGCGGATCCACCAGGTGGCATAGGTGCTGAACTTGTAGCCGCGGCGGTACTCGAACTTGTCGACCGCCTTCATCAGGCCGATGTTGCCTTCCTGGATCAGGTCGAGGAACTGCAGGCCGCGGTTGGTGTACTTCTTGGCGATCGAGATGACCAGGCGCAGGTTGGCCTCGACCATTTCCTTCTTGGCGATCCGCGCCTCGCGCTCGCCCTTCTGGACCATGTTGACGATGCGGCGGAACTCACCCAGCGACATGCCGGTGGCCGAGGCGATGTCCGAAATCTCGGCGCGGATGCGTTCAACCGCATCGGCCTCGTTCTCGGCGAAGGCCGCCCACTTCTTGTCCTTGCCGGCCTGGTTCTGCAGCCAGCCGTCATCGAGCTCCTTGCCGACATAGCTGTCGAGGAAGTCCTTGCGGTTGACCTTGTGGCGTTCGGCCAGGCGCAGCATCTGCCCGCCCAGCGCGGTCAGACGGCGGTTGAAGGCGTAAAGGTTGTCGACCAGATATTCGATCTTGGTCGCGTGGAACTGCACGCTTTCAACCTGCGCGGTCAGATCTTCGCGCAGCTGCTGATAGGTCTTTTCGCGCGCGGCGGAAAAGGCGCTGCCAGCGGCCATCACTTCCAGACGTTCGGTCTGGATCTTCTCGAACTTGCGGAACAGGCTGGTGATCGCCGCGAACTTCTCGAGCGCTTCGGGCTTGAGCTGGGCTTCCATCTGGGCGAGGCTGAGGGTGTTGTCCTCTTCCTCTTCCTCGACCGGGCGGCGGGCGCGGCGTTCGATGCCGTCCTCGTCCTCGTCTCCGTCGGCCGATTCCTCTTCCTCGATGTCGTCCTCTTCCTTGTAGGACGGCCCGGCGGTGGCTTCGCTGATTTCGCCGTCGCCTTCTTCCTCACCGTCTTCGGTCAGGTTTTCGGGCGCGGGTTCCTTGGACAGCATGGCGTCGAGATCGAGGATCTCGCGCAGCTGCATTTCCCCGGCGTTGAGCGCTTCGGACCACTGGATGATCGCGTGGAAGGTGATCGGGCTTTCGCACAGGCCCAGGATCATCGTGTCGCGACCGGCCTCGATCCGCTTGGCGATGGCGATTTCGCCCTCGCGGCTTAGCAGTTCGACCGCGCCCATTTCGCTCATGTACATCCGCACCGGATCGTCGGTGCGCTCGACCGTTTCCTTTTTCTTGACGAGATCGGGGCGTTCGTCGACGGCTTCCTCGTCTTCGGCGTCCTCGGCCTTCCGCTCGTCCGGATCGGTGGCGTCTTCGTCGCTTTCAACGATGTTGACG
>JBJTLX010000113.1:0-10603 GCA_046063245.1 Novosphingobium sp.
GTTTCAACGCCGTGCTCTCCACCGCACGCGTGATCGAGGGGCGCAGCGTTCCGCTGGCGGACATCAAGGCGATCCGCACCCTGGTTCCCGGCGCCAAGGTCAACGACGTGTTCCTGGCAATCGTCGGCGGAGCGATGCGCAAGTACCTGGCTGCGCACGACGACCTGCCCGACAAGACCCTGACCGCGATGGCCCCGATCTCGGTGCGCGCGAAGGACGAAAAGGGCGACATGGGCAACCAGGTTGCCGCGATGATCGCCCCGCTGGGTACCCACATCGCGGATCCGGTCGAACGGCTGGCCTATGTCCATTCGCAGACGGTCAACAGCAAGGCGATGACCGACGCGATCGGCGCGCGCAACATGACCGAGATGAGCAAGGTCAGCCCGGCGCTGTTCATGGCGCTGGGGGCGCAGCTTTATACCCGGCTGGGCCTGGCCAACCGGGTCGGACCGCCCTTCACCACCGTGGTCACCAATGTCCCCGGCCCGCCGGTGCCGATTTATTCGGCCGGGGCGCGGCTGGAAAGCATGATGGGATTGCTGTGCCTGACCGACGGGATGGGCCTGGGCCACACCGTGCAGAGCTATGTCGACGAGGCGACGATCACCTTCACCGCCTGCCGCAAGATCGTGCCCGATCCGGACTTCTATGCGCAGTGCATCGAGGACAGCTTCAATGAACTGCGCGACGCGGCGCGGGCGGCCCCTGCCGCTGCGCCGGCGGCGAAGCCGGCCAAGGAGCCGGCAACGCCAGCCGCAGTTAAGGACAAGCAGGCCAAACCGGCCGCCAGCGCAAAGAAAGCAGCCGCCAAGAAGGCCGCACCGAAAAAAGTCGCCAAAACCAGAAAGGTCGCCGCCAAGTGACAGCTACCACCGCTTCCCGCCGGGCGCTCGAGATCGAAGCCCGTCCGCCGCACCGTCTGCTTGCCCTGGCCGAAGGGCGCGCGCTGATCGAACTTGCCGCGTTCTACGCCAGCCGGCCCCTGCTGGCGCAGCTGCCCCAGGGCGATGGCCATCCGGTGCTGGTCCTGCCCGGCTTTCTCGCCTCGGATGGATCGACGCTGCCGATGCGCCGCCTGCTCAAGGATCTGGGCTATGATGCCTATGGCTGGCAGCTGGGCCGCAACGTCCGCGTCGACCTGCAGCGCGTGCATGAGATGGAGGCGCTGCTGCTCGAAATCTTCGAACGCACCGGCCAGAAGGTCTCGATCGTCGGGTGGAGCCTGGGCGGGGTCTTCGCCCGCGAGCTGGCCAAGACTCATCCCGAAGCGGTGCGCCAGGTGATTTCGCTGGGCAGCCCGATCCACGACGATCGCCGCCACACCAATGCGTCGAAACTGTTCGAATTCCTCAACGGCAAGGATCCCGAACCGGTCCGGCATGGCCGTTTCACCGGGCTGGACAAGGCCCCGCCGGTGCCGACCACCTCGATCCTGACCAAAACCGACGGCATCGTCCATTGGCGCGGGTCGGTGCAGCAGCCCGAAGCGGGCAATGCCCGGACCGAGAATATCGAAGTGCACGCCAGCCACTGCGGCCTGGGGGTCAACCCGATCGTCATGGTCGCGCTGGCCGATCGCCTGGCCCAGGCGGAGGACGGCTGGCAGCCGTTCAAGGCCAAGTGGCACCAGCGCTGGATGTTCCCGCGCAGCAAGCTTCACTGACGGGATGTCGACACGCCACCTGGTCGATCCCGACCTGCTGCCACTGCTGGACCTGATGCCGGGCTTCGACCTGTCGCATGAGGCCTTGCCGACGATCCGCGATCAGGCCGAGCAGCGCTTTGCCTTTCTGGGCGATCCGCCGCTGCAGGCGCAGATCCACCATGCCCAAGGGCCGGACGGTCCGGTTGAAGTCTACCTCTACGATCCCGCGCCGGGAACCGCCGGACGCGCTGCGCTGCTTCATGTGCATGGCGGCGGGATGGTGCTCGGTTCGGTGAAATCGATGCAGCACGGGCCCAGCGGCATGGCCATGGCGCTGGGCATACCGGTCGCGTCGGTCGAATACCGTCTGGCGCCGGAGCATCCCTTCCCCGCGCCGCAGCAGGACTGCCTGGCCGCGCTGCACTGGCTCAGCGACAGTGCGCCCAGCCTGGGCATCGACGCGGCGCGGATCGGGATCATTGGTGAGAGCGCGGGCGGCGGGCTGGCTGCCGCGGTAGCGCAAATGGCGCGCGATCTGGGCGGCCCGGCGCTGGCCGCGCAGTTTCTGACCTATCCGATGCTCGATCACCGGACCGGCGGCACCGACTGCCGCTATGCCAACCCCGCGACCGGCGAATTCGTCTGGAACCGCGCGGCGAACCGCTTCGGCTGGGCTGCGCTGCAGGGAAAGTATGCGGCCGACGATGACCGGGCCGGGTGGTTTTCACCAAGCCTGGCGGCTTCGCTGGCCGGCCTGCCGCCGACCTGGATCGGCACCGGCAGCCTCGACCTGTTTTTCGACGAAGACCTCGACTATGCGCGCCGCCTGGTCGCGGCCGGCGTCCCTGTCGAGCTGCACAGCTATCCCGGGGCGATCCACGCTTTCAACGTCATGGCCGAAAGTGCCCTGGCCAAGGGCTTCACCCGCGACCTGCTGGGCGCGATCAGCCGCACGCTGCGCATCGCCGGCTGATCGCCGCCCGGATCAGGCGGCGTGGCCGTCGATCGAGACCTGGCGGATGCGCCCCTCGCCATCGATCGCGCAGGTGAACGGGCTGTTGGAACCGACCCGGCCGCGCACGCGCCAGCCATTGCCGTCACGTTCGGCCCCATCGACGCTGTCGACGCGCTGCGCACCGCGATTGATCTCATCGATGCAGCGATTGACCGCATCGTTCATGTCGCTGTTGTTGTAGTTAGAATTGTATCCGTCACGCGCCGGCGCATCGCGGTAGTCGCCGCCGCGGTAGTCGCGGTTGTCCGGATAGCGGCGATCGTCATCGCGGCGGTTCTTGCTGGATTTGCTGGCCGCGCTGGCAATCGCGGCAATTCCGCCGATGATCAGGATTCCGGCGATAACGTCCCCGGCGTCGACACCGTCGCGGTGATGGCCCCAGCCACCACCCCAGCCGCCGCCCCAGCCGCCGCCCCAACGGTCGCGGGCCAAGGCCGGCGTTGCCGCCATGGAGAGCGCCGCAGCCGATGCCAGCATCGCCGCGCCGCGCGAAAAGAATCGATTCATGATTGCCACCCTCCTGGACGTGACGATCGGGCATCTGCCCTGCCGTTGCAACACGTCTCCAGCAGATACGACTAGGCGGTCCAGGCTTGCTGTCGCCTGAACCGCCCGTCGCTGTTGGCAAGGGTCAGCGGTTAGAGGCCGCGGATCCCGTCGAAGTCGAGATCGACCACCCGGCCGCGCTCGAACTTGCACTTGAACGAACCCGAGTCGTAGCCGCGCAGGTTGTTGTTCCAACCGCGATAATCGCCGCCCCAGCCGCGGCCGTAGTAGCCGTCGCCCGAGCGCCAACCGCGATTGTTCTGGTTGACCGCGATCCGGCCCTTCACTTCGAAGCCATAGCGGGTGTTGCGCACTTCGCGGATGTCGGTGACATCGGCGCGGCCATAGCTGTAGCGTCCGGCATTGCGTTCGGCAGCATAGACGCACTGCTCGACCGCCTGGCGGGGATTGCCGCCATAGTACGAGCCGCGGTTGTAATCGTCATAGCCGTTGTTCCAGCCATAGCCGGCGCGGTCATAGCGGTAGTCGCGATCGTAGCCGCGGTCATTGCCGCGATTGTTGCTGGCGGCCGAGGCAACCGCAGCGATCCCGCCGATGATCAGCGCGCCGGCAATCACGTCACCGGCGCTGATCCCGTCGCGATCGCGGTGGCCATAGCTATCCGCCATCGCGGGGGTCGCCGATGAGAGCGCCATCGCGCCTGCCGCGACGGTCCCGACAAGAGCTTTGGACAAGGTCTTCATGGCATTCATCCTTCAATGGAGCCGGGCGATGTGTCCGGCGTTGAAGGCTGTTTACCGATTCGGCGGTGGCACGATGCTGAACCCGGCCGACAGCCGGCGTTCAGCAAAATCGTTACATTTATGAACGACTACTTCGGCACCGCCAGCCCGCTCCATTGCGCCAGGAAGGCCAGCACGTCGGCCCCTTCCGCCACCACCTTGTCGGTCGGCTTGCCCGCGCCGTGCCCGGCGCGGGTCTCGATCCGGATCAGGTGCGGGCGGGGTCCGGCCCGGGCGGCCTGCAAGGCAGCGGTATATTTGAAGCTGTGGCCGGGCACGACCCGGTCATCGGTATCCGCCGTGGTCACCAGCACCGCGGGATAGTCGGTGCCGCTGCGGATGTTATGATAGGGCGAATAGGCGCGCAGCACTTTCCAGTCAGCTTCCTTGCTGGGAAAGCCATAGTCGTCGGTCCAATAGCGCCCCGCGGTGAACCGGTCGAAGCGCAGCATGTCCATCACCCCGACCTGGGCATTGGCGGCGGCGAACAGGTCGGGTCGCTGGTTAGTCACCGCACCGACCAGCAGACCGCCGTTGGAGCCGCCCTGGATGGTCAGGCCGCCCGCCGGGGTCACGCCGTCCTTGATCAGGTATTCGCCCGCGGCGATGAAATCGTCGAACACGTTCTGCTTGTTGGCGCGGCGCCCGGCATCATGCCAGGCCTTGCCGTATTCCCCGCCGCCGCGCAGGTTGGCCACAGCATAGGCCCCGCCGGCTTCGAGCCAGGCCATGCGATTAGCCGAATAGCCCGGGGTCAGCGCAATATCGAACCCGCCATAGCCATAGAGCAGCGTCGGCACCGGCTTGCCCACCAGGCTCTTCTTGCGCACCAGGAACAGCGGCACGCGGGTGCCGTCCTTCGAGGTGAAGAAACGCTGCTCCACCGCATAGTCGGCCGGATCGAAGCTCAGTTTGGGCGCGGCGAAAATATCGCTGGCCCCGCTGCGCAGGTCGAGCCGGCGGATCGAGGCGGGCTGGTTGAAGCTGGTGAAGGAATAGAAGGTTTCCGGATCGCCCGGCTTGCCGGTAAAGCCCGATGCCGTGCCGATCCCGTTCAGCGTCAGCACCTTGGCGCGTTTGCCGGTCAGGTCATAGATCTCGGCCCGGGTCGAGGCATCCTTGAGGTAGGACAGGATCAGCTTGTCCCCGACGATCGAGGCGCGCTCGAGCGTTTCCGCGCGCTGGGGGACCACGTCCGCCCAATCGGCCCGATTGGCAGTCAGCCGCACCGAAACCAGCTTGCCGCGCGGCGCATTCTCGTCGGTCACGAACCACAGCCGATTGCCGATCGCATCAACCGGCTGCCATTTGTGCTCGAATCCCGAAACAAGGATCTGCGCCTGCCAACCCTTCTTCTTGCGCTGCGTCAGGTCGATGACTCGCACCTCCCAGCGCGCATCGGTACCCTTGCTGCTGGTGATTACGACATAGCGGCCGCCGTTAGTGACGGCGGCGGTGTGACCGACTTCTGGTTGGTCGGGTGTGTTGTAGACGAGTTGGTCCTGGTTCTGCGCCGTTCCGATGCGATGGAAATAGAGCGCCTGGTTAAAGTTTCGGGACTGGAACTCGGCGCCTTCAGCCGGTTTGGGGAACCGCGAATAGAGGAAACCTTCTTCCCCGACCCAGGCGATGTCGGTGAACTTGGCCCAGCGCAGATCGTCGGCCATGACCGCGCCGCTGGCAACGTCGAGCACCCTGATCGTGCGCCAATCGCTCCCACCGTCCTGGACCGAATAGGCCAGATAGCGCCCATTTTCCGAAGGCACCCAGTCATCGAGCGCGGTGGCGCCGTCCTTGGCCCAGCCGTTGGGATCGATCAGCAGCCGCGGTGTGCCGGTCAGTCCGTCGCGAACAAACAGCTGCGCCTGGTTCTGCAGCCCGGAATTGCGGGTGTAGAAGTAATGCCGCCCGGCCTTGCGGGGCAGGCCGAAGCGCTCGTAGTCCATCAGCGCCTTGATCCGCGCGGCAAACCAGTCGCGCTGCGGCAGAGTCTTGAGATAGGCGTTGGTCACCGCGTTCTGCCGCCGCACCCAGTCCGCCACCTTGGGATCGGTCCGTACGTCGTTTTCAAGCCAGCGGTAGGGATCGGCAATCGCCTCGCCGAACTGGGTCTCGACCACGTCGCCACGGGCGGTTTCGGGATAGGCGATCGGCGTCATGGTCTGCGCTCCGGCGGTGCTGTCGAGCAAGAGGGCGGCGGCGGCCAGCAGCGGCGCGTGACGAAACATCAGTGTATCCCCCAAATGCGAAAGGCGGCTGCAAGCCTAGAGCCTGCAGCCGCCTTTGCAATTCGAGGATCGACGGACGCCTGACGGAAGCCGTCGATAACCGTGCGGATCAGGCCGCTTCGTCTTCCATCATCACCGGACCGCTGTCCTGGCCCTTGGCCGAGACATCGCGGTCGACCAGTTCGATGATCCCCATCGGCGCGGCGTCGGAGGCGCGGATCCCGGCCTTGATCACGCGGGTGTAACCACCGGCACGATCGGCATAGCGCGCGGCCAGAACGTCGAACAGCTTGACCAGCTGGGCGTCGTCGAGCAGCCGGGCGTGCGCCAGACGGCGGTTCGACAGCCCGCCATGCTTGGCCAGCGTGATCAGCTTTTCGACATAGGGACGCAGTTCGCGCGCCTTGGGCAGCGTGGTGGTGATCTGCTCGTGCTTGATCAGTGCCGCGGCCATGTTGCGGAACAGCGCCTTGCGGTGTGCCGAGGTGCGGTTGAGCTTACGCCCGCCGTATTTATGACGCATGTGACTTTCCTTCGTTCGTTAAGGGCCCGTACCAGGTAGCCCATAGCTGGCGGCTGTATGGTCGCCGCCGATACCGTGGCGGGGCACCCGAAGGTGCCCCGGCCGGGTCAGCCGAGCAGTTCCTGCTCGAGCTTCTTGGCCATTTCCTCGATGTTTTCGGGCGGCCAGCCAGGGATGTCCATGCCCAAGCGCAGGCCCATCGAGCTCAGGACTTCCTTGATCTCGTTGAGGCTCTTGCGCCCGAAGTTCGGGGTGCGGAGCATCTCGGCCTCGGTCTTCTGGACCAGGTCGCCGATGTAGATGATGTTGTCGTTCTTGAGGCAGTTGGCGCTGCGCACCGACAGCTCCAGCTCGTCGACCTTCTTGAGCAGGTAGCGGTTGAGCTGGTTGGTGTCGCCTTCCTCGCTCGGCGCCGAAGCGGCCATGCCGATCATCGGCGAACCGCCGACCGGCATCGCGTCCTCGAAGTGGACGAACAGCGAGAGCTGGTCCTGGAGGATGCGCGCGGCATAGGCCACGGCGTCTTCCGGCGAGATCGTGCCGTCGGTTTCGACCGAGAGGTTGAGCTTGTCGTAGTCGAGCTCCTGCCCGATGCGGGCGTTGTCGACCTTGTAGCTGACCTGGCGCACCGGCGAATAGAGCGAGTCGACCGGGATCAGGCCGATCGGCGCATCGGCCGGACGGTTCGCCACGGCCGGGACATAGCCCTTGCCGGTGTCGGCGGTCAGTTCCATGTTGAGCGTCGCGCCTTCGTCGAGATGGCAGATCACCAGATCCTTGTTCATCACCTCGATGTCGCCCGACACGGCGATGTCACCGGCGGTGACTTCACCCGGGCCGGTCGCCGACAGCTGCAGCCGCTTGGGGCCTTCGCCCTGCATGCGCAGCGCGATCTGCTTGACGTTGAGCACGATGTCGGTGACGTCTTCGCGCACACCGGTCAGGCTGCTGAACTCGTGCAGCACGTTCTCGATCTTGATCGAGGTGATCGCGGCACCCTGCAGCGAAGAGAGCAGCACGCGGCGCAGCGCGTTGCCCAGCGTCAGACCGAAGCCGCGTTCGAGCGGTTCGGCGACGAAGGTGGCACGGCGCTTGGGGTCGTTGCCCGCCTTCACTTCGAGAGCGTTGGGCTTCTTGAGTTCCTGCCAGTTCTTGATGTTGACAGTCATGGACTTCCCCTGGGGTTATTCTTGGCGGGACGGCCGGTGCTTCGCCATGGAAGCCGCGGCCGATCCGAAACAGCGACGAGGCGAATGCCCCGCCGCGAAGGACACGATCAGACCCGGCGGCGCTTCGACGGCCGGACCCCGTTGTGCGGGATCGGCGTCACGTCGCGGATCGAAGTGATGGTGAAGCCGACGGCCTGGAGGGCACGCAGCGCGCTCTCGCGGCCCGAACCGGGACCCTTCACTTCGACTTCAAGGGTGCGCACGCCGTGTTCGGCGGCCTTCTTGCCGGCGTCGTCCGCGGCCACCTGGGCGGCATAGGGGGTCGACTTGCGGCTGCCCTTGAAACCCATCATGCCGGCGCTGGACCAGCTGATCGCATTGCCCTGGGCATCGGTGATGGTGATCATGGTATTGTTGAAGCTGGCATTCACGTGGGCGATGCCGCTCGTGATGTTCTTCCGCTCGCGGCGCTTGATGCGCTGGGGTTCGCGTGCCATTTTTGTGTCCTACTCGAATATCGGGAAGGGAAAGCCGGGCCGAAGCCTGGCTTACTTCTTCTTGCCGGCGATCGGCTTGGCCTTGCCCTTTCGGGTGCGGGCGTTGGTGTGCGTGCGCTGACCGCGGACCGGCAGGCCCTTGCGGTGACGCAGCCCGCGATAGCAGGCCAGGTCCATCAGGCGCTTGATGTTCATCGCGGTTTCGCGGCGCAGGTCACCCTCTACGGTGTGATCGGCGTCAATCGCTTCGCGGATGTGCAGCACTTCCTGATCGCTCAGGTCCTGGACCCGGCGGCTGTGATCGATCCCCAGCTTGTCGGCGATCTGGCGGGCCTTGAAAGCACCAATGCCATGGATGTAGGTAAGCGCGATGATCACGCGCTTGTTGGTGGGGATGTTTACCCCGGCAATACGAGCCACTTAATTCTCCATGCTCCACAGGGGGAAATCCTGCGACACCCCCCTATCTCAACGCTTCAACCGGCTTGAAACGGCAAAAAAGCCCGGCTGGCGTGCACTATGGCCTACGCCTTCCGGACGGTCCCGCTGTTCGGTTGATGGGCGCGCTTAGGGCGATTCGGCGCCCATGTCAACGCCGCTGCGGCGCAGCCTTGGCACCGCTCGTGGCGGTCCGCGCCAGACCGGCAAACTGTGCCGAGAGCACGCCGTTGACCGGGGCGGCGATCGCGCTGCCCTTCATCCCGCGCAGGCCCGAAACCGAATAGCGCCAGGACACCAGGGTCGCCGCGCCCCTGGCTTCCAGCTGCACCGTCAGCACGCCCTGCACAGGCTGCGCTTGCAGCGGGCCTAGTGCCCCGACCATGACCAGCACCTTGCCCGGTTCGGCGCGGACGACGCGCATGTGCTCGGCCCCGCCCCGGCCCGGCAGGCGTTCGCAGAAGCAGCCCCCGGCCCGCGGATCGAGCGAGAGATTGGCCGCCTTGCCCGACCAGGTGTGGGCGCTCTCCCACCACGTCGCGGGCCTGACCAGCGCCGCCCAGACCACAGCCGCCGTACTGTCGATGGTCTGGGTGCCGGCAACGTCGAAACCACTGTCATCTGCGGCTTGAACATCGGCAACCGCAGGGCCTGCGGCAATCAGCGCACCAAGCCACACGGCCAGCAGAGCGCCGCGCCGCATGCTAGCCCTTGAGGATCGCTTCGATCGCTGCGGTGACATGCTCGATGTCGGCCATGCCGTTGACCCGGGCGACGATGCCGCGCGCTTCGTAGATCGGCAGGATCGGGGCGGTCTTGGCGCGGTATTCGGCCATGCGGGTGCGCACGGTATCCTCATTGTCGTCGGGCCGGCGCTTGAACTCGTGCGAACCGCAGCGGTCGCAGACGCCGGGAACGGCAGGCTGCTCGAAGGTGTCGTGATAGCCCTTGCCGCAGTTGGCGCAGGTATAACGCCCGCAGATCCGCGCGACGAGCGCGTCTTCGTCGACCTCAAGCTCGATCACGTGATCGAGACTGCGGCCGCGCGCGTCGAGGATCGCGTCGAGCGAACGCGCCTGTTCCGCTGTGCGCGGATAGCCGTCGAAAATCGCACCGGTGTCCGCGCCCATCGCGTCGAGCTCATCGCCGATCAGGGCCGAGACGATCTCATCCGAAACAAGTTCGCCGCGGTCCATCACCGCTTTGGCCTGAAGCCCGACCGGGGTGCCGGCCTTGACCGCGGCGCGCAACATGTCGCCGGTGGAAAGCTGGCGCATGCCGTGCGCTTCGACCAGACGCTGGGCCTGGGTGCCCTTGCCCGCACCCGGCGGTCCCAACAGGATGATGTTCACGTAGCGTTCCCCCTGGACTTGCTTGAATACCGCAGGCCGGGCTTAACGCGCGCGGCCCTTGAGCTTCGCCTTCTTGATCAGATCGCCGTACTGGTGGGCCAGCAGGTGCGACTGAATCTGGGTAATCGTGTTGACCGTGACATTGACCACGATCAACAGGCTGGTCCCGCCCGCGACCAGCAGCTTCATGCCGGTCTGGGCGATTACGTATTCGGGCACCACGCAGACTACGGTCAGATAAATCGCGCCGATCACCGTGATCCGCGTCAGCACATAGTCGAGATAGGTCGCGGTGCTCTTGCCCGGACGGATGCCGGGAATGAAGCCGCCGTTGCGCTTGAGGTTATCGGCAGTCTCTTCCGGATTGAACACCACCGCGGTGTAGAAGAAGCTGAAGAACAGGATGCCCAGCGCATAGAGCACCATGTAGGCCGGCTTGCCGTG
>JBJTLX010000114.1:0-8334 GCA_046063245.1 Novosphingobium sp.
CGGATCAACCAGGCGGTGGCCGACACCTATCTGCGGCTGATCCGGCAAAAGCCGAAAGCGCAGCCCTAACGCTGGATGCCCTGCGCAGCCGACTTGCGCGAATAGTGCCACAGAAACAGGACGATGCCGCAAATGACCAGCGGCATGACCTTGCCCGCAGTGGAAGCGAGCGCGGCCGGCGTGTTGGTCATCTGATAGCCAAAGCTGACCACCGCCCCGGCCAGCGAGACAAGGAACGCGGTCGCGGCATGGCGCGAGCGCAGCAGCATCAGCACCGATCCGGCGACCGACCCCCAGACCCCCAGGCCCCAGCCGATCTGTGCCCACAGCGGGAAGCTGTCGATCCAGTCGAGGATGACCTGCGGATCGCCCGCCGCCTTCAGATATTCGACGTTTCGGGTCCGGGTCATCACATAGTCCCAGGCGCCGAAGCTGTTCCACAGCGCGCCGAGCACGGAAACCACCCAATAGCTTGTCGGCACGCGGGCCGCAGTTGCCTGTTCCATCCGATCCCTCCCCCAGGTTGCGATGTTGGCTGCGGCCAAGCTAACACAACCCGGGGCAAGGCCAAAATCGGCCGTCAGAGGCGCTCGATCTTGCGTGCTGCTTCGTCGAGGATGTCGGCGACCTGGTGCATCGTCGCGCGGTCGAAATCGCCGCTGGCCGCACGCTGGCGCACCGCGGTGAACAGGTTGCCCATCGCCCGGCGCAGCGGCGGGGCGCCGTGGCGCTGCTCGTCGTCGGCAAGACCGCGCAGCCGGTCCTTGAGCCGCGCGACCTCTTCGGCGCGGTCGGCCACTTCCTGCTGTCCGGCGGCCGTCGCGGCATAGGATTTGCGCGAACCGTCGCCGGCCTGCTCGGCGATCACGCCTTCGTCGGTCAGCAGATTGAGCGTGGGGTAGACCACCCCCGGGCTGGGCGCATAGTTGCCGCCGGTCAGCTCCTCGATCGCCTTGATCAGTTCATAGCCGTGGCGCGGCTGTTCGCTCAGCAGGTCGAGCAGCACCAGGCGCAGTTCGCCATTGCCGAACACCCGGCCGCGTCCGCCCGGGCCGCGGCGATGGCGCCCGCCCCAGTCACCGCCTTCGGCCCCGCCGCCAAAGCTGCCGCCCCAGCGACCGCGCCGCCCGGTCATCATGGCCATCATCGGCCACATCCCGCGGCCACGCGGGCCGCATCCATAGTGATTCATGTATCTGTATCCTTTCATGATGCGTCTAAGATATATCTTTTAATGATCGATGCAAGCCCCCGATGACAATTTTCCGCCGCGCGCCTATCGTGGCGGCGATGGCCGACCTTTTTGCCGAAGACCTGCCCCCGCCCCAGGTGGACGAACCCGCAGCCGACGCCCCCTTGGCCGACCGGCTGCGGCCGCGCGGGCTGGACCGGATCATCGGGCAGGACCACCTGACCGGTCCGGAAGGCGCGATCGGGCGGATGGTCGCGGCCGGGCGCCTGTCGAGCATGATCCTGTGGGGCCCGCCCGGCACCGGCAAGACCAGCATGGCGCGCCTGCTGGCCGACGCGGTGGGGATGCGCTTCGTCGCGATCAGCGCGGTGTTTTCGGGCGTGGCCGATCTCAAGAAGGCCTTCGCCGAAGCCGAACTGGCGGCGCGGGTCAGACAACGCACGCTGCTGTTCGTGGACGAGATCCACCGCTTCAACCGCGCCCAGCAGGACGGTTTCCTGCCCTTTGTCGAAAAGGGCACCGTCACCCTGGTCGGGGCGACCACCGAGAACCCCAGTTTTGCGCTCAACGCCGCGCTGCTGTCGCGCGCACAGGTGCTGATCCTGCACCGCCTCGATGCCGCAGCACTCGATACCCTGCTGGCCCGTGCCGAGGTACTCGAAGGGCCCTTGCCGCTGACTGACGACGCGCGCGCGGCGCTGGTTGCCAGTGCGGATGGCGACGGGCGGTTCCTGCTCAATCAGGCCGAAACGCTGTACAATGCGAAGATCCCCGAACCGCTCGATCCGGCCGGGCTCGGCGCGTTTCTGCAGCGCCGCGTCGCGGTCTACGACAAGGACCGCGACGGCCACTACAACCTGATTTCGGCGCTGCACAAGGCGCTGCGCGGGTCCGATCCGCAGGCCGCGCTGTACTACATGGCGCGGATGCTGACCGCCGGGGAGGAGCCGCTCTACGTGCTGCGCCGGCTGGTCCGTTTCGCATCCGAGGACGTGGGCCTGGCCGATCCGCAGGCGCTGGTCCAGTGCCTCGCCGCGAAAGACGCTTACCAGTTCCTCGGCAGCCCCGAGGGCGAGCTGGCGATCGTCCAGGCCTGCCTCTACCTGGCCACCGCGCCCAAATCGAACGCCGCTTACCTGGCGCAGAAGGAAGCCTGGACCAGCGCACGCGAGACCGGCAGCCTGGCGCCGCCGCCGAATATCCTCAACGCCCCGACCAAGCTGATGAAGGACATCGGCTATGGCGCCGGCTATGCCTATGACCACGACGCCGAGGACGGCTTTTCAGGCGACAATTACTGGCCCGAGGACATGGCGCCGCAAACCTATTACCGCCCGGTCGAACGCGGGTTCGAGCGCGAGGTGATGAAGCGCCTCGAATGGTGGGACAAAAAACGGGCCGAGCTGCGCGGAGAATGAGGCTCGGTCGCTTCCGCCACTTCGCGGCGATCGACTGGTCGGGCGCGGCGGGGGAGCGGCATCGCGGGATTGCGGTGGCGCTATGCCCTGCCGGGGATGCCGCGCCGGACCTTGTCCGCCCCGGCCACCGCTGGTCGCGGAGCGAGGTGCTGGACTGGCTGCTGCACGAACTGCCGACCGACACTCTGGTCGGCTTCGACATGAGCATGAGCTTTGCCCACGCCGATCGGGGGGCCTATTTCCCCGGATGGGCGGACAGCCCCGCCGATGCCCGCGCGCTGTGGGCCTTGGTCGAGAAGCTGTGCGGCGGTGAGCCCGATCTTGCCGCCACCACCTTTGCCGATCATCCCGGCCTGTCCCCCCATTTCCGCCGCCACGGCGGGCGCGAGGGCGCGGCATTCGGCGCCAATGGCCAGAAGGGAGGCCAGGGCCGTTTCCGCCAGACCGAACACGGCCAGGCGCGGGCCGGGTGCCGGCCTTACAGCAACTTCAACCTGGTCGGCGCGGCGCAGGTCGGAAAGGGCAGCCTTGCGGGCATGCGCCTGCTCCACCGGGTGTCCGGGGTCCATGCCATCTGGCCGTTCGATCCGCTCCCCGCGCATGGCTCGGTACTGGTCGAGATCTACACCGCGCTGGCCGCGATCGCGGCGGGCCGCACCGCCGCGCGCTCCAAAATCCGCGATTGGGACGAACTGGACATCGCGCTTGGCGCGCTCGGTTCGCAGCCGGCAGCACGGCATGCAGCCTTGACCGACCACGCCGCCGACGCGCTGCTGACAGCGGCGTGGCTGCGCCAGGTCGCGCACGATCCCGCGCTATGGGCCCCCGCGCTGCTGACCCCGCAGCTCGCGCAACGCGAGGGGTGGACGTTCGGCGCCCGTTAGTTCTAAGGACGCCTGCACATATGGCCACGTTGCCGGCTTAGCTCAGTTGGTAGAGCACCTGATTTGTAATCAGGGGGTCAGGGGTTCGAAGCCTCTAGCCGGCACCATATTTTCACGCGAGGGGCGGGCGGCACCACATGCTTGCAGAAATGATCCAGCGCCTGTTCGAGCGATCACTTGACGATGCGGCGCAAGCGCAGGCGCGCGAGGGGCAGTGGCTTCCCGCGCTGTGGGCCGAGGTCGAGGAAATGGGCCTGCCGCTGGCGCTGCTCAGCGAGGAACAGGGCGGGTTCGGTCTGGCTGCCGACGAACAGGGCGAGGCGCTGCGCCTGCTCGGCAAGCTGGCCGTGCCGCTGCCGGTGGCCGAGACCATGGCCGCCAATCGCTTGCTGGCTGCCGCGGGCCTGCCGCTGGCCGAAGGCGCGGCCGGACTGGCCCGCGCCGACGATCTCAAGCTGGACGGTGGCCGCCTGACCGGCACGGTTGCCCGCGTCGCCTGGGGTGAGAATCTCGATTGCCTGGCCCTGGCCGTGGGTGACACGCTGTACCGCGTTCCGCGCGGCGGCTGGTCGCTGGCCGAGCCGGGCACCTCGCTCAACTTCCATCCGCGCCCCTCGCTGGCGATCGACTGGGCGGTCGATGCCGCGGCCCCGCTGCCCTATTGCCCGCTGGCGGCGGGAGCCACCGTGCGCGCCTTCCAGATCGCCGGGGCGCTCGAAGCCGCGCTCGATATGACGATCGATCACACCGCCACCCGCGTCCAATTCGGCAAGCCGCTGCAGAAGAACCAGGTGGTCCAGCACGAGCTGGCCAAGCTGGCGGGCGAGCTGGCCTGCGCCACCGCCGCTGCCGATCTGGCCGGCGAGGCCCTGGCGCGCGGCGATCTGCTGGGGATTGCTGCCGGGTCGCTGCGGGCGCGCGAGGCAGCGGGCAATGGGGCCGGGATCGCCACCCAGATGCACGGCGCGATCGGCTTTACCCGCGAGCACCGCCTGCACCTTTACACCACCGCGCTGTGGGCCTGGCGCGACGAATTCGGCGGGCAGGTCTTCTGGGCCACACAGCTGGGCCGCGCCGCGATGGCGGCCGGCGGCGATGGCTACTGGCCGATGGTGACACAACTATGAGCGCGATCCCCTTCCCCGCCCCACCTGCCGACAGCGCCGAAGTGCTGGCACTGCGCACCGAGTTCCGGTCCTTCCTCGATCAGCAGCTGGGCCACCGCAGCCCGCGCCAGCGCAGCGATAACTGGTACGGGTTCAGCCGCGACTTTTCGCGTGCCATGGGTCAGGCCGGTTACCTCGGGATGACCTGGCCCAAGGCCTATGGCGGACACGAGCGGACGGCTTACGAACGCTATGTGATCGTCGAGGAATCGCTCGCCTATGGTGCCCCGGTCGGCGCGCACTGGATTGCTGACCGCCAGTCGGGCCCGTCGATCATAAAGTTTGGCACCCAGGAGCAGAAGGAAACCATCCTGCCGCGCATCGCCGCGGGCGAGCTGGCTTTCGGCATCGGCATGAGCGTACCCGATTCCGGCAGCGACCTGGCCGCCACGCGGACCAAGGCGGTGCGTGATGGCGATGTCTACCGTGTCACCGGAACCAAGGTCTGGACCAGCTTCGCGCATGAGGCCGACTATGTGATCCTGTTCTGCCGCACCAGCGGCACCCCAGCCGACCGCCACCAGGGCACCAGCCAGCTTCTGGTCAACCTCAAGGACACTCCAGGTTTGACAATCCGGCCGATCATCGACCTGGCCGGACAGCATCATTTCAATGAGATGCACTTCGAAGATGCCGTGGTTCCTGCAAAGAACCTGCTGGGTCAGGAAGGCGACGGCTGGAACCAGGTGATGAGCGAGCTGGCCTTCGAACGCTCCGGTCCCGAACGGTTCCTGTCCTCGATCGAGCTGATGTACCAGCTGCTCAATGCGCTGAAAGGGCGCGAAGACGATGCCGCACTGGCGACCATCGGCCGTCTGACCGCGCAGCTTGCCGTGCTGCGGCGCCTGTCGCGCTCGGTCGCGGCGATGCTGCAGAACAAGCAGGATGCCGGGCTGCAGGCCTCGATCGTCAAGGACGTCGGCGCGGTGTGGGAACAGACCCTGCCCGATTTCGCCCGCCAGCTGGTCGACGCCGAACCCGATCCGCGTAGCCAGGCGGCCTATGCCGGTGTGCTCGCCAACATCGTCCACAACGCACCGAGCTGGTCGCTGCGCGGCGGGACGCGCGAAATCCTGCGCGGGATCATCGCGCGCGGTCTCGGCACCCGCTAATCCGGTTGCATTGGTAACCGGTTCGGTCGATGGTCGCGCCATGACTGAACCCATGACCTATGCGCGCTATCTGGCGCTCGACGACCTGCTGGCCTGCCAGCATCCGCGGTCCGATGCCGATGATGAGCTGCTGTTCGTCATCATCCACCAAACCAAGGAACTGTGGCTGAAGCAGATGATCCGCGAGCTGCGACTGGCGGTTGCCGAGGTCCGCGCCGACCAACTGGTCCCGGCCTACAAGGCGCTGGCGCGGGTCAGCCGGATCCAGGCGGTGATGACATTGAGCTGGGACGTCCTGGCGACCATGACGCCGAGCGACTACACCCGCTTTCGCGACGTGCTGGGTCCGTCGAGCGGGTTCCAGTCGGACCAGTTCCGCACGGTCGAATACATGCTGGGCCTCAAGGACGCGCGGTTTCTCGACTATCAGAATGACCGGCCCGAAGCCCGCGCGGCGATGGAACAAGCGCTGGCCGCGCCCAGCCTGTGGGACGAAGCGATTGCCGCCGCGGCCCGCGCCGGCCTGCCAATCCCGGCCGAAGTGCTGGCCCGCGATGTGACCCGGTCCTACACCCCGCACCCGGGGGTCAAGG
Organism: Novosphingobium sp.; assembly: GCA_046063245.1. Taxonomy (GTDB): domain Bacteria; phylum Pseudomonadota; class Alphaproteobacteria; order Sphingomonadales; family Sphingomonadaceae; genus Novosphingobium. The sequence goes on from JBJTLX010000114.1 coordinate 6,366, forward strand.
CCGCGTTCCTGGCGGTTTACCGCGACACCCAGCGCTATTGGGAGCTATACCAGCTGGCCGAAAAGCTGGTCGATCTGGACGATGCCATGGCGACCTGGCGGCACAAGCACGTGCTCACCGTGGAACGCGTCATCGGCGGCAAGCCCGGCACCGGCGGCACGGCCGGAGCCAGCTATCTCCATTCGACCCTAGGCAAGCGCGCCTTTCCCGAACTGTGGTCGCTGCGGACCGCGCTGTGAGCTGGAAGCACCTGTTCTCCCGCAGTCTGGCCGCCGCGCCCGGGCGGCTGCACTTTGCCGCGCACAGCCATCACCTGTGGCCCGATGCCAGCTGGCAGGGACAGGTGCAGGCGTGGGACGACGCGGCGCGGTTGGCCGATTACAAGTGGGACCACATCTTTGCCGAAGTGATCCCCGAAGCGCAGCAGCACGTGGCGCTTGAGCTGGCGCTGCCCGATCCGGCCAGCATTGCCTTTGCCCCCAACACCCACGACTTTCTGGTCCGGATCGTTTCGGCCCTGCCGATGGCGCGGCCCCGCGTGCTGGCCAGCGACGGCGAGTTCCACTCGTTCCGCCGCCAGGCGCTGCGCTGGGCCGAAAGCGGACGGATCGCGCTGACCACGGTGCCGCTCGAACGCCTGGTCGCGGAGGCGGAGAGCGGTGCCTATGACCTGATCTTCACCAGCCAGGTCCAGTTCAATTCGGGGCAGGCGCTGGACGGGATCGAACGGCTTGCCGCGCTGGCCCGTCCCGAAGGACCGTGGGTAGTGATCGACGGCTATCACGGCTTCATGGCCACGCCGACCGACCTGTCGGCACTGGCCGAGCCGATTTTCTACCTGTCGGGCGGTTACAAATACGCCATGGCGGGCGAAGGCGCGTGCTTCCTCCACGCCCCGCCGGGCTTTGCCCCGCGCCCCGAAGTGACCGGTTGGTACGCCGCCTTCGACGATCTGGCCGCACAGCAGGGCGGGGTCGGCTATGCCCCGGATGGGCGGCGCTTTCTGGGTAGCACCTTCGATGCTTCGGGGATCTACCGCTTCAACGCGGTGCAGCGCATGCTGGCCGGCGAAGGCCTGACGACCGCTGCGATCTCGGCCCATTGCGACAGGCTCAAGGCGCGGTTCCAGGCAGCCGATCCCTATCCCGACCTTCAGGTCATCAGCAGCAGGCAGGCGCGTTTCGCGGCGCTGCAAGGCCCCCGCGCGCCCGAACACTATGCGAGCCTCAAGGCCGCAGGTGTCGTCACCGACCTGCGCGGCGACGTGCTGCGCATCGGCTTTGCGCTCTACCAGGACGATGCCGACGTCGACGCGCTGCTGGCGCGGGTCGCGCCCTGAAACGAAAGGCCCCGCCGGATCGCTCCGGCGGGGCCACTCATTCAGCCGTTCGGCCGGATCAGAACTTCACGCCCAGTTCGACCCCGAAGATCCGCGGTTCGTTGACCATCGCGGTCAGGTTGTTGAAGTCGATCCCCGACACCGCCGAGACATCGTTGGTGATGTTGCGGGCGAAACCGGCGATGTCATAGCGGCCGGTGCGATAGCCCACCCGCAGCCCGCCTTCGAGCATGCTGTCGTCGCTGAATTCGACCGATTCATACAGGAAGAACTGGATCTTCGAACGATAGGCCCAGTCGGTGAAGACATAGGCTTCGCCATCGCCCAGCGGCGCGGCGTAACCCGCGGTCCAGTTGGCGATCCAGCGCGGGCTTTGCGGCAGCTGGTTGCCGTTGATCGAATCGATCCCCGGGCTGCCGACGCGGACCGGATCGGTGACCGTGCACGCCGCGCCGCAACCGGCGACATAGAGGCCGGGGTCCTTGATCTCGTTGTGGTTGTACGAAACACCCAGAGTCACGGTCAGGCCGCGCACCGGACGCGCTTCGAACTCGGCTTCGAACCCGTAACCGTCCACCTTGTCGGCATTGATCAGGGTGGTGAAGTTCGATGCACCGCCCACAGCAGTCA
>JBJTLX010000009.1:0-4077 GCA_046063245.1 Novosphingobium sp.
GACCGACGCGATCGTCGCGATCCAGGACATGGGCGCGGCTGGGCTGACGTCAAGCTCGGTCGAGATGGCGACCAACGGCAAGGCCGGGATCATCCTCGACATGGACAAGGTGCCGTGCCGCGAAGAGGGCATGACGCCTTACGAAATGATGCTGAGCGAGAGCCAGGAGCGGATGCTGATGGTGCTCAAGCCCGGCAAGGAGCCGATGGCCGAGGCGATCTTCCGGAAGTGGGAGCTCGACTTCGCGGTGATCGGCGAGGTCACCGGCAGCGGCCACATGGTGCTGACCTGGCAGGGCGAGACCGTCTGCGACATTCCGCTGGGCCCGCTGGCCGAGGACGCGCCGCTCTATGACCGGCCCGCACTGAGCCTTGAAGAGTACAAGGCTTGGGCTGCGGTCAAGCCGCTGGGCGAGGTGCCCGAAAGCACCGACATCGGCGCGGACCTCTTGAAGCTGATGGCTTGCCCCGATCTCGCCAGCCGGCGCTGGATCTGGGAACAGTACGACAGCCAGGTTGGTGCCGACACCATGCAGAAAAGCGGCGGCGACGCGGCGGTGGTGCGCCTCCACGGCAGCCGCAAGGCGCTGGCCATGACCACCGACTGCACCCCGCGCTATTGCTATGCCGACCCCTATGAAGGCGGCAAGCAGGCGGTGGCGGAAACCTATCGCAACCTCTCAGCCGTCGGCGCGACCCCGCTGGCGATCACCAACTGCCTCAACTTCGCCAACCCCCAGCGGCCCGAAATCATGGCCCAGATCGTCGAGTGCCTGCGCGGCATGGGCGATGCCTGCCGGGCGCTGGATTACCCGATCGTGAGCGGGAATGTGTCGCTTTATAACGAGAGCAAGGCGACCGGCGGCGGCTCGGCGATCCTGCCGACCCCTGCGATTGGCGGCGTTGGGTTGATGGACGATTACGCCAAGATGGCGACGATCGGCTTCAAGGCTGCGGGTGAGACAGTCTTTCTGCTCGGCTCGCGCGCATCCGACCTCGGTCAGTCCCTTTGGCTTCGCGAATGCTTCGGCCGGGAAGCGGGGTCACCACCTCCCGTCGATCTGACTTTTGAACGGAAAATCGGTGAGTTGGTAAGGGCGCTCATTGAAGGGGGCGCGGTTGCGTCAGTGCACGATATTTCTGACGGTGGCTTGTTGGTTGCGGCGACCGAAATGGCGCTCGCAGGAAATGTCGGAATCATAATCGATCCGGAATGGCTTTGGACTTCAGAAAACCTGACGGCCGAACTCTTTGGAGAAGGTCAGTCACGCTACCTGGTATCCGCTCGAGTTGACGATATCGAAAGCAACAAGGTGGTCGAAATGGCGCGCATGGTCGGCATACCTTGTTCGATACTCGGTCGGGCCTCTGGTGATTCCGTCCATGTCGGTGACGTAGCCAGCCCAATTTTGGCGGAGATTCCCCTCACCGCCCTGCGCGAAGCCAGCGACAGCTTCTTTCGCGACTGGATGGAACGGTAATGGCCGACCTGTACCTCAAAGCACTGGAGTCGGAACGCAAGAGCCTCTGGGCTGCCTGCCGCCTCAAGGGCCTGCCCAAGGGCACACCGGAGCGCCAGCGAATCGAGGCGCTCGACGCGCTGATCGCCGTGCACAAGGGAAAGCACACAAAGCAATGACCATCCGCGTCGGCATCGGCGGATGGAACTATGAGCCGTGGCGCGGAACGTTCTACCCGCCCGGAACCGCGCAGAAGCGCGAGCTGGAATATGCATCGCGCCAGGTCACCGCGATCGAGATCAACAGCACCTACTACGGCAGCCAGAAGCCCGAGAGTCTCGCCAACTGGGCGGCGGCCGTACCGGACGGATTCAAGTTCAGCGTCAAGGCCTCGCGCTTTGCCACCAATCGCAAGGTGCTGGCAGACGGCGGGGAATCGGTCGCGCGGTTCCTCGGTCAAGGCATCGACCGCCTCGGTGACCGGCTAGGGCCGATCAACTGGCAGTTCATGGCGACGAAGGCCTTCGAGCGTGACGACTTCGCCCGCTTCCTCGATCTGCTGCCCGAGACGCTGGGCAGCCCGCCGCTGCGCCACGCGCTGGAAGTGCGGCACGAAAGCTTCCGCGATCCGGCGTTCCTTGACCTTGCCCGGGCGCGCAACATGGCGGTCGTCTTTGCCGACAGTGACGCGTTTCCCTGCATAGACGAGCAGACCGCGGATTTCACCTATGCCCGGCTGCAGCGCACAGTCGAAGAGCAGGCCACCGGCTATGACGATGCCGCGCTCGATCAATGGGCAACGCGCGCCCGGCAATGGGCAGACGGCCGCCGCGACGTCTATGCGTTCTTCATCGCCGGAGCCAAGGTGCGCAACCCCGCCGCCGCGCAGGCGCTCCTGGCGCGGCTGCAATCATGACCGGTGGCTATTCCGGCACCCCGCTCGCCAGGAAGCTCTCCCTGCGCGACGGAATGCGAGTGTGGTTCGATGCCATGCCTGAGGACGTGTTCGATGAAATCGCGGAATATGCGCTCGAGCTAACCTTCGTCGCCGACCCGACGCAGGGGATCAACGCGGCGCATGTGTTCGTGACCGAGCGGGCCGTGCTCGAAGCGCGATTACCGGCGCTGCGCCAGCAGATCGCGCCGGATGGTCAGGTCTGGGTGAGTTGGCCCAAGCAGGCCGCCAAGGCGCCCACCGACGTGACCGAAGACACCATCCGCGAACTCGCCCTGCCGCTGGGCTTTGTCGATACCAAAGTCTGCGCGGTCGACGATGTGTGGTCGGGACTGAAGCTGGTGATCAGGAAGGAATTGCGCTGAAGCGGGGTCAACCCGCCAGCCCACCTGACATCGTCACCCTGAACTCGTTTCAGGGTCCATTACCCGGATTGCCCCGTTGGCGCATGAAAAGCCAACTGCGCGGTTTGCCTGCGATACCGCGCTCCGGTTCGGAGGCCCCATGGACCCTGAAACGAGTTCAGGGTGACGAAAAAGTGTTGGAGCCCCTCGCCCTTCACGCCGCCTGCTGGACCGGCGCCATCAGCTCGTAGGGATCGACCCCGGCGGCGCGCCAGGTGTCGTGGGCTTGCCAGTAAAAGCGCGGGCGGCTGATGTTGAGCCGGGCGCGCGCGTCTTCCAGCGGCATCGCCAGCAGTTCGCGGATCGGCTGTTCGACCAGGCGCGGGCAGGCCTTGCCCAGCTTCTGCGCCTCGCGCACCGCGCGGAACACCGGGACCTTGACCGGGTGCTTGCGGATTTCAAGCCCGCCGGCATAGCCCAGGAACAGGTGCGCCGGGCTGGGCTGCTGGCTGTAGGTGAAAGCCAGCACGCACTGCTCGCCCAGCGCGTCGCGGCCAAAGCCGGTCAGCACGTGGAGCAGATCGTGGGTGTCGCGCATGCGGTTGAAGTACCAGCTGACCTGATCGTCCCAGTACATGTGCGCCGGGCGGTTCTTGTCGAGTTCGTCGACCAGCCCCTGCGCCGAAAGCCCCTCGCGCTCCATGAAGTCGCAATAGGCGTGCGCGACGGAGCCTTCGGGCAGCCGGCGCAGCGCTGCGTGATCGTCGAGGATCGCCACCAGCGTGGGTTCGCTGCGGCGGATCTGCTGGGCGCGCTCGGTCGCCAGGAAGGCCAGCGCTGCGTCATAGATCCCGCGCCACGGCAGCGCCTCGAATACGCCGGTAACCTGCGCGGTGTCTTCCTTGTCCTTGACCAGTTCCTTGAAGTGCCGCCACGCCTTGGGCAGGTTGTAGCGCGCCTTGGGGCGGCCCGGCAGCATCAGCGGGAGGTCTTCGGCGGCAAAGTCCACCGGGGCGGGCGCAAGGGCGGTCTGCATGTTCATGGCCCTGATAATGCGAACTACTGACAGTCTTGTCAATAGGAAGTTGCAGATCGCAACCCAATCGCGCCGGTCAGCCCAGCACCCACTGGTCGCGCGGGATCCCGAGCAAGCGCAAAACATCGGTCAGATCGCCGCGGTCGATCGTCCCGTGCGCCGCGGCGCGCGCCTTGGGCTTGGCATGATAGGCAATGCCATAGCTGGCCGCGACCAGCATCGGGATGTCATTCGCGCCGTCACCCGTGGCGAGGCTGGCGGCCCCGCCTTCCGCTTCGACAGC
>JBJTLX010000115.1:0-15366 GCA_046063245.1 Novosphingobium sp.
CGATGGAGTGATTTCTTCTCGGCGGTCGCCAGGATGGCGTCCAAGGGTTTGACCCGTCCGAACATCTTAATCCCCTAAGCTTGCGACCGGATGCATCGCGCGGCCGCTTGTCTTGTCCTGGCCCGGGAAGCTAGCGGCAAGGCGGGCGTTGGCAAGGGGTATGTGCCGCTCCTTCCCCAGCTTCCCGCCGTTCGCGCAAGTCCTTTCGCATATGCGAAAAGGGCGCTAGGAAGCCACCATGTCTACGACCTATCAGCTCGACACCGCGACCAGCCGTGCCCATCCCACGCCCTCGCCGCTGCGGCGGCTGTCGATCCCGGCGATCCGCCAGCGCAAGCAGGACGGGGTCACCGCCGATCCGGTGGTGATGCTCACCGCCTATACCGCGCGCCAGGCCCAGCTGCTCGACGCGCACTGCGATCTGCTGCTGTGCGGCGATTCGCTCGGCCAGGTGATCTATGGCCTGCCCAGCAGCCTGCAGGTCACGCTCGACATGATGATCGCGCACGGCGCAGCAGTTGTGCGCGGATCCTATCACGCGGTGGTCGTGGTCGACCTGCCCTTCGGCAGCTATGAGCGTTCGCCCGATCAGGCACTGGCCAGCGCCGCGCGGGTGCTGGCCGAAACCGGCTGCACCGCGGTCAAGCTGGAAGGCGGGGCGGTGATGGCCGATACGGTGGCCTTCCTGGCACAGCGCGGCGTCCCGGTGATGGGCCACGTCGGGCTGACCCCGCAGGCGGTCAACACGCTGGGCGGCTATAACGCCCGCGGCCGCAGCGAGGCCGAGGCAAGGAAGATCGTGTCCGATGCCGTGGCGCTCGATCAGGCCGGGGCCTTCGCGGTTGTCATCGAAGGCGTGGTCGAACCGATCGCGATCGAAGCGACCAAGGCGGTGTCCTGCCTGACCATCGGCATCGGTGCCTCCAACCAGTGCGACGGCCAGGTGCTGGTGACCGAGGACATGCTGGGCATGTTCGAACGCGTCCCGCGGTTCGTGAAGCGCTATGCCGAAATCGCCGAGGTGATTTCCGCCGCCGCGGCCGACTATGCCGGACAGGTCCGCCAGCGGGCCTTCCCCGGCACCGAACAGACCTATCAACCCAAATAGGACCGCCGCCGCGGCGTCACTTCAGACACACGTCACTTCAGACAAACAGGGCAATGCAATGCTGATGCGATTTTACAAGGGCTCGATCCTGTTCACGGTCGCCTGCCTCGTGCTGGGCGCGTGGTACGGCTGGTCGCAAAGCGGCAGCCTGGCGGCGACCGCTTCGATGCTGTGGATCATCTTTGTCCTGGCGATCCTCGAAGTGTCGCTGTCGTTCGACAACGCGGTGGTCAACGCCGCGGTGCTGAAGGACATGGACGACGTGTGGCAGAAGCGCTTCCTGACCTGGGGCATGGTCATCGCGGTGTTCGGCATGCGCATCGTCTTTCCGCTGGCGATCGTCGCCATTGCCGCAGGGCTGGGTCCGGTCGATGCGCTGCAGCTGTCGCTCAACAATCCTGCCGAATACGAGAAGATCGTCAGCAGCGCCCATGTCGGCATTGCCGGCTTCGGCGGCGCGTTTCTGGCCATGGTCGGGCTGTCGTTCTTCTTCGATGGCGAAAAGGAGATTCACTGGCTCAAGTGGATCGAAAAGAAGCTGGCACTGGTCTCCAACATCAAGGCGGCGGAAATCGCGCTGCTGCTGGTGGTGCTCTACCTGATTTCGGGGCTGCTGCCGCCGGACGAGGCACTGACCTTCATGGTTTCCGGCACGCTGGGCCTGGTCAGCTTCATCGCGGTCGAGGCGATCAGCACAATCCTGGAAATGCGCGACGAGGCAATGGCGGCGGGCGGCCAGATCGTCCGTTCGGGCCTCGGCGGTTTCCTCTATCTCAACGTGCTCGACGCCTCGTTCAGCTTCGACGGCGTGATCGGGGCCTTTGCCCTGTCCAACAACATGGTGATCATCGCGCTGGGCCTGTCGATCGGCGCGATGTTCGTCCGTTCGATGACCATTCATCTGGTCAAGCAGGGGACCCTGGCCGAATATCGCTATCTTGAGCACGGCGCCTTCTGGGCGATCATCGTGCTGGGCGCGATCATGCTGCTGTCGGCGCGCTATCACATTCCTGAATCGGTGACCGGGCTGATCGGCGCGGTGCTGATCGGGCTGTCGCTATGGTGGTCGGTGCGGCACAAGCGCCGCAACCCCGACGCGGAAATGGACGCTGCCGTCAGGGCCGACTAAGCCGGGCGGCGAGCGGCGCGGCAAGCACCAGCTGCGCCAGGTGGTAAAGCAGGATCGGCAGCAGCACGATCCCTGCTGCAGCGGGGGCGAACAGCACCGTGGCCAGCGGCGCGCCCATCGCGATGCTCTTTTGCGCGCCGGCGAACAGCATGGTGCGGCGGTTGGCCGGGTCGAGGCGCAGCGCGCCGCCCAGCAGCCAGGCTCCCAAGTGCCCGATCACCAGCAGCAGAGCCGTCCCGCCAGCCAGCCATAGCCAGCCGCGCGCATCGACCCGCGCCCAGAACTGCTGCGCCACCGCGCCGGAGAAAGCGACATAGACGGCGATGGCGATCGAGCTGCGATCCATCCAGGTGATCAAGGGCCGATGCCCCTGGACCCAGCCGCCCAGCCGCCCCTGCAAGGCCTGCCCCAGCACGAAGGGCAGCAGCAGGATGGCGATCACCTTGACCAGCCCGTCGGCATGAAGGCCGCCGCCGTGTCCCCCCGCCAGCAGCGAAAACAGCGGCGCGGTGACGAACACGCCGAGGATGTTGAGCAGCGCCGCCGCGACCACCGAGCTGGCAACATTGCCCCCGGCCAGCGAGGAATAGGCCGTTGCCGACTGCACTGTCGACGGCAGGCAGCCAAGATACAGGAAACCCAGAGCGATCAGCGGCGGCATCCACCCCTGCCCGGCCTGCCAGACCAGCCACCCGGCCAGCGCCATGGCGCCGAACACCCAGCCCACCAGCGGCCACAGCAGCCGGTGATTGCCCATTCCCGCCCAGACCTCATGCCGCGGCAGCCGCAGGCCGTTGAGGAAGAACAGCAGGAACACCGCGGCATTGGCGACAAACTGCGCCGCCGCCTGCGCCGCGCCGTGCACCGGCAGGACGAAGGCCAGGGCAATCGCCAGCAGCAGCAGCCGGACCATCGGATCGATGCGGGAAATTGCGCCCATATGCCGCGCTATCCCCTGCTTCGTCCGTCAGGGCAACGGATCACCGCCCCGCCAGCTTCGGTGCCGGTGCCGGGGTAGCGGAGAAGCGCGGGGCCGGTGCCGGCTGGACCATGCCGCCGTCCTCGACAAAAGTGCCGCGCGCCACGTTGTGCGGATGCTGCGGCGCTTCCTTCAGGCTCAGCACCGGGGCAAAGCAGATGTCGGTGCCGTCCATGATCGCGCACCATTCGTCGCGGGTCCTGGTCAGGATCAGCGCGGTCATCCGGTCCTTGAGATCGTCCCACTTGGCCGGGTTCATCTGCAGGGCAAAGTCGGGATCGCCCGCCAGCCCGGTCTTTTCCATCAGCAGCGCATAGAACTGCGGCTCGATCGAGCCCAATGAGATCCACTTGCCGTCGCTGGTTTCGTAGGTGTCGTAGAAATGCGTGCCGCTATCCAGCAGGTTGACCCCGCGCTCGTCTTTCCACTGGCCGTTGCCGAGGAATGTGTAGGTCATCGCCGACAGGATCGCCGCGCCGTCAACCATTGCGCAGTCGACCACCTGGCCCGGCCCGCCGCCGCGGGCATGAAGGATCGCCGCGACCACACCGAAGGCCAGCAGCATGCCGCCGCCGCCGAAATCGCCCACGGCGTTGACCGGGAAGGTCGGTTTCTGGCCCTTGCGGCCATAGGAATGGAGCGCGCCCGACAGCGCGATGTAGTTGATGTCGTGCCCGGCCAGCGGCGCCATCGGACCCTCCTGACCCCACCCGGTCATCCGTCCGACCACCAGCTTGGGGTTGATCGCCAGCAGCACGTCGGGGCCGATCCCCATCCGTTCGATCACGCCGGGACGATAGCCTTCGATCAGCGCGTCGGCGTCCTTCACCAGCGCTTTGAGCTGGACGATTGCGGCGGGATCCTTGAGGTCGAGCTCGATCCGTTCGCGGTTGCGGTTGAGGATGTCGCGGTTGCCGCCGTCGCCGAAACGGCCGCTGGTCCCGGGACGCTCGACCCGGATCACCCGCGCGCCGTGATCGGCCAACATCATGCCCGTGAACGGCCCGGGACCGATCCCCGCCAGTTCGATCACCGTTACCCCGGAAAGTACGCCTGCCATCTCATCCCCCGCAATTTAACCGCGCGATGAATTGGCTTTACGGAGTCGTTGCCGCTTGTCGAGAGGCTAGTTGCCCAGCCGCTGGCGCGCCTCGGTCAAAAGAGGATTATCGCCGTCGATCCGCCGCGCCTTGTCGAGCAATTGGCGCGCCAATTGCGGATCGTCGCCGCTTTCGGTCAGGGCCATGCCCCAGGCCTGTGCCGCCGCGCCATTGCCGGGCAGCAGCCGCGCTGCGCGCATCGCCGTGTCGGCCGCAATGTCGGGATCGCCGCCATTGAGCTGCGCCAGACTGAGGTCGATCAGCAGGCGCCCATCGCGCGCGCCGCCGGTGTCGCGCAGATGTTCGAGCAGGCTTCGGCTATGGGCCCAGTCCGCCCCGTAAGCGGCATGCCCCGCAGCCAGCCGCGCGGCAAGCCGGCTGCCCGGCCAGCTGGCGAGGTAACTGACCACAAAGGGCGGCGCCTCACCGCCGCGTCCGGCCTTTTCCAGGGCCTCGACCGTGCGCAGCAGCATCCGTTCGGGATAACGCACCTGCGCGGCACGGCGGTAATAGTCGAGCGCGGGCAGCGGCGCACCGCGAGCCTGGGCGGCGTCTCCGGCCAGCGACAGCGCCTCGAACATCCCCGGGCGCTGCCGCGCATAGGCATCGGCCAACGCGCTTGCCCCGGCGAAATTGCCCGCGGCGATGGCCGATCGCACCGCCGCAGCGGCATCGCCCGAGCCGCGCTCGGCAATCGGCATAACTGCGGGCGGGGCCGCGCGGGCCAACCGGTCGAGATAGCCCGCCGCACCAAGCCGGTCGCCGCGCTCCTCGAGGGCGCGGGCCATCAGGGCGATCAGGTAAGGCGATGCATCGGCGCGCGCCGCTACCCCGGAAAAGCGGTTCAGCAATCCTGCACTGTCGCCCGCTTCATAGAGCGCGCGGGCCAGCAGCAATTGCGCCGGACGGTTGGCCGGCTGCTGCTGGACCAGCGCGTCGAACTGCGCAACGGCGGCATTGGCGTTGCCCGCCTCCAGTTCGAGCACGCCGCGCAGCAGGGTCGCCGCGGGCATGCCGTCCACGCCTTTGCCGGCCTTGATCAGCAGCTTGCGGGCCAGGTCGAACTGACCCGCCCGCGTCGCCAGCACCGCCTGATAGAACCACGGACGGGCATCGCCGCCATCGCTGTCGATCATGTGCCGGGTCACGGTCAGCATGTCGCGCAGCCGGCCCGCTTCGCCCAGCGTGGCGGCATAGCCGGCGAGCAGGTCCATATCGTTCGGCGCCTTGAGCAAGGCCCGCTCATAGAGCGGCAGCGCGGCGTCCCAGCCGGCCTGATCGCGCATCAACTGGGCGCGCAGCTCTAGCGCGCGGGGGTTGTCGGGATCGGCGACCAGCGCCCGATTGGCGGCGTCGATCGCCTGCACCTGCTCGCCTTTGGAAAAGCGCAAGCGCCCGACGTCGGTCCAGATCACCGCATCGTTGGGGGCAAAGGCCAGCGCCCGGTCATAGGCCTGGTCGGCGGAATCGAGATTGCCGGTGAAGCGTTCGAGCATGCCCAGCATCCGCCAGCCATAGGCTTCGTCGCCCTTGGCGAAGCGGCCGCCGCTCAGCCAGCCGCGCGCCGCGGCATAGTTCTTCTGGACGATCAGCGCCTCGCCCATCGGTGCGGCCAGGGCATCGCGGCCGGCACCGGCGGCAGCGGCCTTCTTCAGTTCGATCTCGGCGGCAACGCCGTCGCCGCGGGCAAGTGCAGCGCGCGCCTTGGCCAGCGCCGCCTGCGCTGCGCCGCCATCCGCATGTCCGGGGGCGGAGAGCGCAAGCGCGAGCAGGACGGGTGCCGCAAAGCGGATCGCGCGCCGCACGGCTCAGACCTGCATGTCGTACTGCTTGAGCAGATCGTATAGCGTCGGACGGCTGATCCCGAGCATCTTGGCCGTGCTCGAGATATTGCCCTCGCTGCGCGCCAGGGCGTGGCGGATCACCCGCCGGTCGGCCGCTTCGCGCGCGGTCTTGAGGTTGAGCACCTGGCTGTCCTCCGCCGCGTCCGCCGCCAGATCGAGGTCGTGCGCGTGGATCATCTTGCCGTCGGACATGATCACCGCGCGCTTGACCCGGTTTTCCAGTTCGCGGACATTGCCCGGCCAGTGCCAGGCATCGATCGCGGCGAGCGCATCGGCCGAGAAGCCCTTGACCTGCGGGTTCATTTCCTTGGCAAAGCGAGCGAGGAAGGCCTTGCCCAGCAGCGCCGCATCGCCGGGCCGTTCGGCCAGGCTGGGGATGCGCACGACGATTTCGGCCAGGCGGTAGAACAGATCCTCGCGGAAGCGGCCATCGCCGATCATCGCCTCAAGGTCCTGGTGCGTGGCGCAGACGATCCGGGTGTCGACCGCGATCGACTTGCGCGCGCCGATCCGCTCGATCACCCGTTCCTGCAGAAAGCGCAGCAGCTTGACCTGCAGCGGCAGCGGAATGTCGCCGACCTCGTCGAGGAACAGCGTGCCGCCCTGGGCCTGCTCGATCTTGCCTTCGGTGGTCTTGACCGCCCCGGTGAAGGCGCCCTTCTCGTGCCCGAACAGCTCGCTTTCGAGCAGGTTTTCGGGGATCGCAGCGCAGTTGATCGCGACGAAAGCCCCGCCGGCGCGGTCGCTGGCATCGTGCAGCCCGCGGGCGAGCAATTCCTTGCCGGTGCCGCTGGCCCCCAGCAGCATGACCGAGACATTGGTATTGGCGACCCGTTCGATCGTCCGGGCGACCTTGACCATCTCTGGCGCGCCGGTGATCATCCGGCCAAGCACGCGGTTGTCGTCATCCGAACGCACCGCCAGACGGCGGTTCTCGCCCTCGATCCGGTGCAGTTCGAAGGCGCGGCGCACGATCAGGCCGAGCGCCTCGATGTCGACCGGCTTCTGGTAGAAATCGTAAGCGCCCTTGGCGATCGCCTGCAGCGCCGATTCCCGCGCGCCATGGCCCGAGGCGACGATCACCTTGGTATCGGGCTTGAGCGCCATGATCGCATCGAGCACGGCGAAGCCCTCGCTGGTCCCGTCGGGATCGGGCGGCAGGCCCAGATCCAGCGTCACCACCGCGGGTTCCTCGGCGCGCAAGGCGGTCAGCGCGCTGGCGCGGTCTCCGGCAACGATCACCTCGAAATCGGGATAGGCCCATTTGAGCTGCGCCTGAAGCTCGGCGTCGTCCTCGACGATCAGGAGTTTGGGTTTGCTCTCGGGCATCAGGCGACCTTCCTGCCGGCGTGTTCAAGGGATTTGCGCAGGGCCGCGGCGGCAGCCAGCGGCAAGCGGATGGTAAAGCGCGAGCCGAGCCCTTCGCGGCTTTCGACGTCGAGCCGCCCGCCCATCGCCCGGACCAGTTCGCGCGCCTCATAGGCGCCGATGCCGAAGCCGCCGGGCTTGGTCGAATCGAACGGCTTGAACAGGCGGCTGCGAATGAACTCGGCGCTCATCCCGCCACCCGAATCGACGATCTCGATCAGGCCGTTGAGGCTGTCGGAGGCGACCCGGACGAACACCGGCGCGCCATCGTCGCTGGCATCGACGGCGTTCTGGACCAGGTGAAGCACGACCTGTTCGAGCGATTCGCGTTCGGCCGAAACCTCGCACTCCTCGGATTCGGTCAGGGTGACGAGGTGATTGTCGCGGAACTGGGCAACGACCGCAGCCGCGACCTGATCCGCGCGGACCGGCGCCAGCACCTGGACCGAGGTCGGCCCATACCGCGACAGCCGCGCCAGCAGCGCGTTGAGCTTGTCCGCCGAATTGCGCAGGGTCACCAGCATGTCGGCCCGGAACGCCGGGTTCTCGGCGTGCTGTTCGGCGTTGCGGGCGAGCAGGGTAAGCTGGCTCGCCAGGTTCTTGATGTCGTGCATGACAAAGGCGATGCGGCGATGAAAATCGTCGAAGCGGCTTGCCTCGGCCAGCGCCTTTTGCCCGGTGTTTTCGGCCAGATAGCTGGCCAGCTGGCGCCCGGCGACGCGGAGCAGGTCGAAGTCCTCCCAGTCGAGCGCGCGGCTGAAGGCGGGACGGGCCAGCACGACCAGCCCGACCAGCCGCTCGAAATGGATCAGCGGCACCGCCCCCCAGGCGCGCGGTTCGGCCATCAGCCAATCGGGCATCGGCGGACACCTGTCGGCGGCCACTTCGCCGCCGCGCAGCGCATCGAGATCGGCAACGAAGGCGTTGCCTTCGAAGGCCGCGACGGTTTCGGGCGGCAAGGCGTTTTGCGGCACGTCGGCGGTCGGCCACTGCCAGCGCGCAGCCAGTTCGAACCGGCCGTCCTCGCCGCAGGTCAGCAGCAGGCCACCGGGGCTTTCGGTGATGTCGGCCAGGGCACGGATCGCCCGCTCTTCGAGCGAGGCCGAAGCATCGCCGGCCTGGCCGATCGTCCGGGTAAAACGCAGCCATTCGGCGCGGTAATCATAGCGGTGAGTGAACAGATGCTTGGACAGCGACACCCGCATCCACCCGCGCAGCCGCCGCGAGGGGGCGATCGTCAGCGCCGCGACCAGCGCCAGGGCGACAAAGCCGATCTGCATCTGCGCAGCGAAATCACCGCCCGAAAAGGCCAGCCACTGCGCAATGGCCACCAGCACGACGAGATAGCCGCCGATCAGCAGCAGCGACAGCGACTGGAAAGCGGCGGCGTGCGACGGGCGGAAGCGCAGCTGTTCGCTGCCTTCGCGCGCACCCAGGGCCAGCAGACCGGCAAAGACCAGCCCCAGTGCACCGCGCAATCCGTCGAGCACCGCCGGGCTCGAGCCCGAGAGGTAAGCGATGACGTAATAGGTCAGGTCGAAGCCCCAAAGCACGGCCAGCACCAGCGCCGGCCAGCGCAGCAACAGCCGGGCCTGGGCCGACGCCGCGCCATAAAGGTTGTGGACCAGCACCAGCCCGCCGATCGCGACCAGCAGTCCCAATGAAACGAAGGTGTGGAACCCGACCGGATCGATCGCCGCAGGAGCCGCCAGCAACAGGAGAATGACCCCGGCCGCCTGGAGCAGTTCGACAAAGGCCACCGCCAGCAGCATCGGGCGGATCGGGGCCATCGAGGTGTGGCGGCCATCGATGGCAAACAGCCGGTAAAGCGCAAACAGCCAGCCAAGGTTGCGCGCCGCGTCGAGCAGCGCGGTCGACTGGGTGTGGATACCGTTCAAGGCCCCTGACAGGGCCCAGGCCGCGGTCAGCGCCAGCGCGGCGGCCAAAGGGCGGCGGCCGCTGCCATAGCGCCGCGGCACGGCGAGCAGCCAGGCCGCCGCGACCACGCACGACAGCGCCCCGGCTTCCCATGCCAGCGCCGAAATGCTCGGCCACAGGCCTTCGCTGCCCAGCGCCACGGTCAGCGCGCCCCCTCGCGCCACAGCACCACCCGCAAGGTCTGGAGCAGGATCAGCAGATCGAGGAACGGGGTATAGTTCTTGGCATAATAGAGATCGTATTCGAGCTTGTGGCGCGAATCCTGGATCGAGGCGCCATAGGGATAGTTGATCTGGGCCCAGCCGGTGATCCCCGGCTTCACCATGTGGCGTTCGGCGTAATAGGGCAGCTGCTGCTCGAGATCGCAGACGAATTCGGGCCGTTCCGGACGCGGGCCGACGAAGCTCATCTCGCCCTTCAGCACGGTCCAGGTCTGCGGCAATTCGTCGATCCGGGTCTTGCGGATGAACTGGCCCAGCCGGGTCACGCGCGGGTCGTCCTTCTGCGCCCACTGCGCGCCATTGGCTTCGGCATCGGTGCGCATCGAGCGCAGCTTGATGACGTCGAAATCCTCACCATAAAGGCCGACGCGGCGCTGGCGGAAGAAGGCCGGCCCCGTGCTGTCTAGCTTGACCAGCACCGCGAACACCGCGATCAGCGGGGCGCTGAGCAGCAGCAGCAGCGAACTGGCGGCAATGTCGAAGATCCGCTTCAAGGCCCCCGTTACCGCCCGGCCCGACGAGAATCCGTCGGAAAAGATCAGCCAGCTGGGATTGACCGTGTCGAGATCGACGCGGCCCGTCTCGCGCTCCATGAAGCTGGCGAATTCGTTGACGTGGACCCCGGTAGTCTTGATTCGCAAGAGGTCGGCGAGTGGCAGCGCGTTGCGCCGTTCTTCCAGGGCAAGCACCACTTCGGTCGCGGCCAGGACTTCGACGTGCTTGGTCAGATTGGCGATCGCCCCGCGGCTGATCGCGGTTTCGATCACCGGTTCGGCATCGGTCATCGCGACGAAGCCGACGATGACGAAGCCGCTCTCGGGCTTTTCCGACAACTGCCGCAACCGTTCGGCGCGGTTGCCCGCGCCCAGCACCAGCACGCGGCGGCGGAACGCTTCGGCCCCCAGCACGCGCCCGGTCAGCAGGCGATTGAACATCGGCAGCGCGATCGCCAGGACCATCGAATAGGCCAGGGTCGAGCGCCAGAAGGTCTGGCCGCCGAAAATGAAATTGAGGAAGGCCAGGCCGATGATGCCCAAAGCCACCGCGACGAGCAGGCGCGCCGCGGCGTGGCGCATCGAACGCAGCGCCTCTGCGCCATAGACGCCGACTGCAATCATCGCGGTCTGGATCGTCACGGCAAAGCCGATCGAGGGCCAGAAGCGGCTGAACAGCGGCCCGGCATCCATGCCGATCTGCGACGCGCGAAGCTGCCAGGCAAGATCGGATGCCAGGTTCAGCAGCGCGAAATCGACCAGGCCGAGCAGCAGCACGGCGTGCGGGACATAGTGTTTGAACAGGCGGATCATTGTCCCCCGGCGGCCTTCCATGCAGTCTCGATGACCGGCCTAAAGCGCGAATGTGAAATGTCGGTAAACTTTACAGGCTATGGTTAAGGCTCTGCCACGGCGGGATTTGCCGGATCGGCGGTAACCAACGGCTAACCATGATGCTGCGCCGCCCGGTTAACCTTCCCGCTCTAGGAGCGAGGCCATGCGTCGCCAGGCACCGACAGTCACGCTTTCACCACAAGTGATCAGGCAGTTCGCCCTGGTCACCATTATCGTGACCGGCCTGATCGCGATGTTCGCGGATGGCGAGAACTCCGAAGTGATCGAGGCGCTGCGCGCCCGCGAAGCCAAGACGCAGCTGGCCAAGGAGGAAGCCGCGCGGCTGGGTGCGCGCAAGGTCGGCACCATGTTCAAGCAGGAAAAGCGCGAAGAGAGCGGCGAAGGCTACGAAAAGCTCAACGACCAGGACAGCATGATCTCGCGCGGTGGCAACTGGGCGAGCAGCACCGGCTATGCCGCGCCGGGGTATCGCCCGGCGTTCATGCGTGACGATCCGCAGCCCTTCATCGGCAACCCGCCGCCGACTGCACCCAAGGGCGTGATCGTCCGGCGCAAAAAGCCGGTGATCCTGACCGAGCGCGAGATTGCCGCGCTCAAGGAAGCGGCCCGCCTGCGCGCCGGCACCGCGCTCGACGACGCCAAGGATTGAGCGGCGCACAGACGCGCTTCGAAATTTGGAAATGGTGCCCCTGGCCCGACTCGAACGGGCACGCCTTGCGACAAACGATTTTGAGTCGTTCGCGTCTACCATTCCGCCACAGGGGCTGATCGGCCAGCCGCTTAGCTGCCGTTGTCCCCCGTATCAAGCGGTGGAATCAGAATTGCCAGTTGAACGAGAGGTGCGCCAGATCGGGCTGTCCGTCGCGGCGCGCGCCGAGCGCACCGATTTCCAGCACCGGACCGCCGGCCTCGCCCCAGCTGCGCGCCGGCGGAACCCATTGGTCGGCGGCCGGAAAGCCGCGCAGCGCAACCGCGCCGATGCGCTCGTCGCGGGTGCGGCTGCGCGGCGGCTGCGGGGCGACCACTACCGCGCGTTCGATCCGCGGTGCGTCGATCATGGTATTGGTCTGGCCGGCTGCGACCGGGGTTGCCGCAGCGGCCAGGACCAGACCAAGCCCGTTGTAGATCAGTGAAACCGCCATGCTGTCCGCCCCTTGCTGCTCTGCCGCGTAGACCGAGCATTGCGGAGCGTGGCTAAGGACAGGTTAAAAGCGAAATTGACCGGCGCGTTAACGACGAAAAAAGCGGGTCAGCCCCTGATCGCGGCGACCAGCACCTTGTGCAGGCGCGAATGGAGTGCGTCATTGCCGGCCAGCACCTGGGCATCGCAGATCGGCTGCGAAATCCCGCGCCAGTCGGTGACGAAGCCGCCGGCCTCGCGCACCAGCAGGCACCCCGCGGCGCTGTCCCACGGCGATAGGCCGCTTTCCCAGAAGCCTTCGTAGCGCCCTGCCGCAACCCAGGCGAGATCGAGCGAGGCGGCGCCAAAGCGGCGGATCCCGGCAACTTGCGGGCCGAGCGCGGCATAGACCTTGCCCCAGTCGCCGCCATCGCCGCGCCCGGCAAAGGGAATGCCGGTGGCGATCAGGCTTTCGTCGAGATGGCGCCGCGCCGACACCCGCAGGCGGCGGTCATGCAGCCATGCCCCGCGGGTCCTTTCGGCCCAGAAGCTCTCGTCGGTGACCGGCTGATAGACCAGCGCGGCGGTCACTTCGCCCCAGCCCGATCCATCGAGCTTGGGCTCCTGCACCGCGATCGACACCGCGAAATGCGGGATGCCGTGGAGGAAGTTGCTGGTCCCGTCGAGCGGATCGACGATAAAGCGCGGCTTGCCTTCGGCCCCGGCAATCTCGCCGCCTTCTTCCATCAGGAAGCCCCAGTCGGGGCGGGCTGCGCGCAGCTCGTCCCAGATGGTGCGTTCGGCGTGCTGATCGGCCTTGGAAACGAAGTCGGCCGGGCCCTTGCGGCTGACCTGGAGGTGCTCGACCTCGCCGAAGTCGCGGCGCAGGCGCCCCCCCGCCTTGCGGGCGGCCTTTTCCATGACGCGGATGATGCCTGAGACGACGGTCATGATCGCGGCTCAGTCGGCCTTGCCGACATAGCTGCGTTCGTAGACGTCGACGACGATCCGCGTGCCGCTGGAAATGTGCGGCGGGACCATCACCCGCACGCCGTTGTCGAGGATCGCGGGCTTGTAGCTGGACGAGGCGGTCTGCCCCTTCACCACAGCGTCGGCCTCGACGATGGTGGCCTCGATCTGGGCCGGCAGCTCGACGCTGACCGGGCGTTCTTCCCACAGCTCGAGCACAACATCCATGCCGTCCTGGAGGAAGTCGGCGGCATCGCCCAGCAGGTCGCGCGGCAGGGTGATCTGCTCGAAATTGTCCTTGTCCATGAACACCAGATCCTCGCCCTCGGCATATAGGTACTGGAAATCCTTGGTGTCGAGGCGGACCTTTTCGATCGTATCCTGGCTGCGGAAGCGGGTGTTGGTCTTGCGTCCGTCGATCAGGTTCTTCATTTCGACCTGCATGAAGGCGCCGCCCTTGCCCGGCTGGGTGTGCTGGATCTTGGCGACTTTCCAGATGCCTTTTTCGTATTCAAGGATATTGCCGGGACGGATGTCCACGCCGCTGATCTTCGCCATGGGGATGCCTTCAGAAGTTGAGAAAGACGCCCGGACAGAGCCGGGAAAGGCGCGCCCTTAGCGCGGGTAGCGCGCCACGGCAAGGTGGCGCGGCGGTTCATCGCCTGCTAAGCGCACCTGCGCCAAAGGAATGCCGATGCTCACTCGCCTTGCCCCTGCCCTGCTGCTTGCCGCCGGAAGCGCCTTTGCCGCGCCTGGCGGCAAGATCGACGCACTCGACGCCGGCACCTATGTCTGCGAACTGCCCGGCGATGCCGCCGGCGCCGCCGGGATCCGCCAGCCCGATGCCGGGTTCGAAATCGTCAACGCCAACACCTATCGCACCGCGACCGGGCGCGGTGCCTATCTGCTGACCGGGGACACGCTGGTGATGACCAGCGGGCCCAAGAACGGCCAGCGCTTTCACCGCATTTCCGACCGCTTCCTGCGACTGATCGGCCCCGACGGCCAGGACGGCCCGCTGCGCTGCATCCGCCGCGTGGTCAACAACGGCTAGGCAGCACTTACCGGCCGCTGCGCCGCATCGCGCATGCGCCAGTAAGCGAGTGCGATCAGCCCGGCGAACAGGGCCAGGCCCAGCGGGGTCGCCAGGCTGCCGCCCTCGGTCACGGCCAGGGCATCGGGGTTGTCCTTCCACGCGACGATCCCGGCATAGACCACGTTGAACAGGCTATCCCCGACGATCATCCCGGTCGCGGTCAGCACGCCCATCCGCTCGGCAAAACCGGGATCGCGCTGTTTGACCGCCCAGCGGTTGTAAAGGTGGCCCAGCACCGCGCCGAGCACGACCATCGCGGTCACGTCCATCGGCAGGTACATGCCCATGCCGACGGCCAGCGGCGGCAATGAGCCGCGCCCGGTCTTCTTCAGCACTTCGTCGATGATCACCACCACCGCGCCGATCCCCGCGCCCAGCCCGATCAGGTTCCAGTCGAGACTGCCGCCCAGCACCCCCTGCGCAATTGCCGAGATCAACGCCGCCTGCGGCGCGGCCAGAGCCTCGGCCCCGGCGCCCGGCGCGCCCTGGAAGCCGAAGGTCTGGTTGAGCAGGGTCAAAATCGGCGGGATCACGATCGCGCCGAAGATCACCCCCAGGATCAGCGCCACCTGCTGCCGCCACGGCGTCGCGCCGACCAGCTGCCCGGTCTTGAGGTCCTGCAAGTTGTCGTTTGAAATCGTCGCCACGCCAAAGATGATCGCGGTGACGAACAGCGCGAAAGCGACCAGCGCCTTGGTCGCATCGGCGTCCAGTCCGCGCCCGAACAGTGCGAGCAGCAACAACGAAATGCCCAGCGCCGAAAGGATGCCAACCCCCGACACCGGGCTGTTCGACGCCCCGATCAGCCCGGCCATGTAGCCGGTGACCGAAGCGATCACGATCCCCGCGACCAGGACATAGGCGATCGAGGCGATCAGCGAGAGGCCCAGTTTGTCGGCCACCGGACCCCCAGCGGAAAAGTCCGCCAGCAGCAGGCCGATGGGAATCATCAGCGCCAGGATCGTGCCGCCGACAATGCCGATCGGCAGGTCGCGCTCGGTCAGCGCCAGCGCCTCGTAACCGCCTTCGGCCTTGCGGGTCCGGCTCGCAGCGAGTGCTCCGGCGATCCCTTTGGCAATTGGGCCGATCACCTTCAGCAAAGTCCAGATCGCTGCGACGCCGATCGCCCCGGCGCCGAGCAGACG
>JBJTLX010000116.1:0-2625 GCA_046063245.1 Novosphingobium sp.
CGCTTGATCGCCTGGCCCAGTTCGCGCTGCTTCTTGGCAGAAACGGCGGTGATCCGGCTCGGCACGATCTTGCCGCGTTCAGACATGTAGTTCTGAAGCAGGCGCGTGTCCTTGTAATCGATGACGGGAGCGTTCTTGCCCGAGAACGGGCAGCTCTTGCGGCGGCGGAAGAATGCGCGGGCCATCTCTTAATACTCCTCGCGTTCGCGGCGCTTGGTGCGTTCGCGCTCGTTCTTGCGCATCTGCACCGAGGGGCCGGCTTCGTGTTCGTCGACACGGATGGTGAGGAAGCGGATCACGTCCTCGTTGATCGCGGTCTGGCGCTCGAGCTCGGCGATCGCCGGGGCGGGCGCCTCGATGTTGAGCAGCACGAAGTGTGCCTTGCGGTTGCGCTTGATCTTGTAGGCGAGGCTCTTGAGGCCCCAGGTCTCGGTCTTGGCGATCTTGCCCTGGTTGGCTTCGACGATCTCGGTGGCGGTGGCGGCCAGGGCATCGATTTGCGCCTGGCTCAGATCCTGGCGGGCCAGGAACACGTGTTCATACAACGCCATGCGTTGTGCCTTTCATCAACTAACCGATCGCTGGCCGATCCGCACCATTGCGGGGCCCCTCCGGCTTTCTGGACTCCGGAATCGCTCCCGGAAGCGGCGGCCCTTACCGGGTCCGGCAGGAAATGCAAGCCTTGCGCGTTGCAGCGCGGCTGTCCACATGCAGCCGGCACGAACGAAGGATGCCATTAATGCCGACCGGTCTGGTTGCCCTGCTTGACGATATTTCGGTGATTGCCAAGGCGGCAGCCGCTTCGATCGACGATGTCGGCGCGGCTGCGGCCAAGGCCGGGACCAAGGCCGCCGGGGTGGTGATCGACGATGCCGCGGTGACGCCGACCTATGTCACCGCCTTCACCCCCGACCGCGAGCTGCCGATCATCTGGAAGATCGCCAAGGGCAGCCTGTTCAACAAGCTGGTCCTGCTGCTGCCCGGGGCCTTGCTGGTCAGCCAGTTCATGCCCTGGGCGATGACCCCGCTGCTGATGATCGGCGGGCTGTTCCTGTGCTATGAAGGCGCGGAAAAGATCATGGAGAAGCTGGGCGGGGAAGAGCACGGCCAGACCCTGGACGATCCGATCACCGACCTGGCCGCGTTCGAGCAGGAGCGGGTGTCGGGCGCGGTACGCACCGACCTGATCCTCTCGGCCGAGATCATGGCGATCGCCCTGGCCGAGATTGCCGACAGCCCGATCGTCGAGCGCGGCGCGGTGCTGGCCCTGGTCGGGATCGTCATCACGGTGCTGGTCTATGGCGCGGTGGCGCTGATCGTGAAGATGGACGACATCGGCCTGCACATGGTCGAAAACCGCCGTACCGCCACGGCAAAAGCGATCGGACGCGGGCTGCTGCGGGCGATGCCGCGGGTGCTGGCCGTGCTCTCGGTGGTCGGGACGGCAGCGATGCTGTGGGTCGGCGGCGGGATCATCCTCCACGGCCTGCACGAACTGGGCGTGCACGGCCCGTCCGATCTGGCCCACGCGGCGCAGCACGCGGTCGAACACGCGACCGGACCGCTGGGCGCCGCGCTGGGCTGGCTGACCTATGCGATTGCCTCTGCCATTGTCGGTCTGGTGCTCGGCTGGCTGGTCGCGGTGACCTTCCATGGCGGGCAGAAGCTGTTCAGGCGTCCAGTCCCCAGCACCTGAGCGCCGCTTCGGCGCGCAAGGGGAGCGCCGGGCTGTCCGGCCACAGGCGGATCAGGGGCAGGGTCACGCCGTCGATAGTGACACGCTCGGGCGCATCGACAAAGCGCGGCGCGGCGGGATCGAGCCGCAGGATCAGGCACAGCGGCACGTTTTGTGCGACCGGGTAGGTCAGCAGCCCAACGTTGCGCACCTCCAACAACCCTTCGACATTGGGCGGCGCGCCGGCGATCAGGCGCTCTCCGGTTTTGGCCAGGGTCAGCCCGTCATCGCCAATCAAGGCGGCCCCGCGGTCGATCAGTGCCAGCGCCAGGCTCGACTTGCCGCTGCCCGGCGGGCCTTCGATCAGCACGCCGCGCCCGCCGATGGCTACGGCGCTGACATTGACCAGCAGGCTCATTCGTCGTCCGCTTCCTGCTCGAGCGACAGTTCGGCGAGCAGATAGGCGCCGGGCTGGCCGTCGTCGCGGTCTGTGGCCACCAGCGTGCCGTCATGGGCGTCGACGATGGTCCGGGCGATGGCCAGGCCAAGGCCCGAATGGCTGCCGAAGTCCTCTTCGGTCGGGCGCAGCGAATGGAACCGCTCGAACACCTTGTCGCGCGCTTCCAGCGGGATGCCCGGTCCCTGGTCGCGCACCCCCAGGCGGACGTGATCGTCCATCCGCTCCAGCGTGATCTCGACCGTGCCCTGCGGCGGCGAGAACGACAGCGCGTTGTCGACCAGGTTCTCCAGCACCCGCTCCAGCCGCGGCGGATCGCCGGGGACCACGAAGGGTCCGGGACCGAGCGGGACCAGCCGGACCGCGCGGCCATCGTCCATCCGCCGCTGCGCCCGGGCGCTGACCAGCGACCCGGCCAGCGCATCGAGATCGACCGGCACGAACTGGGTGCGGCTCAGCTCGGCATCGATCCGGCTGGCCTCGGCGATTTCGG
>JBJTLX010000117.1:0-3957 GCA_046063245.1 Novosphingobium sp.
CGCAGGCGTCGATGAAGATGAACGAGGAACGCAAGGCCAAGGGCAAGGAACCGCTGTGGAGCGTGCCCGCGCTGGCTTACGGCGTTCCCGCGTCGCTCAAAGCCTTGCCCGCAGTCCAGGCCGAGCTTCATGCCAACGGCAAGCTCAACAACCATTTCGGCCTGCCGATCGACCGGATACCGCCGATTCCCGGGGTGCTCGGCTATCGCCGCGACACGGTGCTGGACCTGCGCACCGGGCAGGATGTGCCCAACCCGGCGATCCGCACCCAGGTCCGGATCAAGAAGTAGCACCAAACGAAAAGGGCGCCGGAACTGCTTCCGGCGCCCTTCCTCGGTGTGGGGTGATAGATCAGCCCTTGCGGGTCCCGGTGATCGGGAAGCTGCCGAAGGCGCCGGCCTTGACCGTGCCGGTGAAGGTATCGCCGTCGACGGTGGCTTCGCCTTCCAGGGTCATCGGCATCGGCACGGTCATCTTCATCGTCCAGGTCAGCTTGTTGCCGTCGATCTTGCCGTTTTCCATGTCGAGCGAACCCATCGCCCCGGCGTTGGTCCCGGTGAAGGAGTCACCGTCGGCATTGATCGTCACGTCGCTCTTCTGATCGCCCATCGGGCTTTTGGTTACGTATTCGTAAGTGCCGGAAACTGACATGGACTCTCTCCTCAACTGACAGGGGGGTAAGTAAGCGCTATCACTTGCCGCTTGGCGCGGCGGTGTCAACGGGATTTGCTTGCTCGACCGGCAGGCCCAGCGGCTCCAGCTGCGGGCGGACCTGGGCGGCATCGCCGACCACGACATAGACCATGCCGCCATCGCCGATCTGGCTGCGCGCGGCCTGGTCGAGCTGCGCCGTGGTCAGCGTGCCGTAACGTGCGGCCAGCGTTTCATAGTAATTGTCTGGCCGCCCCAGCTTGACGATGCTGGCCACTCCGCCAAGCACCGCCCCGGCAGTCTCAAAGCTGCCCGGCAGTTCGCGGATCGAACCGTTGGTGGTCCACTTCAGCTCCTCCGCGGTGACCCCCTTGGCGGTCAGGAAGTCGCCGATCTGCTGGCGGATCACCTTGATCGCCTCGCCGGTCTTGTCCGACTGGACCGGGGCCTGGACCCGGAAGGTGGCATGGTCGAGCGGCTGCGAGACCATCGAAAAGGCGCCATAGGACCAGCCCTTGGTCTCGCGCAGGTCGGTGTTGATCCGCCCGAGGAAATTGCCGCCGAGCACGTCGTTGGCCGATTGCAGCGCGACCAGATCGTCGCTGCCCCTGGCGCCCAGCACGCGCCCGGCCAGGATCATCGACTGCGGCGCGCCGGGGCGGTCGACCAGGATGATCCGCGGCTTCAGCGGCGGAATGGCGGCGGAATAGTCCTTCTTCGGCGGCATCATCCGGTTCTGCGGCCATGATCCGAAATTGGCCTGGAGCAGGCGGGTGACCTCTTTCAGCGTGGTGTCGCCGACCACGAAGACCCGCGCGGTGTCGGGCCGGAACCAGCGGGCGTGGAACGCGGCCAGATCGGCGCGGGTCAGCGTCTTTACCACCTTGGGATCGCCGCTGCCGCTGGGCGGAATGCCATAGGGATGCGCCGCGCCGTACAGCGCCGGCATCAGCACCCGCCCGGCCAGCGCGCCGGGATTGTTCAATTCGTTGGCGATGCCGGTCAGCTGCTGGGCGCGAACCCGCTCCAGCTCCTTGGGATCGAGCGCCGGGCGGCGGATGTAATCGGCCAGCAACGCCAGCGAGGGCGCCAGGTTGGAGGTCACCGCATCCATCTGGAAGCTGGTCGTGTCGACGTCCGACTGGCCGCGGATCGAAACCCCCAGCCGTTCGCGCGTTGCGGCGAGCTGGCTGGCATTGAGGCTGGCGGTGCCCTGTTCCATCAGGCTGAGCAGCAGCGACTGGGTGCCCAGCGCGTCCTTGGGATCGGCGCCGCTACCGGCGTCGAAGCTGACCCGCACCGAGACCGTCGGCACCGCCGCGCGGCGGGCGAAAAAGATCTTCATCCCGTTGGGCAGGGTGGCGCGCTCGATTGCCGGGAAATCGAGCGGGGCCAGCGCGCCGACTTCGGGCAGTTTTGAGCGGTCGGGCTTGGCCGCGGGAGCGGCGACGACGGTCGTTGCTGCACCGGCCTGATCGGTGAGTGCCGGGTTGCGGTACCACGCCGGGCCGGCCGCGCCGCCGCCCGGCGGCACGGCAAAGCCGCCGCGGGCTTCGCCGCCCTCGGCGCGCGTGCCGGGCTCTACCGTCAACGCGAAGACCGGGCGCGACAACCACTTCGCGGTCACCGCGCGGACCTGTGCCGGGGTCAGGCGGGCAGCACGCGCCAGCTCTTTCTTGTAGGTCGCCGGATCGCCCGAATAGAGCAGCCCTTCGGCCAGGGTCGGGGCCTTGCCGCCGAACCCGCCGACCGATTCGAGCGCGCGAATCTCGCTCACGGCATAGCTAGTGGCGGCGCGCTGCAATTCGTCGGCGCTCGGCCCCTGGACGATGAACCGGGCGATCTGGGCATCGAGCACCTTTCCGACCGCCACCGGGTCCTTGCCCGGCTTGACGTCGGCAGAGACGACCAGCTGCCCGGCCTGGGCGAAGATCTCGGTTTCTGCCGAGACCGCAACCGCGTCCTGGCTTTGCCGCACCATGGCATCGTCCAGCCGCGAGCTGGCGAGGCCGCCCAGCACCGACGCCGCCATCGACAGCGCCAGCGAATCCGGATTGTCGAGGCCGGGGATCGCCCACATCCGGTAGAGCCGGGTGGTCGAAACCTGGTCTTTGATGGTCTTGCTCAGCGGTGCGGGCAGATCGGGCACCGGGGCCTTGACCGGGGCCAGCCGCGGACCGGCGGGAATCTCGCCGAACCACTTGGCGACCTTGGCCTTGGCCGTGGCCAGATCGATATCGCCGGCCAGCACCAGGATCGCGTTGTTGGGGCCGTAGTTCTGGCGGAACCAGCCCTTCACATCGTCGAGCGAGGCAGAGTCGAGGTCGGCCATCGAGCCGATGGTCGAATGGTGATAGGGATGGCCCGCGGGGTAGAGGTTTTCCAGCTGTTCGTATTCGACCAGCCCGAACGGGCGGTTGTCGCCCTGGCGCTTTTCGTTCTGGACGACCGAACGCTGGTTATCGAGCTTGGCCTGGGTAATCCCGCCCAGCAGGTGGCCCATCCGGTCGCTTTCCAGCATCAGCGTCAGGTCGAGCGCGCCGGTCGGCACGGTCTCGAAATAGTTGGTCCGGTCGAACCAGGTAGTGCCGTTGGTATCGGTCGCGCCGACCTGCTGCAGCGGTTCGAAGAAATCGCCGGGGACGTTTTCGCTGCCGTTGAACATCAGGTGTTCGAACAGGTGGGCAAAGCCGGTCTTGCCCTTGGGTTCGTGCTTCGATCCGACCCCGTACCACACCGACACCGCCACCACCGGGGCCTTGCGATCGGTGTGGACCAGCACGGTCAGACCGTTGTCCAGGGTGAAGCGCTGGTAGGGGATGTTGACCGCGTTGACGAGCGCCGACAGCGGCGCCGGCCTGGCGGCGGCAGCCTTTGCCGGGGCCTTGGCCAGGGCGGGCGCGGCGGTCAGGGCTAGGGCGATCAGCGAAACGGCGGCAAGACGGCGCATGGGTATCCTTCGATTGGCAGGCACGGCGGCATGACGGATTGCTAAGCCAAAACGCCTTTGGGTCAATTGGCTACTTGGTATCGACGAACCGCATGTGCCGTCACGTCGGCGCGGTTGAACCACACCGGCTTGAACCGGTGCGCCACGAACAGCGCGGCCTGATCGGCATAGTGCGGATCGTTCGGACGGGTGGTCGCCGCGCCATAGGGCTGGATCGATTGCGAGCGGACCTTGCCGTCCTTGCCCCATTCTACCAGCATGACGAAGCTGTCACCGTGCTTGACCGAGATGCGGCCGTCGCGATCGACATCCCAGTCGGTCGAGGCACGCAGGGTGTCGCCCCCGCCGTCGTTGGG
>JBJTLX010000118.1:0-8368 GCA_046063245.1 Novosphingobium sp.
ATCGGCACCGCCGCCGGCCCGCACCCGTACCCCGAACTGGTCCGCGATTTCCAGAGCGTGATTGGAAAGGAAGCCCGCGCCCAGATGCTCAGCCGCACCGGCCGCCTGCCCGACCTACTGGTCGCGGCGATCGGCGGCGGCAGCAACGCGATCGGGTTGTTCCACCCGTTCCTTGATGACAACAGCGTGAAAATGCTGGGGGTCGAGGCGGCGGGCCACGGGCTCGACAAGGAACACGCCGCCAGCCTGGCGGGCGGCCGACCCGGCATCCTCCACGGAAACAAGACCTACCTGCTGCAGGACGATGACGGCCAGATCACCGAAGGCCACTCGATCAGCGCCGGGCTCGACTATCCCGGGATCGGGCCCGAGCACGCCTGGCTCAAGGAAGTCGGGCGGGTCGATTACACCAGCGTCACCGATACCGAAGCGCTGGGCGCCTTCCAGCTGCTCTGCCGCACCGAAGGCATCATCCCCGCGCTCGAGCCGGCCCACGCCATCGCCGCGGTCAAGAAGGTCGCGCCGACCATGGGCAAGGACCAGATCATCCTCGCCAACCTGTGTGGGCGCGGCGACAAGGACATCTTTTCGGTCGCGGAGCATCTGGGGGTGGAGCTGTGAGGCGCTGGCGGCCTCTACGCTTCTTGATCTTGGGCGCGGCACTGCTAGTCTCATCTTTCGCCCTCTATCATGCTTCGCTGGCCGAGATGTTTCGGTGGCAACCGAGTGATCCAGCGGCTCCCAGATGTGCATTCGATTGCCCGACTGTAGGCTTTGGAAGGGTTCTATTCTTAGGAGCCGCAGCGGCCTTTTGGTGTTCAGTCGTCACCGTCTCACTTGCCGCATTCGCGCTCGCTCGCTCCGTTTGGGAAAGATTTAAGTGACCCGCCTCCAATCCGCCTTCGCCAAGGGCCCCGCCCTCGTCACCTTCGTCACCGGGGGCGATCCGACGCCGGAGACCACGCTCTCGATCCTCGACGCCCTCGTCGCGGGCGGCGCGGATGTGATCGAGCTGGGGATGCCGTTCACCGATCCGATGGCCGATGGTCCGGCGATCCAAGCGGCCAACCTGCGCAGCCTGGGCGCGGGAACCAGCACCGCCGACATCTTCCACATCGCGACGCGGTTCCGCGAGAAGCACCCTGATACGCCGCTGGTGCTGATGGGCTATGCCAACCCGATGGTGACCCGCGGCGCCGAATGGTTCGCCGCGCAGTGCGCCAAGGCCGGGGTCGACGGGGTGATCTGCGTCGACATTCCGCCCGAGGAAGATGCCGAGCTCGGCCCCGCGCTGCGCACCCACCAGGTGAGCCTGATCCGCCTTGCCACGCCGACCACCGATGCAGCGCGGCTGCCGGCAGTGCTCGAAGGTTCGTCGGGCTTCCTCTATTACGTCTCGGTCGCCGGGATCACCGGGCTGCAACAGGCCGCGCAGGCCAGCATCGACGAGGCGGTGGCGCGGATCAAGCAGCACGCCACCATCCCGGTCGCGGTCGGCTTCGGTGTGCGCACGCCCGAGCAGGCCGCCGCGATCGCCAAGGTGGCCGACGGCGTGGTGGTCGGCTCGGCGCTGGTCGAACTGGTCGCGAAGCACGGGACGGACGCCGCCGGGCCGGTGCGCGAGCTGACGGCTGCGCTTGCCGCCGCCGTCCACGGTGCTAGGTAGGCGCGCATGAGCTGGATCGATCGTGTTCGCAAGGCGCTGCCCTTTCAGGACAAGCGCGACACCCCCGACAACCTGTGGACCAAGTGCCCGTCGTGCACCGAAATGCTGTTCACCAAGGAGTACGAGGAAAACCTGAGCGTGTGCCCGCGCTGCGAGCATCACGGCCGGATCGGCGCCGATGCGCGGCTGGGCCAGTTGCTCGACCCCGGGTTCAAGGTGCTCGACAATCCCAAGGTCAAGGAAGACCCGCTCAAGTTCCGCGACCAGAAGAAGTATCCCGACCGGCTCAAGGCGGCCCGCGCCGCCAATCCGCATCCCGATGCGCTGACCAATGCCGCGGGAAGCATCGACGGGCACAAGGTTGTCCTTGGCGTGCAGGACTTTGCCTTCATGGGCGGGTCGATGGGCATGGCGGTGGGCGCGGCCTTTGTCGCCGGGGCCGAACGGGCGATCAAGGACAAGTGCGCCTATGTCATCTGCACCGCCGCCGGCGGGGCGCGGATGCAGGAGGGCATTCTCAGCCTGATGCAGATGCCCAAGGCGACCGTGGCGATCAGCCGGCTGAAGCGTGCCGGCCTGCCCTATGTGGTGGTGCTGACCGATCCAACCACCGGCGGCGTCACCGCCAGCTATGCCATGCTCGGCGACGTCCACATTGCCGAGCCGGGCTGCCTGATCGGCTTTGCCGGGCAGCGGGTGATCCAGGACACGATCCGCGAGAAGCTGCCCGAAGGCTTCCAGCGCGCCGAGTACCTGCACGCGCACGGCATGGTCGACATGGTGGTCCACCGCCGCGACCTGAAGGCGACGCTGGCCGCTGTGCTCGACTATCTGGGCGCGGCGAAGGCGGCCTGATCCGCCGATGCGCGATTTCGCGATTTCGGACAATCCGCGCGTCCAGGCGCAACTTGACCGGCTGGGCGCGCTGAGCCTGCCGCAGGGGCGGATTGGGCTCGAGACGATCCACGCCCTGCTGGCGCGGCTGGGCAATCCCGAACGCGATCTGCCGCCGGTGTTCCACGTCGCCGGGACCAACGGCAAGGGCAGCACTTGCGCCTATCTGCGCGCGATATTCGAAGCGCAGGGGCTGACGGTCCACGCCGCGACCAAGCCGCACCTGGTGCGCTACAACGAACGCATCCGGATTGCCGGGAAGTTGATCGAGGACGATCTGCTGGCCGACCTCCTGCAGGAAGTGCTGGACGCTGGCGAAGATCTGACACCCAGCTTCTTCGAGGTGACTGCCGCCGCGACCTTCCTGGCCTTTCACCGCATCCCGGCCGACGTCTGCGTGATCGAGGTCGGGTTGGGCGGACGCTTCGATGCGACCAATGTGCTCGATGGACAGGCCGCCTGCGGGATCGCCAGTCTGGGGATCGATCACGAGGCCTTCCTGCTCACCCCCGAAGAAGGCGTCCCGCAGGATCCGCTGTGCCGGATCGCCTTCGAAAAGGCCGGGATCGACCGCCCCGGGGTGCCGCTGGTGACCCAGGCCTATCGCCCGGACATGACACGCACGATCATCGAGCACGCGATGCAGGTCGGCGCCCGGACCGCGATCCGCGGGCTCGACTGGCACGCAGAGATCGCTGAGCGGATTGCCTACAGCGACCGCCACGGCGCGCTGGACTTGCCGCTGCCCGCCCTGGCCGGAATCCACCAGGCTGATAACGCCGCGCTGGCGGTGGCAATGCTGCGGCACCAGGACCGGGTGCCGGTTTCGCCCCAAGCCATGGCACGCGGCATCGCCAGCGCGCGCTGGCCGGCGCGGTTGCAGCGGCTTGGTCCGGGGCCGTTGACCGCGCTGGTGCCGGGGCGCACGGTGTGGCTCGATGGCGGGCACAATGTCGACGCGGGCCTGGCAATCGCGCGGCACTTTGCCGGTGCGCCGTCGCTGCACCTGATCACCGGAATGCTCTCAAGCAAGGACCCGGCGGCGATCGTCGCGCCGCTGCGCGGGCACTTGCGCAGCCTGTCGGTCGTCCCCGCGCCCGGCCATGACGCCCACCGCCCGGAGCATATTGCTGCCCATGCCGACCTGCCGGTCCGCGCCTTTGCCGACGTTGCTGCCGCACTCACCGCGCTTCCGCCAGAAGGCGACGTGCTGATCGCCGGGTCGCTTTACCTGGCCGGCGAGGTGCTGCGGCTCAACCGCGAACTTCCGGACTGATCAGGCCGGGGTTTCGGCGTCGCCGTCGGTTCCACCGCCGGCCGTACCCATTGCAGCATCGACCAGCCCGGTCCGGCTCATCCACCAGAACAGCACGATCCCGGGAACCGCCAGCGCTGTGGTCAGCAGATAGAAATTCACGTAGCCCATGTCTTCGATCATCGCGCCAGCAGTGGTGCCGGTCACAAACCGCCCGACCACACTCGCGCCGGCCGAGATCAAGGCATATTGCGCGGCGGTAAAGCGCAGGTCGCACAAGGCCGAGAAGTAGGCCACGACCACCACCCCGCCAAAGCCCGACGCCGCATTCTCAAACCCGATTGCACCCGCCATGCCGAGGTTGGAATGACCCGCGGCGGCCAGAGCGGCAAAGCCGAAGTTGGACACGCACATCAGCACCAGCGCGATCAGGACCGACCGCTTCAGGCCCAACTTCGCATAGGCGATCCCGCCGACGAATATGCCGATCAGATAGGCCCAGAAGCCAACCCCGACATCGTAGATGGCAATCTCGTCATTGCTGAAGCCGAGATCGTCGAACAGCAGGCGGAACGTGAGGTTGGCAAGGGTATCGCCGATCTTGTGGACCAGGATGAAGGCCAGGACCAGAAATGCCCCGCTGCGCTTGAAGAATTCGGCAAAGGGGCCAGCGATCGAATGCCAGACTTCGGCCAGACCCTTGCGGGTCGTCGGCTCGCGGTGACGCTCCGGTTCGCCAAGCAAAAGCGCGGTCAACATCGCCGGCACCGCAAACGCAGCGCAAGCCATATAAGCGCTATCCCACCCGGCCCGCGCCGACACCACCAAAGCCAGGGCTCCTGCACCAGCCGAGCCGATGCGCCAGCCATATTGCGACATCCCTGATCCCACGCCCAGCTGATACGGCTTCAACGTCTCGATCCGGTAGGCATCGATCACGATATCAAAGGTCGCGCCAGCGATCCCTACCAGAATTGCCGCAGTCGCAGTTGCGGCGATATCGGCCTTGGGATCGATCAGAGCGAGATTGATCACCGCTGCAATCACAAGAATTCCTGCAACCAGCATCCATGAAACGCGCTGGCCCAATCGCCCGATGAGCGGCAAGCGAACCCCGTCGACGATCCAGGCCCACAACACTTTCAGGTTGTAGACCAGAAAGGCGAGTGTGAAGGCTGTGACCGTCTTCTTGTCGATTCCATCCTGCGCCAGCCGCGTGGTCAGGGTCGCGCCGATCATCGCATAGGGAAAGCCCGAAGAGACCCCGAGGAAGAACGCGGCCAGCGACTCCTTCTCGCGATAGGGCTGCAAGGCGGGGACGCGGCGGGCGAGAAAACCGATCACCACGACCGCGCCAAAAAGGATCCAGAGTGTGGTGGTCATTGCGCGCTCCCCGCCATTCAAATTTGTCGCGAACCTAGCGCCGAAATGCTCTATGCCTAGTCCCCATGGAGAGGATAACCACGCTTCCGGGGACAACCCCGACCGCGGGTCAACTGGCCCTGGCGCAGCAGATTGCCGAAGGGTGCAGCCGCCCCAACCGCGGCATCACCACGGTGCCCGCGGCGGTCTATACCGATGCTGAACATTACCGCGCCGAGCAGGCCGCGCTGTTTGCCCGGATGCCGCAGGCGCTGTGCCCCTCGGCGCTGGTCCCCGATCCGGGGATGAGCGTGCCGCACGACGCCACCGGGCGGCCGCTGCTGATCACCCGCGATGGCGACGGCGACGTGCACGTCTTCCTCAACGTCTGCCGCCACCGCGGTACCCGGCTGGTCGAAGGGCAGGACGTGGCCTGCGGCAAGCGGCTGACCTGCCCCTATCACGCCTGGACCTACGCGCTAGACGGACGGCTGCTGGCCCTGCCCCGGCCCGAGACCTTTCCCGGCCTCGACAAGGGCGCGTTCGGCCTGGTCGAACTGCCCAGCTGCGAGGCCGGCGGTCTGATCTGGTACGGTCCCGACAGCACCGCCGACTTTGCCGATGCGCGCGAACTCGGCGCCGATTTCGACGCCTTTGCCCTGCGCGACCTGCACCTGTTCGCGCGGGCGACCCATGAGGTAGCGTCCAACTGGAAGCTGATCATGGACGCTTTCCTGGAAAGCTATCACGTCACCCGGCTCCACGCCCAGACGATCGGGCCGTTCTTCAAGGACGGGGTATCCAGCGGCGACCAGATCGGCCCGCACCAGCGCAGCCTGGTCTGCCGCGCCGAGGAAATGGCGGGCGTCGACCTGACCGACATGACCGCACTGCGCCGGATCGGCACCTTTGCCTATCAGCTGTTCCCGGCGACGGTGGTGGTGGTCAGCCCCGATTACATCAACATCATGACGCTGTGGCCGCAGGCGGTGGACCGCACTGTGGTCGAAGATTTCATGCTGATCCCCGAAG
Organism: Novosphingobium sp.; assembly: GCA_046063245.1. Lineage (GTDB taxonomy): Bacteria > Pseudomonadota > Alphaproteobacteria > Sphingomonadales > Sphingomonadaceae > Novosphingobium. Next base: position 6,210 of record JBJTLX010000118.1, read on the forward strand.
CCCCGCGCAGCGACAAGGCGCGCGATCACTGGCAGCGCTCGTGGGCTTTGCTCGATGGCGGGGTCTTCGCCGGCGAGGACTTCCGCGCGGCGGCGCTGGGCCAGCAAGGGCTGTCCAGCGGCGCGATCGGCGAAGTGACACTTGGCACGCTGGAAGGCGGGATCCGCCGACTGCACGAGATCATCGCCGAACAGATGGCCACTGCCGAGGGGTGACGTCGCGCACGCACTGGCGTAAGGGCGCGCGATGAACAGCCCAGTCGACAAACCCCGCGCAGGTGACCGCATCGCCAAGCTCCTCGCCCGTGCCGGCGTGGCCAGCCGCCGCGAGGTCGAGCGGATGATCGAGGATGGCCGGGTCAAGATCGGCGACGCGGTGGTGACGACGCCGGCAACCCTGCTGACCAGCCTCAAGGGCGTGAGCGTCAACGGAACCCCGGTCAAAGCGCCCGAAGCGGCGCGGCTGTTCCTGTTCCACAAGCCCGCCGGTCTGCTCACTGCCGAGCGCGATCCCGCCGGCCGCCCGACGATCTACACCGCGCTGCGCAACGCTCTCCCCGCAGACGCGCGCCGGGTGATGCCGATCGGGCGGCTCGATTTCAACACCGAGGGGCTACTGCTGCTGACCAACGACGGCGGGCTCAAGCGGACGATGGAATTGCCGTCGACCGGCCTGCCGCGCACCTACCGCGCGCGCACGTTCGGTACCATCACCCAGGCGCAGCTCGATGAACTGATCGAAGGGGTGGAAATCGAAGGCGTGCGCTATGGCAAGATCAACGCCAACATGGAGCGCAGCACCGGGCGCAACCAGTGGATCGAGGTGACCATCACCGAAGGCAAGAACCGCGAAGTGCGGCGCGTGCTGGAATATCTCGGGCTGGAAGTCAGCCGCCTGATCCGCACCGCCTATGGCCCGTTCGAGCTGCTCGACCTGCCGCGCGGCGCGGCGGTGGAAGTGCGCCAGGTCGAGGTCGAACGTTTTGTCCGCACGCTCAAGGTGCCCGGCTCCGCGCCTGGTCCCGAAGCCCCGCGCGATGCCGACAGCATGGCCCGCGCCCGGGTTCAGCGCGCCCGCCGCGATGCGCCGCGCCCTGCGATGCCGGAAAAGGCGGACGGGCGCGCCGCGGCCAAGCCCGGCAAGCGCCCATTGCCGCGCAAGCCGCGTGACGATGGCAAGCTGATCGACCGACCCAAGCGTCCGGCTTCGGGCAAGCCCGGCGCGCGGCCGCCGGGTGGTTCGCGCTCAGGCCCGCGCAAGCCGGGTCCGCGCAAATGAGCCTGCGGATCATCGCCGGGGAATGGCGCGGCCGCAAGATGCAGGTTCCTGCGGGCGAGGTCACCCGGCCCACTGCGGACCGTACCCGCGAGACGCTGTTCTCGATGCTGGTCAGCCGCATCGGCACCTTCGAGGGTCTGGCCGTGGCCGATCTGTTTGCCGGTTCAGGCGCCTTGGGGCTGGAGGCGCTGTCGCGCGGCGCGGGCTCCTGCCTGTTCGCCGAGCAGGACCCCGCCGCGATCCGGGCCTTGCGCGCCAATATCGCCGCGCTGCGCGCCGCCGAGCGCTGCGACGTGCGCGCGGCATCGGTGCTGGCGCTGGGCCCGGCCAAGGCCCCGCTCGACCTGATCCTGATCGACCCGCCCTATGGTTCGGGCGCGGGCGGGGTCGCGCTCGACAAGCTGGTCCGGCTCGGCTGGATCGGTCCGGCGACCTGGGTCAGTCTGGAAACCGGGGCCAAGGAGTTGCCGGTATTGAAGTCGCTTGAAGCGGTGGCCGAACGGATCGTCGGCAAGGCGCGGATTACGCTGCTTCGGCTGCCGGACGCGCCAGCTTGACCCCGACCAGGGTCAAGGCCCCGGCAGCGACCAGCAACAGCCCGATCTGGCTGCCATGGCCGGCGTCGCTCATCGCCTTGGCTACCAGCGGTGTGACCGCGCCGCCAACGATGCCGCCGGCGTTGAATGCCACCGAAACGCCGCTGTAGCGCACCGGAACCGGGTACAGCGTGGTCAGCCACCCGCCAAGCGGGCCATAGACAAAGCCCATCACGAACAACGCTGCCGACAAGGTTGCGAAGATCGCCAGAGTGCCCCCGGCCAGCCCGCCCGCAAAGCCCAGGCCAACCACCATGGTCGCAAGCGCCCCGATCAGGATCACCC
>JBJTLX010000119.1:0-14709 GCA_046063245.1 Novosphingobium sp.
AGCGGCACCTGTTCGGCGCGGATGTCGCCGATGTGCTGATAGCGGATCACCCCGCGCGCATCGATAACGAAGCTTTCCGGTACCCCGGACGAGCCGAGCGCGAACTGCACGGCGCTGACATCGTCGGCGCCGATCCGGGCATAGGGATTGCCGTTGCGGGCGAGGAAGCGCTGCAGGTCGGCGGTCTTGTCGCGGATGGCAATCCCGTCAACTTCCACGCCGGCACGGCGCAATGCTTCCAGTTGCGGGGCTTCGGCGGCGCAGGGCACGCACCAGCTGGCAAAGACGTTGAGCAGCCGCGGCTTGCCGCCCCGGAAGTCGCCGGCGGACAGGGCCGGCCGTTCGGGCACCGCCTGCTTCAGCGCGAACGCAGGTAATGGCTTGCCGACCAGTGCGCTTTTGACCTCGCGGCTGGCCGGGCGGAACAGGCCGACCATGACCAGCGCAACAAACCCGGCGAACAGCGCCAAAGGCAGCCACAAGGCCCAGCGCGGCGGCTTGGCCGGGACCGGATCCGGCGGGTTCATCGGCCCTGCCTCTTGCGGCGATAGGCGATCTTGTCGACTGCCACCAGCCGCCGCACATCGCTGGCGACGCGGCCGATCAGCGCGAGCACGCCGCCCAGCGCGATCAGCACCCCGCCCAGCCAGATCAGCGTCACGAACGGCTTCCACCACAAGCGCAGCTGCCAGCGGCCATCCTCGGCCTGTTCGCCCAGCACGGCGTAAAGCTGCCCGTTCCAGCGGGTCAGCAGCGCGGATTCGTTGGTCTGCTGCGGCGGCGACCAGAAGCTGCGCGACTGCGGGCGCAGCACGGTCGGCGTGCCGTTGTCATAGGCGGCTGCCAGCGCGCCTTCGAGTGCGGTCCAGTTGGGCCCGGCCACGGGTTCGATCGAACGCAGGGTGACCTGCCACGGCCCGACACGGGTCGCGTCGCCCTGCTTGACCGCGACCAGCCGCTCCTGGGTAAAGGCGCTGTCGGCCGCCATCCCGAACAGCGCCACCCCGACCCCGAAATGTGCCAGCACCATGCCCCACAGCGGCAGGGTTACCGTGCGCAGGCGTCGCCCCTGCAGCGGCAGCAAGGTCGCCACGATCAGCCCCGCGGCCAGCGTCATGCCCAAGGCCGGAAGCAGGCCGGTACCGCGCATGACCATGTAGCCAAGCCCCGCCAGCGCGGCGATCAGCGGCAGGATAAGACGTTTGCCGACACGGTCGAAGCTATCGCGGCGCCAGCGCAGCAGCGGGCCGATCGCCAGCACCGCCAGCATCGGCAGCAGGAACACCGCGGTCATCGGATTGAAGTAGGGCGGGCCGACCGAAACCTTGCTGCCCAGCGCCTCGGCCAGCAAGGGATAGAGCGTACCGATCAGGACGATGCCGAGGATCGCGGTGAGCATGACATTGTTGAACACCAGCGCGCCTTCGCGGCTGGTCACGGCAAAGCGTTGTCCCTCGGTCACGGTGGCGGCGCGCAGAGCGAACAGCAGCAGCGCCCCGCCGATATAGATCGCCAGCAGCGCCAGAATGAACGAGCCGCGGGTCGGATCGACGGCAAAAGCATGGACGCTGGTCAGGATCCCCGAGCGGACCAGGAAGGTCCCAACCATCGACATCGAAAAGGCGACCACGCCCAGCATGATGGTCCAGGCCCGCAGCGCATTGCGCGAGGCCAGCACGCTGACCGAATGAAGCAGCGCGGTTGCCGCCAGCCACGGCATCAGGCTGGCATTCTCGACCGGGTCCCAGAACCACCAGCCGCCCCAGCCCAGCTCGTAATAGGCCCAATAGGATCCCGCAGTGATCCCCAGGGTCAGGAAGATCCAAGCCCCCATAACCCACGGCCGCATCGCGCGGGCGAAGGCCGGAGACACCTCGCGCGTCAGCAGCGCGCCGACGGCGAAACTGAAGGCGATCGAAAGCCCGACGTAGCCGATGTACAGCGTCGGCGGATGGAACGCGAGGCCGGGGTCCTGCAGCAGCGGATTGAGCCCCTGCCCTTCCGGTACCGCCGGATCAAGCCGCTCAAACGGGTTCGAGGCGATCAGCAGGAAGGCATAGAAACCCAGGCTGACGAAAGCCTGCGCCGCCAGCGTCGCCAGCATCGTCCGTTCGGGCAGGCGCCGCTCGACCAGCGCGACGAACCCGCCGGCCAGCCCCATTATCGTCACCCACATCAGCATCGAGCCTTCGTGATTGCCCCATGCTCCGGCGAATTTATACAGGAACGGCTTGGCTGAATGCGAGTTCATCGCCACCAGCTTGACCGACAGGTCGGTCTGACAGAACACAACAATCAGCGCGGCAAAGGATATGGCGGCCAACGCGCCCTGGACGACTGCAACCGGGCGAACCAGCACGGCCAGCCCGGGAATGTCGCGGCGCAAGGTCAGCCCGCCGGCCAGCAATTGCAGCACGGCAAGGGCTGCGGCGAACCACAGCGCGGCCAGGCCGAGATTGGCGGTCACTTGGTTTCCTGCACGGCCTTGCGCGCCTGCGCCTCGGTCATGTCCTTCATTTCGCGGGGGACGTATTTCTCGTCGTGCTTGGCCAGCAGATTGTCGGCAACGAAGGTCCCGTCCGGGCCGATCCGCCCTTCGGCGACCACGCCCGATCCTTCCTTGAACAGGTCGGGGACAATACCCTTGAAGCGCACCGGGATCCGCGCCGTGCCGTCACCGACCACGAAACTGAGTGTCACCCCGTCTGCCGCGGTCTTGAGCGATCCGGCTTCGACCATGCCGCCCAGCCGCACCGCGCGGCCCTTTTCGGGCGGATTGCTGGCCATCTGCGCCGGCAGGTAGAAATAGCTCGCCTGGCTGCGCAGCGCCCAGGCGGCGAGCAGGCCCGCGCCGATTAGCGCGGCGAGCGCGATCAGCACCAGGACCAGCCGCTGGTGCTTGGCCTTGATCGCGCTGCTCATCGTTCGCGGCTCCGCTCGCGCCGGGCCTCGGCGCGGGTCATCGCCAGCCATGACCAGCCGGCTAGCACCGCGGTTACCGTCACGCCGATGGCATAGGCGGCGATCACGAACGGCCAGTGATCCAGCCCCTCACGCATCGACCGACTCCATCGCCCGGCGGCGCAGGCGCGCTTCGGCCTGTTGATCGGCCAGGATTGCCCGCATCCGCGCCAGCACCACCCCGCCGAAGATCAGCGAAAAGCCCAGCGTCGCCGCCAGTAGACCGAGCAGGAACGGCATGGCCATTTCCGACTTGCCCATGGCGATCGAGGGCGGCTGGTGCAGGGTGTGCCACCACAGCACCGAGAAATGGATGATCGGGATGTTGACCGCGCCGACCAGCCCGAAGATCGCCGGAATGCGCGATTGCCCCTGCCCGTCGCGGGTCGCCGCATCGGCCAGCGCGATATAAGCGAGGTAGAGAAACAGCAGCACCAGCATCGAAGTCAGCCGCCCGTCCCAGACCCACCAGGTGCCCCAGGCCGGGCGGCCCCACAGCGATCCGGTGACCAGGCACAGCGCGGCAAACACCGCGCCGGGCAAAGCGACCGCGCGCGCGGCAATTCCGGCCAGGGGACGGCGCCAGACCAGCTCCGTCAGGCTCGCCACGGCGATCGCGCTCCACCCGCCCATGCCGAGCCATGCCGCGGGGACGTGAATGAACAGGATCCGCACCGAATCTCCCTGCAGCGCTTCGGCCGGGGCACCGAGCAGGCCCCAGGCCAACGACAGCCCGGCGATGACCAGACCGGTCACCAGCAGGGGTGCGGTCAGCAGCCGGGCGAGGCGCAGAAAACGGGCGGGATTGGCGTAGCCGTGCATGGGTGCGGTCAGTCGAACTCCCCCGCCCTTTGGCACTGCCGCGCGGGTCGGGCAAGGCAATTGCGCGGCGCGGCTGACGCCGCGCTGACAGTCTGGCCTAGCGCCCGATCAGGCGCTGCGCCATGGCATCGGCAACCTGGTCGCTGGAGCGGCCGCTTGCCGCGCTTTCCTGCCAGATCGTGCGCAGGCGCCCGGGGATCAGTTCGATCCGCTCGCGCACCTGCACCGCCGAACTGGGCCTGCCGGCTTCGCGCGCCAGATATTCCAGCGCGACGGCGATGATCCCGCCAGCGTTGATGACATAGTCGGGCGCGTAAAGGATACCGCGCTGCGCCAGCATGCCGCCATGCTCGGGCCGGGCCAGCTGGTTGTTGGCCCCGCCCGCGACGATCGGCGCCTGCAGCCGGGCAATGCCGGCATCGTCGAGCACCGCGCCGAGCGCATTGGGGCTGAACACGTCGCACGGCGAGTCCATGATCGTCTCCGCAGCGACGTGCTGCGCGCCAAGCTCGGCGGCCAGCGCGGCGGCGCGTTCGGCATTGACGTCGGCCAGGGTCAGCTGTGCGCCTTCCGCGGCAAGCAGCCGGGCCAGCCCGCCGCCGACGCTGCCGGTGCCCTGGACGGCTACATGGACGCCCTGCACCGACTCCTTGCCGAGCTTTTCCAGCACCGCGGCCTTGACGCCCAGGAAGATGCCACAGGCGGTGAACGGCCCCGGATCGCCCCCGGCGCTGCCCTCGCCCGCCACCGGCAGCCCGGTGACGTGACGGGTGCGCTGCGCCACCGCGACCATGTCGGCCTCGCTGATCCCGACATCCTCGGCGGTGACATAGCGCCCGCCAAGCGAACCCACGGCATCGCCGAATGCGGCGAGCATTGCCGGCGTCTTGGTGCGCTGCGCATCGGCCAGGACCACCGCCTTGCCCCCGCCCATCGGCAGGCCGGCCATGGCGTTCTTGTAGCTCATCCCGCGCGACAGCCGCAGCGCATCGCGCATCGCCATCGCCGGATCGGCATAGTGCCAGAACCGGGTGCCGCCCGCGCCCGGGCCGAGATGGGTGGAATGCAGCGCGATGATCGCCGTCAGCCCGCTCGCACGATCGCGCACAAAGTGGACCATCTCGTGGTCGTCGAAATCGGGCTCTTCCCAGAAAGCAGGCACGCGCGTCTCCCGTTCGGGGCACGTCGTGCGGGGGAAAGCTGGGGCGATCGATGGGGTTCGAACCCACGACCTCCGGTACCACAAACCGGCGCTCTAACCAACTGAGCTACGATCGCCACACCCTCGCGCACGTGCCGAGACGCGGCGCCATAGGGAGCGTCAGCAGTGCCCGCAAGCGCTGTCCGACGCAGGCGCGGCCTCTTGCACAAGGCCCCGCAAATGGGAAGCGAAAACTGCGCAGCCGCGCGCCGCGCGTAATTTTATTGCGCGGGCCATTGCAGACAGGTCGCGCGCCGCGAATCGTGCCTGCCGCTTATCCTTGCAGTCTTTGCTTAACCAACGCCTGCTACGACTTAGGCAAGATTCCGCAGCCGAGGGACAGTGAACGGTGGGAAAGGCCAAATTGCAGGAGCGGCTGACTACGCTGGCGCGCCCGCTGACACGCCGCAGCGAACGCCGGCCTGTCAATGCCGAGGTCGTGGTCGAATCGAGCCACGGCATGCGCGTTGCGGCGCGGCTCAACGACATTTCGACCTATGGCTGCAATGTGCTGAGCGACGCCGAGTGGATGCGCAGCGGCCAGTTCCTGTCGATCCAGCTTAGCGAAACGCGCACCGTCCAGGCGATCGTCCGCTGGGTCCGCGATGGCCATTGCGGGGTCGAGTTCCTGCGACCGATCCCCTATGCCGAGGCGGAGACGCTGGCCACGGTGTGGAACCGCTGACACAGAAAAGGGCGGCCGCGGGGCCGCCCTTTCCGTTTCGTCTGGCAGCAGCAAGCGCTGCCGCGACGATCAGTTCTTCTTGAGCGAAAGTCCGCCGAAGCGCTTGTTGAACTGCGCCACGCGGCCACCCGAATCGAGCTGGCGAGTCCCGCCGGTCCATGCCGGATGCGAGGTGGGATCGATTTCCAGAACCAGCGTGTCGCCTTCCTTGCCCCAGGTGGAGCGGGTCTCAAAGACGGTGCCGTCGGTCATCTGCACCTTGATCATGTGGTAATCGGGATGGATTTCGGGCTTCATCGAACGGTACTCTCGCTAGCGGCCGGTTCCGACCGGCCTTGAATGGAAGCGGCGCGCTTAGCCGCGGTAGCATGCAAATGCAAGGGCAGAACACCCACCCATCGAAGGTGACGGTTGGCACCGTAGGCCCCTCCCCAGCGGGGAGGAGCAGTGAGACTTGGCAGCTTGCTGCCTAGTCGCAGCGGGGTGGGTCCTCTACGCCGGCGGATCGGCGACCATCGCGGTGAACTGGACCTCGCAGGTCACCTTGCCCTCGATCGAGGCCTTGCCCCAGAACTTGCACACCCGCGACCGCTTCTGGACGAAGCCGACCTCAAGGTCGAGCAGCACCCCGGGTTCGACCGGGGCGCGGAACTTGGCCTCCTCGATCGCCATGAAATAGACCAGCTTTCCCGATCCGGCGAGTTCGAGCGTTTCGATCGCCAGGATCGCCGCGGCCTGGGCCAGCGCCTCGATCTGCAGCACGCCGGGCATGATCGGGCGTCCGGGGAAATGGCCCTGAAAGAACTGCTCGTTGAAGGTCACCGCCTTCACCGCGTGGATCCGCTCGCCGATTTCGAGCGCCTTGACCCGGTCGACCAGCAGCAGCGGATAGCGATGCGGCAGGGCGTGCAGGATCTTCTGGATGTCGTAAACGGGGGCAGCCTGCGCCGCCCCCGTCGATGCTGTGTCGTCAGTCACGCTGCCCCCCAAGCGCTGGATCAGCGGCTGTCGGGCTGCGGGCCGGCCGGCGCGGGCTTGGCGGTGCCCGGCGCAGCGGCCTGCGCCGCCTGCTGGGCGCGGGCTTCGCGCAGCTGGCGCGGTTCCCAGCCGGCCGGCGGGCTCAGCGTGGCGCTGGGCAGCACGCGGTTGATCTCGTTGACGATGTCCTGGCTCATGTCATAGGCGCTCGACGTGCTGAGGATCACCGACTGCGGCGCGAGCAGCAGTGAAACGTTGCGGCGCGCCATCACCGCCTTGACCGCGGCGTCCATCTTTTCCTCGATCTGTTCCTTCACGTATTCGCGCGAATAGACCACCGGCTTGATGATGTTGTTGAGTTCGGCCTGGCCGGATTCCTGCATCTTCTGCAGTGCAGCGGCCTGCTGCTCCAGCGCAGCGCGATTGGCGCCGGGCGCCGCTGCGTCCTTCTGCAGCTTGGCGTTGAGCGTCTGGATCTGGGTCTGCAGCGCCTTGCCGCGGGCCTGGGCCTGGTCGATCGTCGCCTTGTAGGTCACCGGGCGCTGCTGCTCCGCGGTGCGGAACGCGCTGGTGTTGACCAGGACGGCTTCGAGATCGGCAACGCCGAGGCCGGGAACAATGGTACCCGAAGACGCCGGAGCTGCAGGGGCGGCGGCGGGCTTGGTCTGGGCCAGCGCGGGCGACGCGGCCAGCGCCAGGACAAGGGCGGCACCCGCGACGGGTTTGAGAAGGATTTTCATCAGAATTGCGTTCCTACGTTGAAGGTGAAGGTCTTGGTGTCGTCGCCTTCGGCCTTGGTGATGACCTTGGCGAAGTCGATGCGGAAAGGACCGAACGGCGAGTTCCAGTTGACCCCGATCCCGATCGAGATGCGCGGCTTCATGGTGTTGCCATAGAAGAAATCGCTGAACGGCGGCGTGAAGTTGCCTTGCGGCGAATTGTTCGCGCTGGTCAGGCACGACGGCGGGGCCGGGTTGATCGGATTGGTCACCGATGTCACGTCATTCGCACCACTGCCGGGGGTGCAGACCGGCGTTCCGCCGCCGGTCGGCGTGACCAGCGTCGCCACATTGATCTGCGTATACAGCGGCAGGCCGGCAGCATCGCGCAGCGGGAAGAAGAACGCAGGATCGTTCTGAACCTTGTTCTGTTCACGCTTCGGCGCAGTGATGCCCCACACGGCACCGGCATCCATGAAGATCGACGGACGCAGGCCCAGGTCCTTGGCCCCCGATCCCAAGGGAATCTCCAACTCGGCGCGGGCGAGGTAGTAGTAGCGGCCGCCGATCGAATCGTCCTGCCACGAATTGCGGTCCTCGTTGACCTTGTCCGGTTCGAGCAGGTTATAGCCGGTGGCACAGGCCCCGGAAACCGGTGCCTGGCGATCCGCAGTCGTCGTACCGCTGGCCGGACGGAAGCACGACTGGTTGGCACCGTCGACATAGCCGTCGCCATTGCTGTCCTGATAATACTTGCGCACGATACGCGGGCCGACGCCGCGAATGTCGAATCCGCGGATGGTCGGCTCGCCCAGATAGAAGCGGTCGGTCAGGAACACACCGTCGATGCCGTTGACGATGTCGTTCTTGCGGCCAAGCGAAGCGATCGCCCCGGCCTCGCCCTTGACCGAGAAGACAAAGCCCTTGCCCACCGGCCAGTACTTGGCCGCATTGAGGCGGACGCGGGCATATTTGACCGAGCCGCCCAGCCCGGCAAACTCGCCGGTGATCGAAGCGGATTGCCCGCGCGAAGGCCGCACCCGGTTGTCGAGCGCGTCGTAGATCAGCGACAGCCCGAGCATCGAGGTGGTGCGCTTGCCGATGGCGTCGCACAGATAGCGCCCGGCGATCACCGGATCGCACTGCAGCGTCGGATTGACGCGGTTCGAATAGTAGAGGTTCTTGTCGACGGTAATATCGTCGAAGCTGAGCGTATAGCTGCCCACCGCCGAGACATATTCGGTCAAGGCCAGGCCGGCGCGGACGCTCAGCCCGGTCGAAGTGTTCTTGTACAGCGTGTTGCGGTTGCCGCCGCTGGTGAAGTTGAAGTTGTTGTAGTCGCGGCGATAGACCGTGGCCCCCAGCGAGACGTTCTTGTCGAACAGGTAGGGCTCGGTAAAGCTGACCTCGGCGCTCTTCGAATATTGCGAATAGCTGAGGCTGAGGCCCACCGTCTGACCGCGCCCGCGGAAGTTGCGCTGCTGGACCGAACCCTGGAAGATCAGCTTTTCAAGGCTGGAATAGCCCGCCGAGAGCTGCAGTTCGCCAGTCGGCTTTTCCTCGACATTGGCTTCCAGGATGATCCGGTCAGGGGCGCTGCCGGGCTTCTGTTCGACCTCGAACTTTTCCTGGAAATAGCCCAGCGAGTTGATCCGCGCGGTCGAACGCTTGACCTGGATCGAGTTGAAGGCGTCGCCTTCCGCCAGGCGAAATTCGCGCCGCACGACCTTGTCCTGGGTCAGCGTGTTGCCGTTGACGTCGATCTTCTCGACATAGACGCGCGGCGCCTCGGCAATGTTGAAGGTCAGACCCATGGTCAGGTCTTCCTTGCTGCGCGCATAGTCGGGCCGCACGTCGGCAAAGGCATAACCGAACGCGCCCAGCGTGGTGTTGAGCTGTTCGATCGTGTCTTCGACCTGCTTGGCGTTGTACCAGTCGCCCTTCTTCATCGGCAGCTGCGAAGCAAGGCGCGTCTCGTCGAAATCGCGCAGCTGGCTGCTCACCTTGACGTCGCCGAACTTGTAGCGCGGGCCTTCCTCGACCACGTAGGTCAGGATGAAGTCCTTCTTGTCCGGGGTCAGTTCGGCCACCGCCGAAACGATGCGGAAATCGGCATAGCCCTTGGTCAGGTAGAACTGGCGCAGCTTCTGCTGGTCGAAGGCCATCTTGTCGGGGTCATAGCTGGTGCCCGAACTGAAGATCTTGGTGATCCCGGCCTGCTTGGTCATCATCTCGCCGCGCAGTTCGCCGTCGCTGAACTGGTCGTTGCCGATGATGTTGATTGCCCGGACCTTGGACTTGGGGCCCTCGGAAATCTCGAACACGATGTCGACCCGGTTCTGGTCGAGCATGACCATCTTGGGTTCGACATTGGCGGCGAAGCGACCCTGGCGCTTGTACAGCTCGATGATCCGGGCGACGTCGGCGCGGACCTTGGAGCGGGTGAAGATCTGGCGCGGCGCCATCTTGATCTCGGGAAGGATCTTCTCTTCCTTGATCCGCTTGTTGCCTTCCAGCACGATGCGGTTGATCACCGGGTTTTCCTTGACCGCGATGGTCACTACCCCGTCCGCGTTGCGGATCTGGACGTCGGTGAACAGTTCGGTCGCGTAAAGGTCCTTCAGCGCCTGGTCGGCGGCCTGCTGCGAATAGGGCTGGCCGACCCGCAGCTTGATGTACGAACGGATCGTATCGGGTTCGAGCCGCTGCGAGCCTTCGACGTTGACCGCCTTGATCGCCACCGGGGCGGCTTCGACCGGAGCCGGTGCAGCCGGCGCTGCGGGTGCAGCAGCCGGTGCCGCCGCCTGGGCCAGCGCCGCGCTGGGCAGGCTGGCGAGGAATGTCGTTCCCATCAGCACCGCAACCAGCGCGGGAGCCCGGCGGGCGGTTTTGGTGCTAGGCTTCGTGTGGCAGATCATCGGTACGACAGTTCCCGTAAGTTGTGCATTGCGCCAGCCGCACGGCCCCTGAACGGGGTCACCGGCGCTCTACAGACATGTCGCCGCCCTCTGCCCGATGCTGACCTGTCGATCAAGCAAAGTCGCCCAAGGCTGCACGGCAAATCCGCAGTTATTTCCCGTCCCGGCGGCCTAGCGCCCGAAAATCGGAAGCGAAGCCAGATCGTTGAAGGTGACGAAAACCGCCAGCCCCAGCACCAAGGCCAGGCCGCCGCGAAACGCCCACTCCTGACTGCGCGCGCCCAGCGGTTTGCGGCGGACTGTCTCCGCGGCATACATAGCCAGGTGCCCACCGTCCAAGGTCGGGATTGGCAGCAGGTTGATGAATGCCAAATTAATTGAGATCGTCGCGGCAAACAGCAGCATCGCCTGCCAGCCCAGCGACATGGTTTGCCCGGAATACTGCGCGATCTTGACCGGTCCGCCCATCTCCTTGGCCGAGCGTTCGCCGCTGACGATCTGGCCCAGGCCGACCGCGGTCATCTTGATCGCCTGAAACGAATCCCCGACCCCTGCCGCCAGCGCCTTGACCGGCCCGACCGTCTCGAAATGCGGCCTGACGCTGGCGATGCCGAGCATGCCCTTCTTGGAGGAACCGCCGAACCCGTCGTGCTCGGTCTGGCTGGCGAGCGTGACGGCCTGTGCAAACGGCCGGCCATTGCGCTCGGCCTCGATCGTGATCGTGCGCCCGGGATAGAGCAGGACGTTGCGCGCGATCTCGGTAAAGTCGTTGATCGGCGCGCCATCGATGGCGACGATCCGGTCGCCCACCTGCAGCCCGGCAGCTTGCGCGGCGGAACCGGGGGCAAAGGCACCGATCACCGGCGGGGTCACCCGCACACCGTAAGCCATGGCGAACCCGGCGAAGATCAGCACGGCGATCAGAAAATTGGTCAGCGGACCGGCAAAGACGATCAGCGCGCGCTGCCACAGCTTTGCGCCGGGAAAGGTGCCCTTGAGCGTATCGGGCGCGGCATCGTGCAAGGCCGGATCGCTTTGCCCGGCGGGGTTCATGTCGCCGGCGAACTGGACATAGCCGCCCATCGGGATCGCCGACAGCTTCCAGCGCGTGCCGCGCCTGTCGGTGCGGCCCCACAGCTCCTTGCCAAAGCCGACCGAGAAGGCATCGGCGCGCACCCCGAACAGCCGCCCGGCGAGGTAATGACCCAGCTCGTGCAGCACCACCAGCGGCCCCAGCACCAGCAGGAAGGCAAGGACGGCAGTCAGGACAAAGGGGATCTGCATCGGGTCAAACCAGCTCCAAAACCGCGCGCGCCTCGCGCCGCGCCGCGGCGTCGACCGCGATCACGTCGCCCAGCGACTCCGGCGCGGACGGACGATAGCGCGCCAACACTTCATCGACCATTACCGCGATCCGGGTGAACGGCAGGTGTCCGCCAAGGAACGCGGCGACCGCCACCTCGTTCGCCGCGTTGAGCACCGCGGGGGCTGCCCCGCCCGCCTCGGCCGCAAGCCGGGCCAGCCGGGTCGCGGGAAAGCGGTGCTCGTCGGGGGCGCGAAAGGTCAGTTCGCCCAGCGCAGCCAGGTCGAGCGGCGTGCACGGGGTGTCCATCCGCGCCGGCCAGGCCAGGCACGAGGCGATCGGCACGCGCATGTCGGAAGGGCCCAGCTGCGCCAGGGTCGATCCGTCGCGGTATTCGACCATCGAATGGATCACCGACTGCGGGTGGACCACGATCCGCAAGGCCTCGAGCCCGACCGGGAACAGATGGAACGCCTCGATCAGTTCGAGGCCCTTGTTGAACATCGTCGCGCTGTCGACGCTGATCTTGGCGCCCATGTCCCAATTGGGGTGCTTGACCGCCTGGGCCGGGGTTGCCGCGGCCAGCTGCGCCGCGCTCCAGTCGCGGAACGGGCCGCCGCTGGCGGTCAGGGTGATCGAGCGGACATGGGCGGGATCGTTGCCGGCGAGGCACTGGAAGATCGCGTTGTGCTCGCTGTCGACCGGCAGCAGCGTGGCGCCGTGGCGGGCGACGGCTGCCATCATGACGTCACCGGCGGAAACCAGGGCCTCCTTGTTGGCCAGCGCGACCGTCTTGCCCTGCTCGATCGCTGCCATGGTCGGGGCGAGACCCGCACAGCCGACGATCGCGGCCAGGGTCAGGTCGGCGCCGCGCCCCGCCGCCTCGACCAGCGCCGCCGCCCCGCCCGCGGCCTCGATCCCCGAGCCGGCCAAGGCGTCGCGCAGTTCGGGCAGGCAGCTCTCGTCGGCGATCACCGCCAGCCGGGCCGAATGGTCGCGCGCCAGCCGGGCCAGGTCCCGCGCCTGGCAATTTGCGGTCAGCACCTCGACCCGCCAGCGGTCGCGCTCGCGCCCGATCAGGTCGAGGGTCGATGCGCCAACCGAACCGGTCGCGCCCAGGATGGTGATCGAGCGGGTCATGCCGGACTGGGCAAAAGCGAGCCGCCGCTGGCCAGACGGCCAAGGATCACCGCCAGCGCGAACAGGCCGATCGCAAAATTGACCGCCAGCAGGCCGTCGACCCGGTCGAACAGGCCGCCGTGCCCCGGGATCAGCGTGCCCGAATCCTTGACCCCGGCGCGGCGCTTCATCCAGCTTTCGAAAAAGTCGCCCACCTGGGCGACCACGGCTGCCAGCGCGCCTGCGCCCAGCGCCAACGGCAGGTGCCGGGTGATCGTTTCCAGCTCGCAGTGGCGGAACGCCGGATCATAGCACGCCAGCCAATAGGCATAGGCCGCGATCACCAGCGCGGCCCCGGCCATGCCGCCCAGCAGCCCGGCCCAGGTCTTCGACGGGCTGATCCGCGGGGCGATCTTGGGCCCGCCAAAAGTGCGCCCGCTGAAATAGGCCCCGACATCGATCGCGATCACCACCAGCACGACCAGCAGCGTGCGGCTGATCCCGAAGCTGTCCATCCGCAGCACCAACAGCGTTGTTGCCGCCACCGCGATGTAGACGAAGCCCAGCACCATCCAGCCCAGCCGCTGCGCCGCGCTGGCAGCAAAACCGCGGACCAGGCCGGACCATTCCCAATAGACCCCGGTGGCCACCGCAGCGACGAACAGCGCCCAGAACCCGCCGCCGAGCGCCAACGCGGTGCCGGCCACGGCGACCATCACCAGCGCCGACAGGGTCCGCGCGCCCAGATCGGATTTTTTCGCTTCACCGTCCGCCATAGCGTCGCTCGCGATTGGCAAAGGCGTCCAGCGCCTCCTGCAGGTGATCGGGGGTGAAATCGGGCCACAGCACCTCGGTGAACCACATTTCGGCATAGGCGACCTGCCATAGCAGGAAGTTCGACAGGCGCACCTCGCCCGAGGTGCGGATCAGCAGATCGAGCTGCGGCAGGCCGGCGGTATCCAGCTCGGCCTCGATCGTCTCGGGGGTGATGGTGCCCTTGGCCGCGGCCTGTGCTGCGGCGCGGGCGATCTCGTCGTGCGCGCCATAGTTCAGCGCCACGACCAGCGTCGTGCCGTCATTGCCCGCCGTGCGCGCCAGGGCATCGTCCAGCAATGCGACAATATCCGGCGTCAATGCTTTGTAATTGCCGATTATTTTCAGGCGGACGTTGTTCTCGACGAATTCCGCCAGGTCTTCCTGGATATAGCGCTTGAGCAGGCCGAACAGCGCCGAAACCTCGTCTTCCGGGCGGCGCCAGTTCTCGGTCGAGAAGGCATAAAGCGTCAGCGCCTGCAGCCCCATCGCGCGCGCCGCGCGGACCAGCCTGCGCACCGCATCGACCCCGCGCTGGTGGCCGACCGCGCGCGGCAGATGGCGCTTCTTGGCCCAGCGCCCGTTGCCATCCATGATGATGGCGACATGGCGCGCGCCATGGATGGCGCGCTCAGTCGTCACCGCCCGAGGATTTCCTGTTCCTTCTGCGCGGCAACCGCGTCGGCATCCTTGATCATCTCGTCGGTCAGCTTCTGCACCTCGGCCTCGCCGCGCTTGCGCTCGTCTTCCGAAATTTCCTTCTTGGTCTCGTCGGTCTTGAGGTTGTCGATCCCGTCGCGGCGGACATTGCGGATCGCGATACGGGCCTTTTCGGCGTACTGGTGCGCCAGCTTGGCCAGTTCCTTGCGGCGTTCCTCGGTCAGATCGGGGATCGGCAGGCGGATGTTGTTGCCGTCGTTGATCGGGTTGAGCCCCAGCCCGGCCGAACGGATCGCCTTTTCCACCGGGGTGACGTTTGATTTGTCCCACACCTGGACCGACAGCATCCGCGGTTCGGGCGCGGAAACGGTCGCCACCTGGTTGAGCGGCATCTTGCTGCCATAGACCTCGACCATGATCGGATCGAGCAGCGCGGTGTTGGCGCGCCCCGTACGCAGTCCGCCGAGATCGCTGCGCAGCGATTCTACCGCGCCCTTACCGGCGCTCGAGATCCGCCTTGTCGTACTTGG
>JBJTLX010000120.1:0-3964 GCA_046063245.1 Novosphingobium sp.
GATGCCGGGTACGGAGGGGATGATGACGGATTTGAGAAAACTGTGGGCCGAGACATTCGGCACGTTCTGGCTGGTGTTCGGCGGCTGCGGCAGCGCGATCTATGCCGCTGCCTACCCCGGACTGGGAATCGGCTTTGCCGGGGTCAGCCTGGCCTTCGGCCTCACCGTGCTGACCATGGCCTACACCGTTGGCCACGTGTCGGGCGGGCACTTCAACCCGGCGGTGACGGTCGGGCTGTGGAGCGGCGGCCGCTTTCCGGCCAAGGACGTGCTGCCCTACATCGTTGCGCAGGAGGTCGGTGCGATCATCGCCGCCTTCCTGCTGTACTGGATCGCCAGCGGCAAGCCGGGCTATGAGCTGGCCACCAACGGCCTCGCGAGCAACGGCATGGCCGAGCATTCGCCAGGCAAGTACAGCGTGGCGGCCGGGTTCGTTGCCGAAGTGGTGCTGACGATGTTCTTCCTGTTGGTGATCGGGATCGAGATCAGGTGGATCAGGGTCAGCCCCAGCCCGATCGCGATCGGGGCGAACCCGGCGGGCGCGCGGCCGTGGGTCGATCCCATGATGATCAGCAGGAAGAACATGGTCAGCACGACTTCGGCGACAAAACCCGCCGCCAGCGTGTATTTGCCCGGCGAATGGTCATCGACCCCGTTGCTGGCCAGGCCGTTGGTCGCCAGGTCGAAGCCCGGCTTGCCGCTGGCGATCCAGTACAGCAGGAACGCGGCGATGATCGCGCCGACCACCTGGGCGACGATATAGGGCAGCACGTCCTTGGCCGGAAAGCGCCCGCCGCTCCACAGCCCGACCGTGACTGCGGGATTGAAATGCCCGCCCGAAACGTGGCCGACGGTATAGGCCATGGTCAGCACGGTCAGGCCGAAGGCCAGGCTGACGCCGAGCAGGCCGATCCCGACTTCGGGAAAGGCGGCGGAAAACACCGCGCTGCCGCAGCCGCCGAATACCAGCCAGAAGGTGCCGAATGCTTCGGCCACCAGGGCACTTGTCGATTTCATGATTTCCCCTCCATCCGTTGTTGTGCGGATGGAGCAAGGCTGCGCTTTCAGGGGCTTAAGGTAAAGAGGCGATTTATGGCGGCGCAATCGGCGGCATTGACCCCGCGCCGCGGCTGTCGCATAGGGCCGCTCGGCCACCGATCACGGCGCCCAGCGCGCGGGTATAGCTTAGTGGTAAAGCACCAGCCTTCCAAGCTGGCTATGCGGGTTCGATTCCCGCTACCCGCTCCACCTTTCCCATCACTCCGCAATTTGCCAGCCGCCGCGCCGCGCAAAAAAAGGGCCGGCAGATGCCGGCCCTGTGAAAGTCTTGGGAGAGGATGCCTGAAAGGCCCCCTGCATATGGGTCTGCCGCGGCCATGCTGCAAGTGCGAAAAAGGACAGGTTGATTGCGTTTTATGCAAGCGGCGTCATCCTAGCTGCAAGCGCGCCAATCTGCTTGCGAATGTAACCGGTTTGCGCGCAGGCCGCAGCTTGCTATGCGCCAAGGGCAAGAGGAGTTTGCATGCGCGCCACCCCCGACTTCGATTTCGGCCTGACCGAAAGCGCCCAGATGATCCGCGAGGCCGCGGGCCGCTTTGCCGATGACCAGATCCTGCCGCTCGCCGCCGAAATCGACGCCAACGACCGCTTCCCGCGCGAGCTGTGGGAGCCGATGGGCGCACTGGGGCTGCACGGCATTACGGTGGAAGAGGAATGGGGCGGGCTGGGGCTGGGCTATCTCGACCACGTCATCGCGGTCGAGGAAGTCAGCAGGGCGAGCGGCGCGGTCGGCCTCAGCTATGGCGCGCATTCCAACCTGTGCATCAACCAGATCCGCCGCTGGGGCAATGACGCGCAGAAGGCCAAGTATCTGCCCAAGCTGATCAGCGGCGAACACCTCGGCAGTCTGGCCATGTCGGAAGCCGGGGCCGGATCGGACGTTGTTTCGATGAAGCTGCGCTGCGACCGTGTCGACGGCGGCTGGCGGCTGGGTGGCACCAAGTTCTGGATCACCAATGCGACCTATGCCGATACCCTGGTGGTCTATGGCAAAAGCGATCCGCAGGGCGGCAGCCGCGGGATCACCGCCTTCCTGATCGAAAAGGACATGCCCGGTTTTTCGATCGGCCAGAAGATCGACAAGATGGGCCTGCGCGGTTCGCCCACGGCCGAGCTGGTCTTCGATGATTGCTTCGTGCCCGACGAGAATGTCATGGGCCCGGTCCACGGCGGGGTCGGCGTGCTGATGAGCGGGCTGGATTATGAGCGCGTCGTGCTGGCGGGGATGCAGATCGGCATCCTCCAGGCCTGCCTCGACGTGGTCATCCCCTATGTCCGCGAACGGAAGCAGTTCGGCAAGCCGATCGGCAGCTTCCAGCTGATGCAGGCCAAGGTCGCCGACATGTACGTCGCGATGCAATCGGCGCGGGCCTATGTCTATGCCGTAGCCAAGGCCTGCGACGCCGGGCAGACCACCCGCTTCGACGCCGCCGGGGCAATCCTGCTGGCCAGCGAGAACGCCTTCCGCGCCGCGGGCGAGGCGGTCCAGGCGCTGGGCGGGGCGGGCTATACCAAGGACTGGCCGGTCGAACGCTTCCTGCGCGACGCCAAGCTGCTCGACATCGGCGCGGGGACCAACGAGATCAGGCGAATGCTGATCGGGCGCGAACTGATCGGGACCAATTGATGAGCAAGCAACCGCATACCGCCGCCGGGGGCGCGCTCTCGCTCGAGCGGCTGGTGTTCTTTTCCGACGCGGTCTTCGCCATCGCCATCACCCTGCTGGTGCTGGAAATCGAAGTGCCGCACTTGCCCCGCGTCCAGGATAGCGAGCCGTTCCTGCAGGCGCTGGTCGATCTGTTCCCCAGCTTCTTCGCCTTCGTGCTCAGCTTCCTGGTGATCGGGCGTTTCTGGATGACCCATCACGGCCTGATGGATCATGTCAAAGCCTACGATCCCCGGCTGATGTGGCCGAACATGTTCTATCTGATGGCCATCGCCTTCATGCCCTTTGCCACGGCGCTGATCGGGCGCAATCTTGGCCTGTTCGGTCCGGCACTGTTCTACAACCTGACCCTGCTGGTCACGGCGTTGCTGGGACGGCTGCTGGTTCGGCGCATCGAGGCGCTCGATCCGACTTCGGACACCCTGCTGGGGGAAGCCGCCGGGGCCAACGCGGTGATCACCGGCGCGCTTCTGTCCACCCTCCTGACCTTCGTCGCCCCGGCGTTCAGCCAGATGGGAATGGCGACAATCCCCGTGTGGATCCGCCTGTTCAACCGGAAGAAGCCAGCATGAGCGCCCCCGTCCTTTCCACCACGCTCAACCCCGATGATCCGCAGGCCCAGGCCCGCGCGGTGCACAACCGGGCGCTGGCGGCAGAGCTTCGTGCCAGGGTGGCCGAAGCTGCGCTGGGCGGAAATGAAAAGAGCCGTGAGCGCCACACCAGCCGCGGCAAGCTGCTGCCGCGCG
Organism: Novosphingobium sp.; assembly: GCA_046063245.1. Taxonomy (GTDB): domain Bacteria; phylum Pseudomonadota; class Alphaproteobacteria; order Sphingomonadales; family Sphingomonadaceae; genus Novosphingobium. Next base: position 3,472 of record JBJTLX010000120.1, read on the forward strand.
AACGCGTCGAGCGCTTGCTCGATCCCGGTTCGCCCTTGCTCGAGATCGGCCAGCTGGCGGCGGACGGCGTTTACGGCGAGGACATTCCCGGCGCGGGGATCATCACCGCGATCGGGCGGGTGTCGGGCCGCCAGTGCATGATCGTCGCCAACGATGCGACGGTGAAGGGCGGCACCTATTACCCTCTGACGGTCAAGAAGCACCTGCGCGCGCAGGAGATTGCCGAGGCCAATCATTTGCCCTGCATCTACCTGGTCGACAGCGGCGGGGCCAACCTGCCGCACCAGAGCGAGGTCTTCCCCGACCGCGACCACTTCGGGCGGATCTTCTACAACCAGGCGCAGATGAGCGCCAAGGGCATTCCCCAGATCGCCTGCGTGATGGGCAGCTGCACTGCGGGCGGGGCCTATGTCCCGGCGATGAGCGACGAGACGGTGATCGTGCGCGAACAGGGCACGATCTTCCTCGCCGGCCCGCCGCTGGTCAAGGCCGC
>JBJTLX010000010.1:0-5159 GCA_046063245.1 Novosphingobium sp.
GTCGCAACCCTCCTTTCCTCGCCGCGCTTCAGGCGCCCCGGCCCCGCCGCCACGCTGCTCGGCGGGGTTGGCCTTGCGCTGGCTGCGGCCCTGCTGCTGGTCGGTCCGGACCGGCTGATTGCGCAGATTGAGGGCGATCGCGGGATCATTCCGGTCGCCAGCACCTCCGACATCGAAATCGCCGGGATCGAGGTCAACACCACTGGCGCCAATGCCGAGGAAGCCCGGCTCAACGGCTGGCAGGAAGCCGCGCGCAAGGCCTGGGCCAAGGCCGGCGGCCCGGCGATGGCCGATGGCCAGATCCAGTCGATGGTCGGCGCAGTGGTGATCGAGCGTGAGCAGATCGGCCCGCGCCGCTATGTCGCGACGCTGGGGGTGGTGTTCGACCGGGCCCGCGCTGGACAGTTCCTCAGCGGTGGGGACGGCTCGCGTTCGCACTCGGCGCCGCTGCTGATCATCCCGGTGCTGCGTTCGGGCGGTGCTTCGCAAGTGTTCGAGGTCAAGGGGCAATGGCAGGCGGCCTGGGCCCAGTTCCGCGCCGGACAAAGCCCGATCGACTATGTCCGTCCGTCGGGCAGCGGCGGCGAATCGCTGCTGATCACCGCCGGCCAGCCGGGACGGCGCAGCCGCGCCTGGTGGCGCAACGTGCTTGACCAGTTCGGCGCCTCCGACGTGCTGATCCCCGAGGCGCGGCTGGAACGGCAGTGGCCCGGCGGCCCGGTGCGCGGCACCTTCACCGCGCGCTATGGCCCCGATAACACCTGGCTTGGCGGGTTCGAAATGACCGCCAACGACGAGGCCGGGGTGGCCCGGATGCTGGCCCAGGCGGTGGTGCGGATGGATGCGGTCTATGCCAATGCCCTGCAAAGCGGCCTGCTCAAGCCCGATACCACGCTCAACGTCCGGCCTTCGATCGATCCGGCCTTGGCGGCGCTGATCGCCGCCGGCCAGGCCCAGGATGACGCGCCCAAGGCGGCAACCCCGGCTGCGGCGGCCTCGGCCGCGCCCACACCCAGCGCCGCGCCGACCGAAGAGGCCAAGGTCAACACCTTCAACGTGCAGTTCGCTTCGCCCGATGCCGCCGCGGTCGATGCGGCGCTGGGAGCAGTGCGCTCGGCCGCCGGGGTCAAGGGTGCGTCGACCACCAGCCTGGCGATGGGCGGAACCTCGCTGATGCGGGTCAGCTATGCCGGCGAACTGGCCGATCTGGCCGCCGCGCTGCGCGCCCGCGGTTATAGCGTCTCGGTCGGCACCAACGCGCTGTCCATCCGCCGCTGATGAGGCAGATTGCGCTGCCCCTTAACGCGGGGGGTGATGGCCCCGCGCGAATCGTTGTCGGCAATGCCAACGCCGCCGCGATAGAGGCGCTTGCCGCAGCGCAAAGCTGGCCCTTTCGCACCGCCGTGCTGCACGGCCCGCCGCGAGCCGGCAAAAGCCTGATCGCGCGCTGGTTTGCCGGGCAGGGCCTGGGCGAGGTGATCGACCGCGCCGACGCCATCGACGAGACCGACCTGTTCCACCGCTGGAACCGCGCGCAGGAGAGCGGCACACCGCTGCTGCTGGTCAGCGGGCGCGGCGAGGAACAGTGGCAGATCGCCTTGCCCGATCTGCGCTCGCGGCTGGGCGCCGCGCTGCACCTGACCATCGGCACCCCCGACGATGCCATGCTGGCCGACCTGCTGGCGGTCCATGCCGAGCAGCGCGGCCTGGTGCTGGGCAGCGATGCCGCGGCCTATCTTGTCCCGCGGGCCGAGCGTTCCCATCTGGGGATCGAACGGCTGGTCGCCGCAATCGACCGGCTCAGCCTTGAGCGCAAGGCCCCGCCGACGCTGTCGGTGTGGCGCGACGCGCTGGAGGAAGTCATCGGTCCCGAGGAGCCGCGCTTGCTTTGAAGCGCGGTTAATGGGACAAGGGGGGAACGATGCCGCAGCGCCTGGTCACCTATCTCGACTCGATCGTCGCCCGCGATCCCAGCCCGCGGACGCGCTGGGAGGTGTTGCTTTATCCCGGCGTGCTGGCGCTGGGCCTGCACCGGGTGGCGCACTGGCTGTTCGAGGCCGAGCTGTTTTTCCTGGCCCGCATGGTCAATTCCGTCAGCCGCTTCTTCACCGCGATCGACATCCATCCCGGCGCCAAGATCGGTCGCAATTTCTTCATCGACCACGGCTTCGTGGTGATTGGGGAAACGTCTGAAATCGGCGACAACGTCACCATGTACCAGGGCTCGACCCTGGGCGGGACCAATCCGACCAACGGGGTGGGCGGCAAGCGCCATCCGACCCTCGGCGACGATGTGATCGTCAGCCTGGGCGCAGCGATCCTCGGTCCGATCACGGTCGGCCAGGGCGCGCGCATCGGCGCCAATGCGGTGGTCAACAAGGATGTTCCCGAAGGCGCGACGATGGTCGGGATCCCGGCCAAGCAGACCCTGGTCGAGGTCAAGCCCGAGACGCAGAACTTCGTCCCCTATGGCACGCCGTGCTCCGATCGGTTCGATCCGGCGACGCAGAAGCTCGAACTGCTGCAGTGCGAGATCGAGACGATGCAGAAGCGCATCGCCCAGCTGCTGGAAGAGCGTGACGCGGCCGCCGCCAAGCAATCCGCCGGGCGCAAGCGCGGGGAGAAGAAGTCGGCTTGAGCGCGGTCGTAACCCCGTTTCCGCTGACCGGAACCCGACCGCAACAGGTCGGCTTCGAACGCACCGAATTGCTGCGCATCCTCGATCTCTACGGCCGCATGGTCGCCGCGGGGATGTGGCGCGACTATGCGATGGACTTCACCCGCGACGCCGCCAGCTTCGCCGCCTTCCGCCGCACCGCCGAACGCCCCGAAGTCCGCGTCGAAAAACGCCCGGCGCTGCGCGGCAAGCAGGGCATGTGGACCCTGGTGGGCGAGGCCGGCCAAGTGCTCAAGCGCGGCCACGAACTGGCCGGGGTGCTGTTCCCGCTGGAGCGGCGATTGCTCAAGGTGGTTGAGGGGTAGCGCGGCCCGCCGTTGGCGCTGGACTGAACCTGCCAGCGGTTTTCCAGATTTATTTTTCAGTTTTTGCATCCTTGATGCCTGCGGCTTCGTAGCTGCCTTCGGACGCCATTGAGCGGCCTTAGCAACGAAGGGGATCGAGATGTTCAGCAGACCTTGCACAAGCACGTTGGGGGCGAGCCTGGCGATCGCCGCGCTGGCCGCGGTACCGCAAACCGCGCGCGCCGCGATTGCGGACGAAGGCATTGCTGCCACCGCCGCCGACAGTGCGTCGGTCAATTCCGGTTCTTCCGATGCACAGGACCTCGTCGCGGGTGCGCCAGCCGCTGCGGACGAACCGGCTGCTATGGCACCCCCGCCTCCGGCAGAGCCGGAGGGCCGCGGCTTCCTCAGCAACGGGGGGCGGCTGCTGTTGACCGGCGGGGTTTCGACCATCGAAGGTGCCGGTGGCGGCGGCCTTGCCACCTGGGCGCTGATCGGCAGCTATTCGACCCGCGACGAGGTCGGGGTTACGGCCTTCGGCACCGGGGTGTTCACCCAGGACTTCTCCCTGCGGTCCTATGGCGCGGCGGTCGGCTTGTTCAATCGGGTCGAACTTTCGGTCGCGCACCAGAACTTCGACCTGCGCCAGGTCGGGGCCAGCCTTGGCCTTGGTTCGCATTATCTGATCAACCAGACAATCATCGGTGCCAAGATCCGCGTGATCGGCGATGCGGTGATCGACCAGGACCGGTTCCTGCCGCAGATTTCGGTCGGAGCACAGTACAAGATCAATGAAAACCCGCTGGTTGTCGGTACGGTGCTGGGGGTCAAACGCAAGAGCGTCGATTTCTACATCGCCGCTTCTAAGCTGTTGCTGGCCGACAATCTGCTGCTCAATGCCACGGTTCGCCTGACCAAGGCCAACCAGTACGGCATCCTCGGCTTCGGCGGGCTCGGCGGCCAGGACCAGGCCTACAAGCCGCAATTTGAAGGCTCGCTTGCCTACCTGCTGACCCGAAAAATCGCTCTCGGCGCAGAGGTTCGGACAAAATCCAACCGGCTCGAAGGCGCGCTCGGCGGGTCCACGTTCAAGGAACAGACCGCCTACGACGCCTTTGTCGCCTATGCCCCCAGCCGGAACCTCTCGTTCACGCTGGCCTACGTCAACCTTGGCCAGATCGCCCTGCGCCGGCAGAGCGGCGTCTATCTCTCGGCCCAGATCGGCATCTGATTTCCCTCGATCAAAGGAAGAAAAAATCATGATCAAGTCATTCTTTCCGCTCGCCCTGGCCGCCATCGCAATCCCCGGCGGTGCCCTTGCGCAGACCCCGACCGCCGAGCCGGCCATGGCCGAAAGCGCCGCCAAACCCGGCGCAGAGACGCTGCCGGTCATCACCGACAATACAAAGCTTTACGAAAAGTTCGGCGGCCGTGAGGGACTGGTCGCGATCATGGATGACGCAATGAACCGCTGGATGAGCAATTCCCGGACCCGGCCGTTCTTCGAAAACGCCGATCGCGAAACGATCAAGATGCACCTGGTCGAACAGTTTTGCGTGATCATGGACGGGCCGTGCACCTATACCGGGCGGACGATGGCGGAATCGCATCGCGGGCAGAACATCCCCGAAGGTGCGTTCTACGCACTGGCGGAGGAACTGCAAAAGGCGCTTAACGCGAAACATGTCCCGTTCGCGGCACAGAACCGGCTCATCGCCGCCTTGGCGCCGATGCATCGCGACATCGTCAACAAATGATGGTCCGGGCCTTCGTCACGGCAGCGGCGTTGCTGGCGGCCGGTGCCGCACTCACTGGGGCCCGTCGCAGCGCTGCCGCGCCCCCGGTCCTCGTCGCCGCAGACCTCTACAAGGCGCGGTGCGGTTCGTGCCACAGCCTCGATGCCAACCGGATCGGACCGGCACATCGCGGCGTGGTTGGACGCAAGGCCGGCACCGCAGTCGGCTTCACCTATTCGCCGGCCCTGGCCCGCTCCGGGATCGTCTGGAACGAGGCGAATCTTGATCGCTGGTTGCAGGGTCCGCAAAAAATGGTGCCGGGAGCAAAGATGTACTTCGCCCTGCGCAGCTCAGCTGAACGGGCGGCAATCATCGGTTACCTGAAGAGCCAGCCCGCGCGGTGAAACCAAGCCGGACATAGTCCGGGTCGCGCGGCAGCATGGTGTCCTGGCTTCGACAGGG
>JBJTLX010000121.1:0-2742 GCA_046063245.1 Novosphingobium sp.
CGCGCAAGTGGTCCTTGGGGTGCTGGTCAGCGGTGTCGGGATCACTCGCACGTGCCCCTCCACCATGCTGCGCATGGTCCCCCTCCCCGTGCCGGGGAGGATCGCTAAGGCCTCCATTCGAGAAACCTTTCCAACAGCTCCAGCCCATAGGCCTGGCTCTTCTCGGGATGGAACTGCACCCCCACCACATTGTCGCGCCCGACCGCGGCGACCAGCCCGCCGCCGTGGTCGGTCATCGCCAGCACGTGGCGGCCGTCATCGGGGGCGAAGTGGTAGGAATGGAGAAAATAGCCCTCGCCCGGTTCGACCAGCACCGCATGCGGCGTGGTCTGGACGTCGTTCCAGCCCATGTGCGGGACCTTGATGGCGCGGTCGGTGCGTTCGATCAGGCGGACCTCGCCGGGGATCCAGCCCAGCCCGGGGGTCTGGCCATGTTCGACCCCGGTCGTGGCGAGCAGCTGCATCCCGACGCAAATGCCGAGGAACGGCGCGCCGCCGACGAAGACCCGCTCGCGCATCGCCTCGACCAGGTGGGGAATGGCGTGCAGCCCTGCGGCGCAGGCCTTGAAGCTGCCGACGCCGGGCAGCACGATCCGGTCGGCGGCGCGGACCACGTCGGGATTGTCGGTCAGGGTAACCGCATCGCAGCCTGCGGCTTTCAGTGCGTTGGCGACGGAGTGGAGGTTGCCCGCGCCGTAATCGACCAGCGCGACAACCTCAGCCACCGAGCTGGCCCTTGGTGCTGGGGATCGCGCCCGCCTTGCGCGGATCGAGCTCCACCGCCTGCCGCATCGCGCGGGCAAAGCCCTTGTAGATGCCTTCGCAGATGTGGTGGTTGTTGCTGCCATAAAGCAGTTCGATATGCAGCGTGATCCCCACCGCCTGGGCGATCGACTGGAACCAGTGCTCGAACAGCTCGGTGTCCATTTCGCCCAGCCGTTCCTGGGTAAACGCGGCGTTCCACACCAGCCACGGCCGCCCCGAAATGTCGAGCGCGACGCGGGCCAGCGCCTCGTCCATCGGGCTGTAGGCGGTGCCGTAACGGCCGATCCCGGCCTTGTCGCCCAGTGCCTGGCTGATTGCCTGGCCGATCGCGATGGCGCTGTCCTCGGTGGTGTGGTGCTGGTCGACGTGGAGGTCGCCCTTGATGTGGCACGTGATGTCGATCAGCGAATGGCGCGAAAACTGCTCGATCATGTGGTCGAGAAAGCCGATCCCGGTGCTGACGTCATAGGCCCCGGTGCCGTCGAGGTTCACTTCGACGAGAATGTCGGTTTCGTGCGTTTTGCGGGCAATTCTGGCGGTACGCATGGGGCTGGCCTATAAGACACATTGCAGCGCGTGCAACCATTCGCTGTAGCACGTGTTACCGCATTCCCTTGACCATCCGCGCGCAGGACGCCACTTGACCACCATGAGCGATGAAGCCCCAGACAGCCTGATCCCCTATGACGACATCGTCCAGGAAGCCCTGCGCGCCGTGGTCGGGCGGGTGCTGGGCGAGGTCGAGGCGGCGGGCGGGACCCTGCCGGGCACGCACCATTTCTACATCACCTTCAAGACCGGTGCGCCTGGCGTCTCGATCCCGCCGCATCTGAAGGAGCGCTTCCCGGACGAAATGACCATCGTCCTGCAGAACAAGTTCTGGGATCTGGCGGTACTCGACGATCATTTCACCGTCGGGCTGACCTTCAACCAGATCCCGGCCAAGCTGGTGGTGCCCTTCGCCGCGATCACCGCTTTCGTCGATCCCGCGGTCGATTTCGGGTTGCAGTTCCAGGCGGTTGGCGGACCCGACGGGCCCGAACCGCACGACATGGCCGAAAACGACGGGCCCGACGGCGATCCGCCCGCCGGCAGCGACGATGGCTCGAACGTGGTCTCGGTCGATTTCGGGCGCAAGAAGTAGCGCCGGCGCGTGGCCAGCAACCGGATTCTGGCGAAAATAGCGCGCAGGGGCGGAAGCCGCTTGCTCGACACCGCGGTCAATCGGATCCTGCCCAGCGGAGCGGGCGCTTCGCCGGCGCGCGGATCCTTGCTTGGCAGACTTGCCGCAGCGGTCGCAGTGCGGGTCGCGACCCGCTCGGTCCCCGGGGCGCTGGTGATCGGCGGCGGGCTGCTTGCCAAGACGCTGTTCGACCGCCGCCGCGGCAAGCGCGCCGCGCCCGCCGCGGGCGAAGCGGCGGTGGACAAGCTGGCCGAAAAGGGCGGCGCGGACGCCTCCGACGCTTGATCTGGACCCCTGCTTTGCGCTCTAAGCGCGCATGACTTCGCCAGACACGCTCCAGCGCCGCGGGCTGATGCTGATCCTGTCCTCGCCCTCGGGCGCGGGCAAGACCACGATTTCGCACATGCTCCTTGCAGGCGATGATGAGATCGCACTGTCGGTTTCGGCCACCACTCGCCCGATCCGCCCGGGCGAGGTGAACGGCAAGGACTATCACTTCGTTGGCGACGCCGAATTCGACCGGATGGTCGAGTCGGACGATTTCTACGAATGGGCCCACGTCTTCGGCCACCGCTATGGCACCCCCAAGGCGCACATCCGGGCCGGACTGAAAGAAGGGCAGGACTTCCTGTTCGACATCGACTGGCAGGGCACCCAGCAACTGTTCCAGAAGGACCAGCAGGACGTGGTCCGGGTCTTCATCCTGCCTCCCAGCCTCGACGAACTGAAACGCCGGCTGGTCACCCGCGCGCAGGACAGCGCCGAAGTGATCGAAGGCCGAATGGAGCGCGCCC
>JBJTLX010000122.1:0-5731 GCA_046063245.1 Novosphingobium sp.
GGGAGGGGAGGTCGTTTTTCTCCCCCCCCCCCCTGTGTATTTTTTTTGCGGAAAAAATGGAAAACACCCCTTGTCTTTCTCTCCCCTTCCCCCCCCCACGAACGGAGGGGGTAGCCATAATGGCAACGATGGACGCACCCCCCAAACCCTGGCCGACCGGCCTTGCCGAGCAATGCGAACCGCTGGTGCGGCGGGTGCTGGCGCCCAATGCCTCGCCCTATACCTATACCGGGACCCAGACCTATCTGGTTGGCGCCGGGCCCGACGTGGCGGTGATCGATCCGGGGCCGGCCGATACCGGCGTGCCCGGCCACGCCGACACCAACGGTGCCGGCCATGTCGAGGCGATCCTGGCGGCGCTGGGCGAGGCGCGGATCGCCGCGATCCTGTGCACCCACACCCACCGCGACCATTCTCCCGCTGCCGCCGTGCTCAAGGCGCGGACCGGCGCGCCGATCATCGGCTGCGCGCCGCTGGCGATGGACGATGACGGCCCCCGCGCCGACACCGCCTTCGACCCCGACTATGCCCCCGACCGGGTGCTGTCGGACGGCGAGACCCTGTCCGGCTCCGACTGGACGATCGAGGCGGTCGCCACCCCCGGGCACACCAGCAATCATCTGTGCTATGCCCTGACCCAAAGCGGCGCGCTGTTTACCGGCGATCATGTCATGGCCTGGTCGACCAGCGTGGTCTCGCCTCCCGACGGCGACATGCGCGCCTATATGGCCAGCCTGCAGAAGCTCCACGACCGCGAGGACCGGGTGCTTTATCCCGCCCATGGCCCGGCGATCGACAAGCCGCGCCAGCTGGTCCGCGGCATGCTCGGCCACCGCCGCCAGCGCGAGGCGCAGATCCTGCGCCTGCTGGGCGAACGGGCGCAGGCAATCACCGATATGGTCCCGGTGATGTACAAGGGGCTCGATCCGCGGCTGAACGGCGCGGCGGGCCGCTCGGTCCTCGCCCACCTGCTCGACCTGCGGCATCAGGGCCGGGTGCTGAGCGAGGGAGAGCTATGGTCGATACCCGCCTGACCGCCGCCCCGCAGCGCAGCGCCGCGCCGTGGCTGGGCCTGGCCGCCGCGCTGGCCCTGGCCGGCTGGCTGGGCTGGAAGGCCTATGGCCCGCGCGATCTGGGCGATCCGATCGCCTACAGCCTGGTCGCGCTGGGAAAGCAGGACAGGCTGACGGTCTTTTCGGCGCAGCTTTCCCCGGTGGTCGCCGCCGACGATGCCCGCCTGTTCGGCATTCTCAAAAGCCGCCAGGTCGCGGTGATCCCGGCGCGGGTCGATTACACCATCGACATGGACGCGATGGACCGCAGCCGGATGACGTGGGACGCGGCGGCCAAGCGGCTCGACGTGACCCTGCCCCCGCTGCAGATCGGCCGCCCCAACCTGGATGAGGGGCGCGCCCAGTATCTGCGCGAAGGGGTGTGGATCACCCCCGATGCCCAGGCCAAGCTGACCCGCGACAACACCCTGCTGGCCGAAAAGCAGGCCGGAGAGCAGGCCGCCAACCCGGTGCTGGTCGACCTCGCCCGCAGCGCCGCCAAGGATGCCGTGCGCCGCAACCTGGCGATCCCGCTGCAGGTTGCGGGCTATGGCGATGTTGCCGTGACCGTACGGATCGAGGGCGAACCCGCGCCGCGCTAGCCCTCTTGCAAGGCGGCATGACAGCCTGTAGTATGGCCCTATAACACCTGTTCGATGAATGCAGGGTCGCGCGATCAGTGGGGAGATTCACGATGGCGACGCTTGCCGGTTCTGCGCTGCAGGACCCCGACTTTCAGGTTCCCGCGCGCGCAGAGACGTTCTTTGCCAAGATGGCGATTGCCATGGCCGTGGTCGTGGTCGCGGGCTTTTCGATGCAACTGGCGATGGGCCGTTCCAGCTTTGCCTCGCCGCTGCGGGTCCATGTCCACGCCGTGCTGTTCATGGGCTGGGTGGCGATTTTCGTGACCCAATCGCAGCTCGCCACCCGCGGGCCGCTGGCCCTGCACCGCAAGCTCGGCTGGATCGCCGCGGGATGGATGGTGCTGATGCTGGCCGCGGCGATGACAGTGATTGTCGCCATGGCGCGCAATGGCACGGTGCCGTTCTTCTTCATGCCGCAGCATTTCCTGCTGGCCGATCCGCTGACGCTCATCGGCTTCATGGGCCTGACCGGCAGCGCCATCGCGATGCGCAAGCGGACCGACTGGCACGCCCGGCTGCACGTCAGCGGCATGGCGATCCTGACCGGGCCGGCCTGGGGCCGCCTGCTGCCGATGCCGCTGCTGGTACCCTGGGCGTTCGAGGCGGCCGGCATCGGCGCATCGCTGTTCGTGCTGGCGGGGATGATCCGCGACAAGCGCCGCAGCGGCGCGGTCCATCCGGCGTGGTGGATCGGGCTGGCCACGCTGATCGGCACGCTGGTGCTGGCGCGAGTCCTGGCGGTGACGCCGGTGGGCGATGCGATCTACCAGGCGGCCGTGAAGGGCTATCCGGGCGAGTCCGTACCTGGCCTCGCCTATGCCCCGCCGCCCGGAACACCCTTGCGCACCGGGCGCTAAGCCGCCACCTTGGCGGCATGACCGACCAGCCCAAGAGCCTCACCGGCCTCGACCTGCGCGCCGAGATCGACCGCCTGCGCAAAGAGCGCAACGCGATCATCCTGGCGCACTATTACCAGCGCCCGGAAATCCAGGACCTTGCCGATTTCGTCGGCGATTCGCTCGAGCTGAGCCACAAGGCCGCCAGTTCGGACGCCGAGGTGAGCGCCTTTTGCGGGGTCAAGTTCATGGCCGAAACCGCCAAGATCCTGGCGCCGGACAAGATCGTCGTGCTGCCCGACCTCAATGCTGGATGCAGCCTGGAAGATTCGTGTCCGCCGGAAAAGTTCGCCGCCTTCCGCAAGGCCCACCCCGATCACATCGCGCTGACCTACATCAACTGCTCGACCGAGGTGAAGGCGCTGTCCGATATCATCGTCACCAGTTCCAGCGCCGAGACGATCCTCCAGCAAATCCCGCGCGACCAGAAGATCATCTTCGGCCCCGACCGGCACCTGGGCGGATACCTCGCCCGCAAGTTCGACCGCGAGATGCTGCTGTGGCCCGGCGTGTGCATTGTCCACGAAGCCTTCAGCGAAACCGAACTGCTCAAATTGAAGGCCCAGCACCCCGGTGCGCCAATCGCCGCGCACCCCGAATGCCCGCCCTCGATCGTCGACCACGCCGACTATGTCGGTTCGACCAGCGGGATCCTGACCTTCGCCAAGACCTTCCCCGGCGACACGCTGATCGTCGCGACCGAGCCGCACATCATCCACCAGATGGAAAAGGCCCTGCCCGAAAAGACCTTCATCGGCGCCCCCGGCGCCGACGGCCAGTGCGCCTGCAACATCTGCCCCTACATGGCGCTCAACACGCTGGAGAAGCTCTACGTGACCCTGCGCGACCTGCAGCCGCGGATCGAGATCGAGGAAGGCCTGCGCCTGCAGGCCAAGAAGAGCCTCGACCGGATGCTGGACATGGCCGCAGGGAGTGTCGGCAAGGGGGATTTGGGGGCGCGCTAATCCGCCGCCGACCGCGCGAGCGCCAGCGCCCCCGCGACCAGCGCCATGCCCAGCACGTCGGGCCAGCCGAGCACTTCGCCGAAGGCCAGCCAGCCGACCGCCACGGCAATCGCCGGCTGGCTGAGCAGGGCGAGGCCGAAGACCATTGCGCTGAAATGGCGCAGCGCGAAGATCAGCAGGCCTTGGCCGACGACCTGGCTGAGCAATGCCAGTGCCAGCAGCGGCCACCACTGGCTGGGCCACACCGGCTCACCCAAGGCGATCCCGATGCCCAGCATCACCGGCGCGCCAATCAGGCTGGCCCAGGTCAGCAGCGCCCAGTTGCCCAGGCTTGCCCGGGGGCGCTGCAGCAGCAGGATGTAGCCGGCATAGAGCAGCCCGGCGAGCAGGCAGAACAGATCGCCGATCAGGGTGGTCCGGTCGATCTCGAGCGAGCGGCCGAGCAGGATCGCCGAACCGAGCAGCGCCAGGGCAAAGGCCAGCCATTCGTTGCCGCGCGGCCAGCGGCGCAGCGCAAACATCCCCCAGGCCATCACCACCAGGCTGCCGGCGTTACCGAACAGCGTGGCGTTGCCCATCCGGGTGAAGTGGATGCCGATATGCCAGGCGCCAAGGTCGAGCGCGAAGAACACCCCCGCGCCCAGGATCGCCCACCACACCGCCGGGCGATAGCCGGTCAGGCGCTGCTTGCTGGCCAGGGCAAAACCCGCGAGAAACGGCACCGCCAGCAGCAGCCGCCAGAACCCGGCCGAAACCGGCCCGGCATCGGTCAGGCGGACAAACCACGGCCCCACCGCCAGCGCGGCGTTGCCGCCCATCAACGCGGCAAAATGCCATGGCGTCCAGTTTCTGGCGGTCCCCGTTGCAATCCCCATGAACTCGCCTTAGCTCCACCCGGTCGATTGCAAAACGAAATTGAAGGACCCGATCCGCGATGCACGAAACCTTGTTCCAGCCGCTGCGCCTTGGCGCGATCGAAGCCGCCAACCGGATCCTGATGGCCCCGCTGACCCGGGGCCGGTCCGAAGCCGGATCGGTCCCCAGTGAAATGATGGTCGAATACTATCGCCAGCGCGCCAGTGCCGGACTGATCATCAGCGAGGCCACCGGGATCAGCGCCGAAGGGCTGGGCTGGCCCGCCGCGCCGGGGATCTGGAGCCAGGCCCAGACCGAAGGGTGGAAGCCGGTGACCGAGGCAGTGCACCAGGCCGGCGGCAAGATCGTGCTGCAGCTGTGGCACATGGGGCGGATCGTCCATCCCGATTTCCTCGGCGGCGCCGCGCCGGTTTCGGCCAGCGCCACCACCGCCCCTGACCACGCGCATACGCCCACGGGCCGCAAGCCCTATGAACAGTCGCGCGCCGCCACGCTGGATGACATTGCCCGGATCGTCGACGACTATGGCCGCGCCGCCGAAAACGCCAAGGCCGCCGGGTTCGACGGGGTCCAGCTGCACGGCGCCAACGGCTATCTGGTCGATCAGTTCCTCCGCGCCGGGACCAACCTGCGCGACGACGATTATGGCGGCTCGCCGGAAAACCGCACGCGGTTCCTGCGCGAAGTGCTGGAACGGCTGGTGGCGGTGTGGGGCAATGACCGCGTTTCGGTGCGGCTGTCGCCCAATGGCGATTCGCAGGGCTGCGACGATCCCGATCCCGCCAGCATCTTCGGCGCGGCGGCGCAGGTCTGCCAGAATGCCGGACTTGGCTTTGTCGAGCTGCGCCAGCCGGGACCGGCGGGCACCTTCGGGCGCACCGACGTGCCGCAGCAGGACGCGCTGATCCGCTCGATCTATACCGGGCCGCTGGTGCTCAATTCGGACTACACCGCCGCGCAGGCCGAGGCCGACGTCGCCGCGGGCCGCTGCGATGCGCTCAACTTTGGCCGTCCCTTCATCTCCAACCCCGATCTGCCGCAGCGCATCCGCAGCGGCGCGGAATGGGCGCCCAACATTAACGTCCCGCAAAGCTGGTATCTGCCAGGACCGGCCGGTTATATCGACTATCCGGCGCTCAAGCCGGTGAGCTGAGGGGATAAGGGCGTGGCGCTGCTGCGCTACCGGGGCTTCGGGCAGCGCGGCTTCCGCGTGGTCGCCCTCTTCGACCTGGACCCCGCCAAGATCGGCACGCAGGTGGAGGGGCTGACCGTCCACGACGTGCGCTCCATCCCCAAGG
>JBJTLX010000123.1:0-3347 GCA_046063245.1 Novosphingobium sp.
GTCGAAGCGCCACGGCGCGCTGGGGGTCGATGCCTATCGCGACGAGATGGGCATCCTGCCTGAGGCGCTGTTCAACTACCTGCTGCGGCTTGGCTGGGGACACGGCGATGACGAGATCATCAGCCGCGAACAGGCCCAGGCCGAGCGCCGTCCGTTCCGGATCGAGAGCGAATGGCGCGATGCCGGGCCCGATACCTGGCCGGCCGATCAGCCATATGTCGTGCGGATCAAGGCCCGGCGCGAAGGCGACACGACAGTCGACGACCTGGTACAGGGCTCGATCACTGTCGCCCATGCCGAACTCGACGACTTCATCCTGCTGCGTTCCGACGGCACGCCGACCTATATGCTGGCGGTGGTGGTCGACGATCACGACATGGGGGTGACTCACGTGATCCGCGGCGACGATCACATCAACAACGCCTTCCGCCAGCTCCTGATCATCCGCGGCATGCATGCGGTCGAGGGCGGTTGGCCCGATCCGGCCTATGGCCACGTCCCGCTGATCCACGGCGCCGACGGAGCCAAACTGTCCAAGCGCCACGGCGCGCTGGGCGTCGATGCCTACCGCGACGAGATGGGGATCCTGCCCGAGGCGCTGTTCAACTACCTGCTCCGCCTTGGCTGGGGCCACGGCGATGACGAGATCATCAGCCGCGACCAGGCGGTCGCATGGTTCGACATCGGCCAGGTCGGCAAGGGCGCGGCGCGCTTCGATCTGGCCAAGCTGCAAAGCCTCAACGGCCACTATCTGCGCGAAGCCGACGATGCGCGGCTTGCCGCACTGGTCGCACCGCGGCTGAGCGGCCCGGTCGACCTTGACCTGCTGACCCGCGCCATGCCGGTGCTGAAGGTGCGCGCCAAGGACCTGAACGAACTGGCCGCGGGCGCGCTCTTCCTGTTCGCCGCGCGGCCGCTGACGATCGAGGACAAGGCCGCGGCCTTGCTGACCGACGAGGCACGGGCGCTGCTCGGCGCAATGTCGGACCGGATCGCCGGCTTGAACGACTGGACGCTGGACAGCCTCGAAGCCGCGCTCAAGGCCATGGCCGAAGAGCGCGGACTGGGCCTGGGCAAACTTGCCCAACCCCTAAGGGCTGCGCTAACGGGACAGACGACCTCCCCGGGTATATTCGACGTATTGGTTCTGCTGGGACGGGATGAAAGCCTTGCGCAGATTGACGCGCAGGCCCTTCCCGCCGCGGCTCGGCAAGTTGAGGAGCAAGGCAAGTGAGCAATTCGGCAAAACTGACGGCCGGTGGCGGCGACTTCGAATATCCGGTGCTGTCGGGCTCAGTCGGTCCCGACGTGATCGACATCCGCAAGCTCTATGGCCAGACCGGGATGTTCACCTATGACCCGGGCTTCACCAGCACGGCCAGCTGCGAAAGCGCGCTGACCTATATCGACGGCGATGAAGGCGTGCTGCTCCACCGCGGCTATCCGATCGGCCAGCTGGCCGAGCACTCGAGCTTCATGGAAGTCAGCTATTTGCTGCTCAACGGCGAATTGCCGAGCGCGGACGAGCTGGTCAAGTTCGAGACCACTATCACTCGCCACACCATGCTGCACGAACAGCTCGCCACCTTCTATCGCGGGTTCCGCCGCGATGCCCACCCGATGGCTATCATGTGCGGCGTGGTCGGCGCACTGTCGGCGTTCTATCACGACAGCACCGACATTTCCGATCCGCATCACCGCACGATCAGCAGCCACCGCCTGATCGCCAAGATGCCGACGATCGCGGCCATGGCTTACAAGTATTCGGTCGGTCAGCCGTTCCTCTATCCGGACAATTCGCTGAGCTATACCGGCAATTTCCTGCGCATGACCTTCGGCGTGCCGGCCGAACCCTATGTGGTCAACCCGGTCGTGGAAAAGGCGCTCGACCGGATCTTCATCCTCCACGCCGACCACGAACAGAACGCGTCGACCAGCACGGTCCGCCTGGCCGGATCGTCGGGCGCCAATCCGTTCGCCTGCATCGCCGCGGGGATCGCCTGTCTGTGGGGCCCGGCGCACGGCGGGGCCAATGAGGCCGCGCTCAACATGCTGCACGAGATCGGCACGCCCGACAAAATCCCGCACTATATCGAGCGCGCCAAGGACAAGAACGATCCGTTCCGCCTGATGGGCTTCGGCCACCGCGTCTACAAGAACTACGATCCGCGCGCGACGGTTATGCAGAAGACCGTGCGCGAGGTGTTCGAGGCGCTGAAGGTCACCGATCCGGTCTTCGAGGTGGCCCTACGGCTTGAGGAAATGGCGCTGAACGATGACTATTTCATCGAAAAGAAGTTGTTCCCCAACGTCGACTTCTACTCGGGCGTGATCCTCTCGGCGATCGGTTTCCCGACCACCATGTTCACCGCGCTGTTTGCTCTCGCACGCACCGTTGGCTGGGTCGCGCAGTGGAACGAGATGATCAGCGATCCCGGCCAGAAGATCGGGCGCCCGCGTCAGCTTTACACCGGCCCGGTCCAGCGCGATTACACGCCGCTCGACAAGCGCTGATCCAGGGCGCAGGTTCGCCCCTTGCTGGTATCCAAGACTGGATGCCAGCGGGGGAGATGACGCGATGGCAATTCTGCGACCGGTACTGTTGGTGGTCGGCACCCTGATGGTGCTGATGGGTTTGTTGTGGACCGGGCAGGGCCTGGGCCTGATCATGTGGCCCAGTTCCAGCTTCATGCTCGGCGATCCGCAATGGGCGATCTACGGATCAATCACCGCTGCGGTCGGCGCCGGGCTGGTCTGGCTCGGGGCGCGTAACGGGCGCGGCGGCCAATAGGTCTCCGGGCACGTCGAGGATGAAGCGCGCGCCCGATCCCGGCGCGCTTTCCACGGTCAGATCACCGCCCATGGCGCGGGCCAGACGGCGCGAGATGTACAGGCCGAGGCCCGATCCGGTCTCGTCGCTGCGGCCCAGCCGCTCGAACTTCTCGAACAGGCGCTCCTGCTGCGCCGCGCTCAGCCCCGGGCCCTGATCGGCGACGATCACCCGTGCGCGCGCGCCCTCGCCTTCTAGGCGGATCCAGACCTGCGAATTGTCCGGCGAATAGCGGATCGCATTGCCGACCAGGTTGAGCAGCACCTGCAGCACCCGGCGGAACTCGGCTATTGCGGGCAGATGCTCGCCCATCCGCGGCGGATCGATGGTGATCCCGCGTTCCTGCGCCCGCACTGCCAGAATGCCCCCAGCGCGGCGCGCAACGTCGGCCAGGTCGATGCGGTCGGGCGCGGTATTGAAATCCTCCGATTCGACCACTTCCAGATCGGCCAGATCCTCGACCAGTGAGAGCCGGTGCTGACCCGCTGCGGCAATGTCCGCGGCGTATTGGCTGTAT
>JBJTLX010000124.1:0-4262 GCA_046063245.1 Novosphingobium sp.
CAGCAACCGGATCAATATGCCCGAAGTGGCTGAAGAGGTCTTGGCGCGCGGCGATGCCGATCTGGTTTCGATGGCGCGGCCGATGCTGGCCGATGCCGAACTGGTCGCCAAAGCCTTCGACGGGCGCGAGGATCAGATCAACACCTGCATCGCCTGCAATCAGGCCTGTCTCGACCACACCTTCACCGGGCGGCTGACCTCATGCCTGGTCAACGCCCGCGCCTGCCGCGAGACCGACATCGCTATCACCCCCACCGCCGCGCCCCGGCGCATCGCCGTGGTCGGGGCCGGGCCGGCCGGCCTCGCCTATGCCACCATTGCCGCCCAGCGCGGCCATAGCGTCACGCTGTACGATGCCGCGGGCGAGATCGGCGGCCAGTTCAACCTCGCCAAGCGCATCCCCGGCAAGGAAGAATTTCACGAGACCCTGCGCTATTTCGCGCGGATGATCGAAGTCCACGGAATCGACCTGCGGCTCGGGACCCGCGCCGATGCGGCGGCGCTGGCGGCGCAGGGCTTTGACGAGGTGGTGGTCGCCACCGGGATAACCCCGCGCACCCCGCCCATCCCCGGGATCGATCACCCCAAGGTGGTGCGTTACATCGACGTGATCCGCGGTGATGCGCCGGTCGGGCAGAAGGTCGCGATCATGGGCGCGGGCGGGATCGGCTTCGACGTCGCCGAACTGATCACTCACGCCGGGACCAGCGGCGCGATGGACATCGACGTCTTCGCCCGCGAATGGGGGGTCGATTTCACCAACCATCCGCGCGGCGGGGTGACGGGGATCGAACCGCAGGTCGCCCGGAGCGAGCGCGAGGTGACCCTGCTCCAGCGCAAGGCCACGCCCGTCGGCCAGGGGCTGGGCAAGACCACCGGCTGGACCCACCGCCTGACCCTGCAACGCCGCGGCGTGCGGATGGTCTCGGGCGTCGAATACGTCCGCATCGACGATGCCGGACTGCACTGCACCATCGGCGGAGAGCCGTCTTTGCTTGCCGTCGACACGGTGATCGTCTGCGCCGGACAGGAGAGCGAACGCAGCCTCTACGACGATCTTATCGCCAGGGGCGTCACCGCGCAGCTGATCGGCGGCGCTTATGAGGCCGGCGAGCTCGACGCCAAGCGCGCGATCCAGCAGGCGACCGAACTGGCGGTGGCGGTCTAGGGTGCGCTAACCGCCCAGCCGCCACCCGATCCAGCCGCCCAGCGCCACCACCTGCAGCACGGTGATCGTCAGCAGCTGGGTGTTGAACGGCTGCTTGCGGGTCTTGTGGCGGAACAGGCGGCGCCCGGCCCAGGCGCCGGGGCTGCCGCCGATCAGGGCGAGGCCGAGCAGGGTCGATTCCTGGACCCGCCACGCACCGTTCCGGGCCCGTGCCTTGTCGAGCCCAAAAGCGGCAAAGGCGGCGACATTCAGCGCGATCAGCGCGGCGGCCAGATTGGCCGGGCCGATCCGCGCGACAAGGGCGGCAATCGCATGTGCGGCAGAGAGCGCTTCGTGCGTCACCCGCGTAGCTTACCCATGTGGCGATGAACAACCGGTTAGGGCGCGGTTTCGTGCTGTGTCGGGCCCGTGCTAGGGTCCCCCGTGGACCGCACAAGGGGAGCCGCCGCATGACCGCTTTTCGCCTGTACCTGATCCTCGCCTGGACCGCGCTGGTCGCCTTTACCGCGCTGGTGATCGCGCGCGACGGGCTGAACCTGCTGCCGGTGTTCTTCGGCGACATTGCCCGCGGCCACTGGCCGGGCCAGTTCAACGCCGATTTCATGACCATGCTGGCACTGTCCGGCCTGTGGACCGGGTGGCGCAACGGGTGGAGCGGCCGGGGCTGGGCGCTCGCCCTCGCCGCCTTCCTGCTCGGCGGGGGCTTCCTGATGGCCTACCTGCTGGTGCTGCTGCGGCGCGAGCAGGGCGATATGCAGCGCGTGCTGCTGGGCGTCCACGCCGGGGGCGCGGCGCCGCAGCGGCGCTGGAGCGACTGAAGGAGGGTCTACAGCCCCTCGATCAGCAGCACGCGGTAATCGGCCCCGGCAAAGCGCAGCTTGCGCGCGTCCTGATAGGCGTCGGACTGGTACCAGGCCCGCGCCTCGTCCATCGTCGGAAACTGGACCACCACCGCGCCCTTGGCCTCGGGCCCCTCAAGCGTCTCGATGCCGCCGTAATAGGCCAGCGGGGTGCCGGCGTGGCCGGCCAGCGACGGCCCGGCCTTGGCCGCATAGTCGGCCATGATCGCGCCGTCGTGTTCGCGTTCCTTGATGAAAACCAGATAGGCCGGCATCGTTCTCTCCCTGATTGGCATAGTGCCAAACCAAGGTGGCCGCGCGCGCAGAGCGAGTCCACCGGCAATTTCATCGCGCGGTTAAATTGGGTGCGGTGCCGCCCAGGTAGTCGCCCTGATAGCGCCGCCAACCGCGCGCAGACCGGCCCGCGCCACACTGCCCGCTCCTTTGGCAAGCGGACGGGCGGGACTGGCGATGCGCGCAGCGGTAATGGGAGTCGGCTTGGCCGCCCTGGCCCTGGCCGGACCGGGCGCGGCGCGCGCCCCGCTGCCCGATTACCGCGCGATCACCCTGCGTGTCGCCGGGGCGGGGCTGCCGCAGTGCCGCTCCTACCTGCCCGACGGCAGCGAGGTGCCGTGCCTGCCCCGCGTGACGCTGCGCCGCGGCCACGCGGTCGACGGGTGGAGCGCGGGCGGCGAGATCATCCTGACCGAAGGCGCCGTCCGCCGCCTCACCGCCGACGAACTCGCCCTCCTCGCCGGTCACGAGATCGCCCACTGGTACCTCGGCCACACCGCCAGCACCCTCGCGAACGAAGCGGCCGCCGACCGGCTGGGCGCGGAACTGGCGTGCCAGGCGGGATATGATGTGGCGAAGGGTGTGGGGCTGTTTCGCTATGTGCGGGAGAGCGCGGTGTACCCGGCGGCAGGGGTCAGGGTAGGGGCGGTGTTGGGAAGAGTGGAGGCCTGCCTCATCCGCACCGGGGACACGCTATTGCATGTCGCCATTCGAGGGTAAGGTTTGCGCGCAAATATGGGATTTTGGAAAGTGTCACCGCAATTCCGTCTAGTGTGCGGCCTAAATATAAATTTCAATCTTCGTCAATATGATCAGAATTTATCAATGGCTCTGACTCACTATTTATGAGCGGCGAAACATCAAAATATTTCCTAATTTTATTGAATACGCTAATAAATTGATCTTCATCTCCGCCTTCTGATATTCTTTTATTCATATATGAAAGGTCTAACTTTCCTAGTGACCTTGCAATATATACACCGTTTATTCCCTCTATCTCTACCTGGCAGTTGTTGAAATTTTTAAATGATTCAATGAAGCCGGTGACATATGATTTCATCGCCTCAAAATCTTCGCCGGAAAATACTTCCTTAAGGTCGAAAGAGTCTGTTTGGGTATAGGAAAGGTGTAGGCAATAAAGTGCGCCTATCATACCTAGCGGCTTTCCAGCTGGATTAAAGATATTTGGTTCTGGAACATAAGACGAATCTAGTGGGGAGCTTGGTTTAGGAAAGGAGATTTCCTCGAACTTTTTACTTATTTCCCCTGACATGTTTTGGAAAGCATCGGGCAGGTTTGATAAGCGATTGAGCGCATCGTGCGCATCGGAGGATAGCCCGACAGAGGCTTCGTTTAATCGCTTCGTCTCGACGACAATCTTCTCGGCAGAACTCCGGATTTCGGCTATTGATGAATCGAACGATCTATTGGATATCATTGAGTATATTATTGCAACTACTGCAAGTAATATGGATGATATCGCTGAGGCGAACGAAATATAGTTATATATTATTGTTGAGTCTGGATTCCAGACAATCAATGCAATTATGAAAAGAACAAGGATCGTTACGATCCAAATCAAATGTATTGCGATATTGGCCTTGTTGCCTGCTTTCTCATGCATATGCTCACTCCGCCGCCACCCCGGTCCCGCCGAACATGTCCGGCTCGCTCCCGGCCTCGCCCGCTTCGTTCGCGGCGACGACTTCGCTGCCCTTGGCCTTGCGGCGCTGGTCGAAGCTGGACCAGACGTCCTGCCAGTTGCCCTTGGTCGCGCCCTTCGAATATTCGGTGGCGCGGGTTTCGAAGAAGTTGGCGTGTTCGACGCCGTTGAGCAGCGGGGCGAGCCAGGGGAGGGGGTGGTCCTCGACCATGTAGATCGCCGGCAGGCCGAGCTGGCTCAGCCGCCAGTCGGCGATGTAGCGGATGTAGCGCTTGATTTCCTTGGGGCTCATCCCCGG
>JBJTLX010000125.1:0-2729 GCA_046063245.1 Novosphingobium sp.
CACGGCGACCGATTTTCCGGGGTCGATCCTGGCCACCGCCGCGAAGGCTTCTTCCCAGGTCGCGGCATTAAGCTTGCCATCGCGGCGGATCCACGGGCGATCGAGACGGCGGCGGGTCAACCCGTCAACCTCGAAGCGGCCTTTGTCGGACAGCCATTCCTCGTTCACGTCGTCATTGACGCGCGGCAGGATGCGCAGCACCTCGCGGCCCCGGCTGTCGAGCCGGATGTTCGAACCGAGCGCGTCGCTGACGTCGATCGACAGCGTCTTTTTCAGCTCCCACGGCCGCGCCTCGAAGGCATAAGGCCCGCTGGTCAGCGCACCGACCGGGCACAGGTCGATCACGTTGGCGGAAAGCTCGTGCTTGGCGGCCCGCTCCAGATAGGTCGTGATCTGCATGTTCTCGCCGCGATAGAGCGCGCCGATTTCATCGACCCCGGCCACTTCCTCGCTGAAACGCACGCAGCGCGTGCACTGGATGCACCGCGTCATCGTGGTCTTGATCAGCGGGCCCATGTACTTTTCGGTGACAGCGCGCTTGGCTTCGTGGAAGCGCGAGGCACCGCGGCCATAGGCCATCGACTGGTCCTGCAGGTCGCATTCGCCGCCCTGGTCACAGATCGGGCAATCGAGCGGGTGGTTGATCATGAGGAACTCCATCACCCCCGCGCGCGCGGCCTTGACCATCGCGGAGTCGGTCTTGATCACCTGGCCCTCGGCAGCAGGCAGCGCGCACGATGCCTGCGGCTTGGGCGGCCCGGGGGCAACCTCGACCAGACACATGCGGCAATTGCCGGCAATCGACAGGCGCTCGTGGTAGCAGAACCGCGGGATTTCCTTCCCCGCCAGCTCGCACGCCTGCAACACAGTCGCGCCCTGCGGAACCTCGAGTTCGATGCCGTCTACGGTGACTTTAGGCATTAGAATACAAACGCCTCGAATTGAGTTTCAGGGCTTACTTCCATGTTCCATCCGCTGGAAACGTCGCGTCGCCTCGCATCCGCAAAGCTACCGCACCGTGCTTCAATTTGTGGCCGGAGGCGATCCCAGCGATTATTCTCCAGCAAACTGCGGTGCTCGTTCCGGGCGCGCTTACGAACATAATTCGCCAAGAACTTTCTATGTCCTTGCCGAGCAGCGAAGCTGTTGGCGCAATCAACCCATTTCTTGATTTCAGGTGGAGTTTCGATGCACCCGCAAGCCGGCGCAATCGTCGCTGGCGCAACTAAAAAGCCCAATGTCGCACAGGCGAGGACGCGAGACGTCCGCATCATTCCGCCGCCTCCCGCACGTTCTCGGCGATCCGCCGCTCCAGCTCGGGGCGGAAGTGCTTGATCAGGCCCTGGATCGGCCAGGCGGCGGCGTCGCCCAGGGCGCAGATGGTGTGGCCTTCGACCTGCTTGGTGACCTGTTGCAGCATGTCGATTTCCTCGACCGCCGCATCGCCCGTGCGCAGGCGTTCCATCACCCGGTACATCCAGCCGGTGCCCTCGCGGCACGGGGTGCACTGGCCGCAGCTTTCGTGCATGTAGAAGTGGCTGAGGCGGCTGATCGCGCGGACGATGTCGGTCGACTTGTCCATGACGATGACCGCCGCGGTGCCGAGGCCCGAGCCGACCGCCTTGAGCCCGTCGAAGTCCATCGGCGCGTCCCAGATCTCGGCTGCAGGAACCAACGGGACCGAGGAACCGCCGGGGATCACCGCCAGCAGGTTGTCGCGCCCGCCGGTGATGCCGCCGCAGTGCTTCTCGATCAGTTCACTGAACGGGATAGACATCGCTTCCTCGACCACGCAGGGCTTGTTCACGTGCCCGCTGATCTGGAACAGCTTGGTACCCTTGTTGTTCTCGCGCCCGAAGGACGAGAACCACGCCGCGCCGCGGCGCAGGATCGTGGGGGCAACCGCGATCGATTCGACGTTGTTGACCGTGGTCGGGCAGCCATAGAGCACTGCCCCGGCGGGGAACGGTGGCTTGAGCCGCGGCTGGCCCTTCTTGCCTTCGAGGCTTTCGATCATCGCGGTTTCTTCGCCGCAGATGTAGGCGCCCGCGCCGCGGTGGACGAAGACGTCGAAATCATAGCCCGACTTGGCGGCGTTCTTGCCGAGCAGCCCGGCGCCATAAGCCTCGGCCACGGCCGCTTCGAGCACCTCGGCCTCGCGGATATATTCGCCGCGGATGTAGATGTAGGCGGCGCGCGCGCGCATCGCATAGCCGGCGACCAGCGCGCCTTCGATCAGCTTGTGCGGATCGTGGCGGATGATCTCGCGGTCCTTGCAGCTGCCCGGTTCGCTCTCGTCAGCGTTGATCACCAGGAAGCTGGGACGACCGTCCTTCGATTCCTTGGGCATGAACGACCACTTGAGCCCGGTCGGGAACCCCGCCCCGCCGCGCCCGCGCAGGCCGCTGGCCTTGATCTCATCAATGATCGCATCCTGCCCGCGGGCCATCAGCGCCTTGGTATCGTCCCAATCGCCCCGCGCCTGCGCGGCCTTCAGGTTCCACGGCTGGTAGCCGTAGAGGTTGGTGAAGATGCGGTCCTTGTCAGCGAGCATGATGCGACCTCACGAATTTGACTGCCGCAGGGATCACGACGGCTAGACCAATAGTCACATTAATTCCGTCGCGATTGAGCTCAACGGGCTCACCCCGAATGAGCTTCAACAAAACATTTCCGCAAATCAGCAATGCGAGGGCCACGGACGCGATGAGCACGACGTAGCCGCTGAG
>JBJTLX010000126.1:0-9581 GCA_046063245.1 Novosphingobium sp.
GGCGTCACCCACCTGATGAAGAAGAACAAGATCGCCGTGCACATGGGCACCGGCGTTCTGAAGGGCGGCGGCAAGCTGGAAGTGACCGGCGAGAAGGGCAGCGAGACCCTTTCCGCCAAGCACATCATCGTCGCCACCGGCGCACGGGCGCGCGATCTGCCCTTCGCCCAGGCTGACGGCAACCGGGTGTGGACCTATCGTCACGCGATGACGCCCAAGGAGATGCCGAGCAAGCTGCTGGTCATCGGATCGGGCGCGATCGGGATCGAGTTCGCCAGCTTCTACAACGACATGGGCGCCGAAGTGACCGTGGTCGAGATGATGGACCGGATTGTGCCCGTAGAGGACGCCGATGTCTCCGCCTTCCTCGAAAAGGCGCTCAAGAAGCAGGGCATGACGATCATGACCGGAGCCGGGGTCGAAAGCCTCGATGTCGGTGCCAAGGGCGTCAAGGCCAAGATCAAGGGCAAGGACGGCAAGGTCGTCGAAGGCGATTTCAGCCACGTCATCGTCGCGGTCGGCATTGCCCCCAACACCGAGAACATCGGGCTGGAAGCGCTGGGGGTGAAGGCCGAGCGCGGAATCATCGCGATCGACGGCATGGGCCGCACCAATGTGGCCGGTGTCTGGGCGATCGGCGACGTCACCCCCGGACCGTGGCTCGCCCATAAGGCCAGCCACGAAGGCGTGATCGCCGCCGAAGCCATCGCCCAGGCGCTGGGCAACAAGGATGTCCACCCCCACGCGATGGACAAGGCCAACATTCCCGGCTGCACCTATTGCCACCCGCAGATCGCAAGCGTCGGGCTGACCGAGGCCAAGGCCAAGGAAGCGGGTTACGAGGTCAATGCCGGGACCTTCCCGTTCATCGGCAATGGCAAGGCGATCGCGCTGGGCGAGGCCGAGGGCTTCATCAAGACCGTGTTCGACGCCAAGACCGGCGAACTGCTCGGCGCGCACATGATCGGCGCCGAAGTGACCGAACTGATCCAGGGCTATGTCGTGGGCAAGACGCTTGAGACAACCGAGGCCGAGCTGATGGCCACCGTCTTCCCGCACCCGACCCTGTCCGAAATGATGCACGAGAGCGTGCTGGCTGCCTATGGACGCGCGCTGCACATCTAGATCCCGGGCTTAACCACGCGGTTAAGAATCCGCTGGATCGAACCGGCGGTATGGTATCTATTGCCCGCCAATGGCCGCAAAGGCTGTGGAGGGGAACATCATGGAAGATACGTCGACTGCGCCCGCAACGGCGCCGGCCCCGGGTCCGCTGGCCGGCCTGGTCATCCTGGTCATTGTCGTGGTGCTGCTGGTCGCCTGGATGGCGATCGCGCTGCAATTCATGGCCGACACCGCGCTGGTCGGCGGCTTCATGCTGCTGTGGTACTGGGCCAACAACGGCCAGCTCGAAATTGCCCGGTTCCCCGCCGCGCTGATCGGATCGGTGACGGGGATCGGCATCGCCTGGTTCCTCGTCTATGGCCCCGCGCACATGGGCGGGCTGGGCATAGCCCTGGCGCTGGGCGCGCTGCTGCTCGGGCTCTATCTCGACATCACCAAGCTGGCACCGATGATCGTCAACAATGCGACGATGCTGTTCGTCACCCTGGCTGCCGCGCCGCTGATCCAGTTGAAGGTCGACTGGGTGCAGTTGCTATTGTCGACCGTGCTCGGCGGATTGTTCTTCGCCGCGACGATCGAAGGGATCAAGCGGATCGCGGCAAGGTTCACCCCGCCGGACTGACGCCGCCTGGCGGACAGGGTGACCGCCAGCCCACAAGGAGAATCAGGTTCCGGGACAGCGGTGAAAGAATGTCCCGCCCGGCTTCCTGCTTGTTAGCGACTTTCCTCTGTCCACTAACTTGAATTGCCAAACCTCATTCAATTGGCCGCCGTTTTCATTCTTTGCTGTCGTGTGGAGGTCTATCTCGCTGGCAGAAATGAGATCAACTTTCGTCACGTCCCATTCCACTTCAAAGTTGTAGAATTTCGTCGTGTCGAGAAAAAATCGAGCCTCCCGCCCTTCGCAATCATCTTGCGTTTGCTCATCCCATGCACCTTGAAACACCTTTGGAATTGAGCTGACAGTCCTAGGATAATCGTTCTGGTCGGATCCGCTCTTCTCCGGTGCAGCCTTTAGCAAACCGTTTATTGCATCCTGAAACGCAGAGCCAAGAATCGAAGCGGGATTGTAGGCGATCCGTTCACCATCAGCGTATTTGATAATGGTGCACGGTTCAGAGCAATATGCTTTCGTTATGACCCGACCGTTATCGGCAACCGAGGCGAGCACGTGTTGACCTTTATTATTCTTCCCAAGATAGCGATAGCCCAGTACATCACCTACCACTTTGCCCTTTTTCTGATCTTCCTCAGAAACAGCGGTGACGTAGTAATATGTGCCTCGTTCCTCTTCCACAAAGTTATGTGGAGGCACGGGGGCTGGTAGGTCTGCCGTGGGAAGTTCGGTATCAGTCGCCACAGCGAAAGGGGGAGAAGCGGTTTTGTCCTGCTCGCATGACGTGAGCATAATGGCACAGGCTGCGACAATTACGAGACGTTGCCTCATACGAATCCCCCTGCAATCGGCATAACGTATTCGGTGCTGGTTTGCTCGACAACCACTGACCGAAATTTGAATTGCTTGGCCAATTGAAATTGCTGCCTGCTTCTTTTTACAGTGGCGGTTTTCCGAGCCTTGGGTGAGCATCACTTGAATCTAGGCTGATAGCTAGTGCTACCGTAATTTTTTGACTGAGAAGCTACCACCTCTCGAATCCGCCGCTATTCCGCCATTTCCAGCCGAGATTGATCGCGTTCGCCCATAGCAAGTGGTGTATCTGGGAACGCCTATAGGAATAGCCCCATTACATTGCAAAACCATCAATCAAATCAATGTCAGCTGGCGGACAGGGTGGGATTCGAACCCACGGTGAGCTTGCACCCACGGCGGTTTTCAAGACCGCTGCCTTAAACCACTCGGCCACCTGTCCTCTAATCGCGCCCGCTAGCGCGAGACCTGGCGATTGTCACGCCCTTAGCGGTTTTCATCGGCGGCAGCCTGTGCGAAACCGTTAACGATGAAGCCGTTACGTCTCGCCCGTCTGACCATTCCCGTTTTTGCCGTGCTGGCGGCGTTTTCCGCGCCCGTTATTCCGGCCGACGCCCAAGTCGAAGTGCAGACGGAGCAGAGCTTCGACGGTTACCTCCAGCTGCTTGCCGCGCGGGCGCGGGGCGAAGGGGTGAGCGAGGCGACGATCGCCCAGATGACCAGCGGGCTGACCTTCAACCCGCGGGTCATCGCGCTCGATCAGGCGCAGCCGGGATCGACGCCCGGCTCGCCGCCGGCGTTCTGGCCCTATTACCGCGACCATGTCGACGCCGCGCGCATCTCGGGCGGGCGGCGCACCCTGGCCGACAGCTATGCCCAGCTCCCGCGGATCGAGGCGCAGTACGGCGTGCCCGGCAAGGTGATCGTCGCGATCTGGGGGCATGAGACCAATTACGGCAGCTACAAGGGCGATTTCGATCTCGCCCGCTCGCTCGCCACCCTGGCCTACGACGGGCGCCGCCGCGACCTGTTTGCCGCCGAGTTTGTCGCCCTGCTCAAGATGGTCGACCGCGGGGTTCCGCGCCAGCGCCTGGTCGGCAGCTGGGCCGGGGCCTTCGGCAATCCGCAGTTCCTGCCCTCGGTCTATCTGCGCGTTGCCCGCGACGGCGACGGCGATGGCGATGCCGACATCTGGAACGACCGCGCCGATACCCTGGCCTCGATCGCCAACTATTTCAGCGATGCCGGCTGGCGCCGCGGCGAACCGTGGGGAGTAAAGGCCTCGGTTCCGGCAGCATTCGATCGGTCGCTGCTGACATCGCGGCTGAGCGCGCCATCCTGCCCGCGCGTCCACGCCCGTCATTCGGTGTGGAAGACCGCGGCCGAATGGCGCGCGCTGGGCATCACGCCGCAGGGCGGGATCGCCGATTCGACCCTGGCCGTGCTGTTCGAACCCGATGGTCCGGGAAATGGCGCGTTCCTGTTAACCGGGAATTACAGGGTTATCCTCCAATATAACTGCTCGAACTACTACGCACTGTCCGTGGGGTTGCTTGCAGATGAGATTGCCCGTTAACCGTACCCTGCCGCTCGCGGCACTGATCTTTGTCACCGCCTGCGGGGGAGGGGCCTCCGTCAGGGATGTCCCGGCGCCGCTCGCCAATGGTCCTTCGGCCGACTATCCGATGGTCCTGGGGCCGGCGTTCACGGTCGACGGGGTCAGCTATACCCCGTCCGATACGATGAATTACGACGCCGTCGGCTTTGCCGGGGTTTCGGCCGAAGGCGGTTCGAGCATTTCGGGCGCACACCGTACCTTGCCGCTGCCCAGCTATGTCGAAGTGACCGCGCTCGATAGCGGCAAGACGATCCTGGTGCGGATGGAGCGGCGCGGCCCAATGAGCGGATCGCAGCTGGTCGAATTGTCGCCAGGCGCCGCAGCGCAGCTGGGCATCGCCGGTTCGGCGCGGGGCGCGGTGCGCGTGCGCCGAGTCAACCCGCCCGAGATCGAACGCGCGATGCTGCGCAGCGGCCAGCAGGCGGCGGCGCGGATGGACACGCCCAAATCGCTGCTCGCGGTGTTGCAGCGCAAGCTCGACCAGCAGACCGGCGCGATCGCCCCGCCGCCGCTTCCGGTGCCCGAAGCCACTGCGACGCCGGTGCCGGTGCCGCCACCGGTCAAGCCTGCTGCCAAACCGGCAGCCAAGCCGGCGGTCAAGCCGCCCGTCACTCCGGCGGCCGCCAAACCCAAACCGGCCCCGTCGCCCAAGCCGGCCGAGCCGTCCAAGCCTGCGGAACCGCCAAAAACTGCCGCCAAAGGCAGCTGGTTCATCCAGATCGGGACCTTCGCCAGCAAGGCCAACGCCGATGCCGCCGCCAGGAAGGCCGGGGCCGCGGTGGTCCAGTCGGGCAAGCTGTGGCGCGTCCGCTCGGGCCCGTTTGCCGATGCGGACAAGGCCGGGCCCGCGCTGGCGAAGGCCAAAGCCGCCGGGTATAGCGACGCACGAATCCAGCACGCGGACTAGGCCTTGCCAAGCCCGCGCACGGCCGCGGGGGGTAAGCAGCGATGAGAGGTGCAGCCGCCGTGCTGCTGGCAGTGACTGTCGGTGCCTTGCCCCTTTCGGCATCGGCACCGGCAGCGGCGCATTCGGTCCATGCCGCCGACTGCCCCGGTGCGGCGCGCCGCGTGCCCTATGCTCTGTTGGTCGATGTCTCCGCCGGACGCACCCTGTGCGCACGCGGCAGCGACATCGCCTTTTCGCCCGCCTCGATGACCAAGGCGATGACCGCGCTGGTCGTCTTCGACCTGATCAAGGCCGGGAAGCTCGATGAAAACGCCGTGGTCACGGTGCGGCCCGAGACTGCCGCGCGCTGGGCGGGGAAGGGCACGACGCTCAACCTCACGGAGGGCGAGCAGGTCACCATCGCGCAGCTGCTGGCCGGCACCGCGACGGTATCGGCCAACGACGCGGCGGTCGCGCTGGCGGAGAGCGCGCTGGGCAGCAGCGAGGCCTTTGTCGCCGCAATGAACGCCCGCGCCCGCGCGCTGGGCATGAACCACAGCCGCTTCGCCACGCCCAACGGCTTTCCCGATCAGGGCCGGACCCTGGTCAGCGCGGCCGATCTGGTCCGCCTGGGAGAGGCGCTGATCGGCGATCACCCCGATCTGTACCGGCGCTATATCGGCAAGAAGACGATGGTCTGGCGCGGGCAGACCCTGTCGAGCCACGATCCGTTCGCCGGGGTGCTGCCCGGGGCCGACGGGATCAAGACCGGGCACACCTATGAAGCCGGTTTCAACTTTCTGGGCGCGGTGGAGCGCGGCGGACGGCGGTTGATCCTGGTGGTCGGCGGGGCGCGGACCGATACCGACCGCGCCAACGCCGCCCGCGACATGGCCGAATGGGGCTATGCCGCGTGGGACAGCCGGCCCTTCTTGCCCGCCGGTGCGGTGGTCGGCGCGGCGCGGGTCCAGGGCGGGGCGGCGCGCGAAGTGCCGCTGGCGGTACCGCGCGGCTATTCACTGGCCACCGAGGCGGGTCGCCCAGTCGCGCTGAACGGAACGGTTCACTATGACGGACCGCTGCGGGCTCCGCTGACGAAGGGGCAGGCGGCCGGCTATCTGCGCGTCTCGACCGGGGAGGGGGCGTCCTACGATCTGCCGCTGGTCACGGCGCGCGCGGTCGGCAAGGCCGGGCCAATCGACAGGATCGTCAATGGCCTGCTAGGGCTGGTGTCGTGACGGCAGGAAAGTTCATCGCGCTCGAAGGCGGGGAAGGGGCGGGCAAATCGACCCAGGCCCGGCTGCTGGCTAGTGCCCTGGCGCAGCGCGGGATCGACTGCGTCGTCACCCGCGAGCCCGGCGGCACGCCCGGCGCAGAGGCGATCCGCGGCCTGCTGCTGGGGCTGGAAGGTGACGGCTGGCATCCCCGCGCCGAGGCGCTGCTGTTCGCCGCGGCGCGCTCCGACCATGTCGAACGGCTGATCGCACCGGCGCTCGCCGCCGGAAACTGGGTGATCTGCGATCGCTTCGTCGATTCGAGCCGGGCCTATCAAGGCGGCGCCGGCGGGCTGTCCGATGCCGATCTGCGCGAACTGCACCGCATCGGCAGCGGCGGCCTGTTGCCGAACCTGACCCTGCTGTTCGAGATCGCTCCGGAAACCGCGCGCAACCGCCTAGCCCTGCGCGACGCCGCGGGGTCCGACCGGATCGGCGGCCGCGACGCGGCCTACCACGCCAGGGTCGCAGCGGCCTTTGCCGGCTTTGCCGCCGCGGAACCGGAGCGATTTGCCCGGATCGCCGCCAACAGCGCGCCGGAAGAGGTCCATGCCCGCGTCATGTCCGCGCTCGCACCGCTGCTGGCAGCGCCATGACCCGACTCACCGGTCATGACGAGGCGTGGAGCGCGTGGCATGAGGCGATGGGATCGGCGCGGATGCATCACGCCTGGATCCTGGCCGGGATAAAGGGCGTGGGCAAGGGCGCCTTTGCCCGCGCCGCCGCGGCGCAGCTGGTCGCCGAACCGGGCCTGGTTCAGCCAGCGTGGGCGGCGCATCCCGACATCGTCGTGCTCGATCACCTGCCCGCCAACGATGCCGAGGACGAAAAGCGCGCCGAGGGCAAGCCGTGGCAGAAAAAGCGCAACATCACGATCGACCAGGTCCGGCGGATGCAGGCCCGGCTGGTCACCCGCCCGACGCTGGGCGCGCGCCGCGCGGTGATCATCGATCCTGCCGACGATATGGAAAAGGGCGCGGTCAACGCCCTGCTCAAGAGCCTGGAAGAGCCGCCGGCCGGGACCTATTTCCTGCTCGTCGCGCACCGCCCCGGGCGCCTATTGCCGACGATCCGCTCGCGCTGCCGGGTGCTGCGGTTTGCGCCGCTCAGCCCGCCGCAGATCGAGCAAGTCCTACTTGCCGAAGCGCCGCAAACCGACGCGGCGACCCGCGCCGCCGCGATTACCGCCGCCGAAGGCTCGCCCGGCGCGGCGCTGGCTTTTGTCGACCAGGATCTTGGCGCGCTCCATGCGATCATGCGCCGCCTGATCGGCGAAGGCGACGATCATCTCGCCCTGCGCGCCGCCCTGGCCGAGGCCATCGGCACCCGGCCCGACCGCGAGCGCCTGCAGGCCGCGATCGATCTCGCCCGCGCGGTCGTCGCGGCCGAACTGCCCTTGGGCGACCCTGCGCGCCAGGCCCGGGTGATTGACGCGCATGGCGAATTGACCCGGCTGGCCGGGCAAGCGGCGACCTACAACTACGATCCCGGCCTGCTGGTCATGGAGATTGGCGGCTTGCTGGCATCCCTCGCCATGCCTAGAGAGACCGCTTGACCCCACTTTTCGGAAAGACTGCCCCCGGCCATGGCCGAACCGTTCTACATCACCACCGCGATTTCCTACCCCAACGGCAAGCCGCATATCGGGCATGCCTATGAGGCGATCGCCGCCGACGTGATCGCGCGGTTCCAGCGGCAGATGGGCCGCGACGTGCGCTTTCAGACCGGGACCGACGAGCATGGCCTGAAGATGGCGCAAAAGGCCCGCGAGCTGGGCCTGGAGCCGTTGCAACTGGCCGACGAAATGTCACAGCATTTCATTGATATGTGCAATGGTCTGAATGTTTCGTATGACGTTTTCCAGCGCACCACCGAGCCGCGCCATCACCTGGCCTCGCAAGAACTGTGGCGGCGGATGGAGGCCAATGGCGATCTCTATCTCGACCGCTACGAAGGCTGGTATTCGGTCCGCGACGAAGCCTATTACGACGAGAGCGAGCTGGTTGCCGGGGAAGGGGGCGAAAAGCTCTCGCCCCAGGGCACCCCGGTCGAATGGACAGTCGAGGAAAGCTGGTTCTTCCGCCTTTCGGCCTATCAGGACCGATTGATCGCACTGCTCGAGCGCGAGGATTTCCTGCGCCCGGACAGCCGCCGGAACGAGATGCTGGCCTTCGTCCGGGCGGGGCTGCGCGACCTGTCGATCTCGCGGACCAGTTTCGATTGGGGGGTCAAGGTCCCGGGCAGCGCCAACCATGTCATGTACGTGTGGATCGATGCCTTGACCAACTATCTGACCGGTCTGGGCTTTCCCGATGAAGGCGGCGATTTCGCGAAGTACTGGCCGTGCGACCTGCACCTGATCGGCAAGGACATTACCCGCTTTCACACGGTCTATTGGCCGGCCTTCCTGATGAGCGCGGGGATCGCCCTGCCGCGCCAGGTGTTCGGACATGGCTTCCTGCTCAACCGCGGGCAGAAGGAATCGAAGTCGCTCGGCAATGTCACCGATCCGATGGATCTGGCCGGCCGCTTCGGGGTCGATACGCTGCGCTATTTCCTGATGCGCGAGGTCGCCTTCGGGCAGGACGGATCCTATTCGGTCGAAGCCATCGTCACCCGCACCAATGCCGAACTGGCCAACAGCTTCGGCAATCTTGCCCAGCGCACGCTGTCGCAGATCTTCAAGAACTGCGACGGCTATCTGCCCGAAATTTCAGGACATCACGCAGACGATGCAGAGCTGTTCGCCATTGTCGGCGAAGCGGCCACGCAGCGCGTTCCCGCATGCTTTGCCGCGCTCGATTTCTCGACCGGGTTCGACCATTGGATGGCGGCGATTTTCGCCTGCAACCAGTACGTCGATAGCCAGGCG
The DNA here is from genome assembly GCA_046063245.1 of Novosphingobium sp. GTDB lineage: Bacteria > Pseudomonadota > Alphaproteobacteria > Sphingomonadales > Sphingomonadaceae > Novosphingobium. Next base: position 9,205 of record JBJTLX010000126.1, read on the forward strand.
CCGTGGACCCTGCGCAAGACCGATCCGGCGCGGATGCAGACCGTGCTGGCCACGCTGTTCATCTCGATCGCGCAGCTGGCCGTGGCGGTGATCCCGGTGATGCCCGACAGCGCGGCCAGATTGCTCGACCAGATGGGGATTGCGCCGGAACTGCGCACCTACGAGGCGATCCAGTCGCACTGGTATTCGCCGCTCGCGGAAAGCGACTTCCGGCTGGAACAGCCGGTCGGCGTCTTCCCCCGGCTCGAGCTTCCCGCCGAGACCGCCTGATGCTGCTCGATTCGCATTGTCACCTCGAATACAAGGGTTTGGTCGAAGATCAGGCTGGGGGGTTGGTGCGGGCCCGCGCGGCGGGGGTGGGGGGCTTCCTCTCGATT
>JBJTLX010000127.1:0-6368 GCA_046063245.1 Novosphingobium sp.
CCTTGGGCTTGGCGCGATAGGCAATGCCATAGGTCGCTGCTTCCAGCATCGGGATATCGTTGGCCCCGTCGCCGGTGGCCAGCGACACAGCGTGCCCGCCAATCTCGGCGGCTTCGGCGCGCAGTACCTGCTGCTTGACCGTGCTGTCGGTGATTGCCCCGACCAGTCCGCCGGTCAGCCGCTCCGCCTCCACCGCCAGCCGGTTGCCGACCACGCGTTCAAAGCCGAGCTGCCGGGCGACCGGATCGGCGAAGTGATGGAAGCCCCCGGTGACCAGAACGGTGCGGCAGCCATGCGCCTTCAGCGTCGCGACAAGGGTCCGGGCGCCCGCCATCGGGGTGATCCGGGTGGCGAGGCAATCGGCGATCGCGTCGACCGACAGTCCCTGCAACAGCATCACGCGCTCGCGCAGCGCCGCTGAAAAATCGAGCTCACCCTGCATCGCGCGCTCTGTGATCACGGCGATCTGCGGCTTGATCCCGGCATAGTCGGCCAGTTCATCGATGCATTCCTGGCCGATCATGGTCGAATCCATGTCGGAAACGAACAGGTGCGGCACCTGCGGCTCGTGGTCGGCCACCAGCCGGTCGCAGGGGCCGAAGCAGTCATCGATGATCGCGCCCAGCAAGGCCGCATCGCCGCCGACCAGCTCCATTTGCAATGTCGTGTCGCAGAACGACAGCATCTCGGCCCCGGCCAGTTGCATCCCTGCAGCGGCAATTGCGGCCGCCGCGCGGTCAAGACTTGCCGAAAGGTGGTCCGGTTCTGCTATCACGCGGGCAATGAGCACTGCTGCATCCTTCACTTCGGCCCAGCGGCCGCCGCTGGCGCTCATTGCAGGGCCGACCGCCAGCGGCAAGAGCGATCTGGCGGTGCGGCTCGCCCAGGCGCTGACCGAGGCGGGGCGCAAGGCGGTGGTGATCAATGCCGACAGCGCGCAGGTCTATGCCGACCTCGCAGTGCTCAGCGCCCGCCCGGCCCCGGCCGAAATGGGCGGGATCGAACATCGGCTGTTCGGCACCTGGAACGGCGCGCAGGCCTGTTCGGCAGCCGATTGGGCCGCCAGCGCCCGCGCCGAGATTGCTGCGATCCATGGCGAAGGCGCGGTGCCGGTGCTGGTCGGTGGCACCGGGCTATATATCCGTACCCTGCTCGACGGGATTGCGCCGGTCCCGCCGATTGATCCGGCGGTGCGCGCGGCGGTGCGCGCCATGCCCGTCGCGGAGGCCTATGCGGCGTTGGCGCAGGAGGATTCGGCGCGCGCCGCAGCGCTTTCCCCCAACGACGCGGCGCGCGTGGCGCGGGCGCTGGAAGTGGTGCGCTCGACCGGACAGGCGATGGCCGACTGGCAAGAACACAAGGTCGGCGGGATCGGTCACGCCGTGACGCTTCTCCCGGCGATCCTGCTGCCCCCGCGCGACTGGCTCTATGCCCGCTGCGACCGCCGCTTTGCGCAGATGCTGGACGGCGGCGCGCCGGCCGAGGTCGCGGCGCTACTCGCCCGCGGACTCGATCCCGACCTGCCGGTGATGCGCGCGATCGGGGTGCCCGAGATCGTCGCCTTGCTGCGCGGCGAGATCGACCATGACACGGCGCTGGCGCGCGGCGCGCAGGCGACCCGCAACTATGCCAAGCGCCAGTTCACCTGGTTCCGCCGCCAGCCGCCGCCGGAGTGGCCGCGCCTTTAAGGATTTGATTACAATTTTCGCGATGTTTTCGCATCATTGTTTCACACTTAGGGCTTGACACGATACAAACTGTCTCATAGGGGCGTCATCACTTCCCGTTCGCGGGACTTTGTGCGAGTTGGAGAGGAAGACCCGGCGCAGCCTGACTGTGCCGGGTCATTCTTTGACCGGCAGCGCATGCAGTGTGGAAGGTAGTACAGTGAGCGAAGAGCGCAGCGGCGCATCAATCCTGGTCGAAAGCCTGGCGCGGCAGGGGGTCGAATTCGTCTTCGGCTATCCTGGCGGGGCGGTGCTGCCGATCTATGACGCACTGTTCGACGATGCCCGGATTCGCCACATTCTGGTCCGCCACGAGGCCGGCGCGGCCCACGCCGCCGAAGGCTATGCCCGCTCGACCGGCAAGCCCGGTGTCGTCCTGGTCACCAGCGGCCCCGGCGCGACCAATGCGGTGACCGGGATCGCCGACGCCTTCATGGACTCGATCCCCTTGGTCGTGATTACCGGCCAGGTGCCGACCGCGCTGATCGGCTCCGATGCGTTCCAGGAAGCCGACACCATCGGCATCACCCGGCACTGCACCAAGCACAATTATCTGGTGAAAGATCCGGCCGAGCTGGCCGGCATCATCGACGAGGCGTTCCAGATCGCCACCACCGGCCGCCCCGGCCCGGTGGTGATCGACATTCCTAAGGACGTGCAGATCGCCTCGGCTACCTGGAGCGACGCGCCGGTGCAGCGCCGCGTGCGCTACAACCCGCCCTCGACCGGCAGCGAGCGCGACATCGCCCGGGCGATCGAACTGCTCGCCAATGCCAAGGCACCGATCTTCTATACCGGCGGCGGGGTGATCAATTCCGGCCCGCGCGCGACCGAACTGCTGCGCACCCTGCAGCAGCTGAGCGGCGCACCGGTGACCAGCACCCTGATGGGCCTGGGCGCCTTCCCCGCCGACCACGCCGACTGGCTGGGCATGCTGGGCATGCACGGCACCTTCGAAGCCAATATGGCGATGAACCGCTGCGACCTGATGGTCTGCATCGGCGCGCGCTTCGACGACCGGGTGACCGGGCGGCTCGACGCGTTCTCGCCCAATTCGACCAAGATCCACATCGACATCGACCGCGCCTCGATCAACAAGACCGTCCACGTCGACCTCCCGATCCTGGGCGACTGCGCCCTGGTGCTGGACCAGCTGGTGACCGCCTGGGGCAGCCGCAAGGCGCAGGACCTGACCGAGTGGAAGGCGCGGATCGACGGCTGGCGCGCGCGCGACAGTCTGGCCTATCCTGCCGAGAGCAAGGCGATCATGCCGCAGCTGGCGGTCGAACGGCTGTTCGCCTTGACCCGCGACAAGGACCCGATCATCGCCACCGAAGTCGGCCAGCACCAGATGTGGGCGGCGCAGTATTTCAAGTTCTATTGCCCGAACAAGTGGCTGACCTCGGGCGGGCTTGGCACCATGGGTTACGGCCTGCCCGCCGCGATCGGCGCGCAGCTCGGCAATCCCGACAGCCTCGTTATCGACATCGCCGGGGATGCCTCGATCCAGATGAACATCCAGGAGCTGGGCACCGCCACGCAGTTCCGCCTGCCGGTCAAGATCTTCGTGCTCAACAACGAATGGATGGGCATGGTCCGCCAGTGGCAGGAACTGACCTACGAGAGCCGCTATTCCAATTCGTACTCCGACAGCCTGCCCGATTTCGTCAAGCTGGCCGAGGCTTACGGCTGGAAAGGCATCCGCATCGAGAACGAAAGCCAGCTCGACGCCGGAATCCAGGCAATGATCGATTACGATGGCCCGGTGATCGTCGATTGCCTGGTCGCCAAGGAAGCAAACTGCTTTCCGATGATCCCCAGCGGCGCGGCGCACACCGAAATGATCCTCTACGGCGACAAGGTGGCCGGTTCGATGGACGACGAAGCCAAGGCACTGGTGTGATGAAGATCAAGCATGAGGCGTCCGAGCGCCACGTCCTGACCGTGACGGTCGACAACGAAGCCGGCATCCTGGCCAAGATCGCCGGGCTGTTCACCGCGCGCGGCTATAACATCGACAGCCTGACCGTGGCCGACATAACCGAAAACCACGCGCTCAGCCGGATCACCATCGTCACGCACGGCCCGCCGGCGGTGATCGACCAGATCCATGCCCAGCTTGACCGTCTGGTCCCGGTGCACAAGGTCGTCGACCTGACCGAGGCGGGTGACCATGTCGAGCGCGAGCTGGCGCTGGTCAAGGTTGCCGGCACCGGCGAAGCCCGGGTCGAGGCGCTGCGCCTGGCCGACGTGTTCCGCGCCAAGGTGATCGACACCACCACCAGCAGCTTTATTTTCGAGCTGACCGGCAACCCCGACAAGATCGACCGCTTCGTCGCACTGATGCGCGAGCTTGGCCTGGTCGAGGTCGGCCGCACCGGGGTGGTCGGGATGATGCGCGGGGCCGAAGGGCTATGACAACGCAAATCCTGCTCCGTTCGTCCTGAGGAGGCGTCTCGAAGCCGAAGGCTGAGGAGCCGTCTCGAAGGACCGGGCGCAGCGATGGTTCGAGACGGGCCTTCGACAAGCTCAGTCCCTCCTCACCACGAACGGGTCAGGGAATTCGAATTGATCTATCTAGGAAACAGGAACTTGCAATGAAGGTTTACTACGACGCCGACGCCGACCTGAACCTGGTCACGGGCAAGAAGATCGCCATCCTCGGCTATGGCAGCCAGGGCCATGCCCACGCGCAGAACCTGCGCGACAGCGGGGTCAAGGACGTGGCAATCGCGCTGCGTCCCGGCTCGGCCAGCGCCAAGAAGGCCGAAGCGGCCGGCTTCCAGGTGATGAGCAACGCCGACGCCGCCAAGTGGGCCGACGTGCTGATGATCCTCGCCCCCGACGAGCACCAGGCGGCGATCTGGGCCGACGACGTCAAGGGCAACCTGCGCCCCGGCGCGGCCCTCGCCTTTGCCCACGGGCTCAACATCCACTTCGGGTTGATCGAGGTTCCGGCCGACATCGACGTGATCATGATCGCGCCCAAGGGTCCCGGCCACACCGTGCGCAGCGAATACCAGCGCGGCGGCGGCGTGCCGTGCCTGATCGCGGTGCATCAGGATGCCACCGGCAACGCCCACGACGTGGCGCTGGCCTATGCCTCGGGCGTCGGCGGCGGCCGCAGCGGAATCATCGAGACCAATTTCAAGGAAGAGTGCGAAACCGACCTGTTCGGCGAGCAGGCGGTGCTGTGCGGCGGAATCACCCACCTGATCCAGGCCGGGTTCGAAACCCTGGTCGAGGCCGGCTACGCCCCCGAAATGGCCTATTTCGAATGCCTCCACGAAACCAAGCTGATCGTCGACCTGCTCTATGAAGGCGGCATCGCCAACATGCGCTATTCGATCAGCAACACCGCCGAATACGGCGACATCACCACCGGCCCGCGGATCATCACCGCCGAGACCAAGGCCGAGATGAAGCGCGTGCTGGCCGACATCCAGTCGGGCCGCTTCGTCAAGAACTTCGTCCTCGACAACCGCGCCGGACAGCCCGAGCTGAAGGCCGCGCGCAAGGCCGCCGAAGCGCACCCGATCGAAAAGACCGGTTCGCAGCTGCGCGCGATGATGCCGTGGATCGGCAAGAACAAGCTGGTCGACCAGGCGAAGAACTGACTCGACCAGGGGCGAACTCCGGGGCAGGATTGCGGCATCAGCCGCCTGCTCCGGAGATTGCCGTGAAGGCCGATGCCAAGCCGCGAATCTATGCGATGCCGTTTGCCCGGATCTATCCGCTTTACCTGGCCAAGGTCGAGCGCAAGGGCCGGAGCAAGGCAGAGGTCGATGCGGTCATCGCCTGGCACACCGGCTATGCGGGCGACAGCCTTGCCGCGGCGCTGGACAGCGGGATCGATTGCGAGGCCTTTTTCGATCGGGCCCCGGCGCTCAACCCGAACCGCGACCTGGTCAAAGGGCTGATCTGCGGGGTGCGGGTCGAAGCGATCGAAGCGCCGACCATGCGCGAAATCCGCATCCTCGACAAATTGGTCGACGAACTGGCCAATGGCCGCCCTCTGGAAAAGATCCTGCGCCGACCCGCCTGAGGCCTAGCGCATCAGCGCGAATGCCGTGCGCAGCTCGGCCACGAAGGTGTCCGGCTGCTCCCACGCCGCGAAGTGCCCGCCCTTGTCGAGCGTGCCCCAATAGACCAGCCGCTTGTAATTGCGCTCCGCCCACTTGCGCGGGGTCGGCAGGATTTCCTTGGGAAAGGCGCTGACCGCCACCGGCACGGCGATTTCCTGCGGGACGAAGCTGGCGAAACTCTCCCAATAGAGCCGCGCCGAAGATGCCCCCGTCGCCGGCAGCCAGTAGAGCATGATGTTGTCGAGGATCGCGTCGCGGCTCAGCGCGTCGTACGGCGATCCCTGGTTGTCGGTCCAGGCCCACATCTTCTCGAAAACCCACGCCGCCAGCCCCACCGGCGAATCGACCAGCGCATAGCCCACGGTCTGCGGCCGGGTGCGTTGTTGGGTGGAATAGCCCGAATCCCATTCCTGGTAGTGCTTTAGCGCGCCCAGCGCCTTGAGCTCGGCCGGGGAAGGATTTTCAAGGTCCTCGGGCAGTGGCCGGCCGATCGGCATGTTGAGGTGGATGCCGGCGCAACCGGCCAGCTTCTGAACCCCGATCGCGGTGGTGACGG
>JBJTLX010000128.1:0-13995 GCA_046063245.1 Novosphingobium sp.
GCAAGGACATTTCCCGGCGAAACCGGCGCGCTGTGTAAGTCTGCGGGCGTCGCATAACAGGATAACCCCCTCCGTCAGCGCTGCGCGCTGCCACCTCCCTACAAGTGGGGAGGATTTTGTGCGCCATCATACCGTCCACCCCGGAAACTTCTCGCTCCACTGCGCTTCGTTCTTCCTGATCCATGCCTCGCACGATCCCTTGGCGAGGTCGCGCACGCGGCCGATGTAGCTTGCGCGTTCCTGCACCGAGATCACGCCGCGCGCCTGCAACAGGTTGAACAGGTGGCTGGCCTCGATCGCCTGATCATAGGCGGCGAGCGGAATTTCAGCGGCGATGCAGCGCTGGCACTCGGCCTCGGCCTTGGCGAAGCCGTCGAACAGGCTGGCGGTGTCGGCGATCTCAAAGTTGTATTTCGAAAGCTGGCGCTCATTCTCAAGGAACACGTCGCCGTAGCTGACGCCTTCATTGTTGAAGCGCAGGTCGTAAACGTTGTCGACGCCCTGGATGTACATGGCGAGGCGCTCAAGACCATAGGTCAGCTCGCCCGCGACCGGCTTGCAGTCGAAGCCGCCGACCTGCTGGAAATAGGTGAACTGCGTCACCTCCATGCCGTCGCACCACACTTCCCAGCCCAGCCCCCAGGCGCCCAGCGTCGGGCTTTCCCAGTCATCCTCGACAAAGCGGATGTCGTGGGCCAGCGGATCGACCCCGATCTCGGCCAGCGACTGCAGATACAGCTCCTGCAGGTTCGCCGGGCTCGGCTTCATGATCACCTGGTACTGGTAGTAATGCTGCAGCCGGTTGGGGTTCTCGCCATAGCGGCCATCGGTCGGGCGGCGGCTCGGCTGGACATAGGCGGCGTTCCACGGCTGCGGGCCCAGGCTGCGCAGGGTGGTTGCGGGGTGAAAGGTTCCCGCGCCGACGCGCATGTCATAGGGTTGCAAGATCAGGCAGCCCTGCGCGCTCCAGAAGGCGTGGAGCCGCAGGATCATGTCCTGGAAACTGAGGGGCTGGCCGGTGCTGCTCATCGCCCGGCGCTTTGGCCGAAGGTGCGCGGCAAATCAACCGCCTGGCTGCACGCGCACTTTTCCGAGTCAGGTATACTTGACATTGTCATGATGCCCTGTCTATATGTCATGTAAACCTGTCATATTGTCAGGTTCGTGAGACGGAGCAATCTGCAATGTTCTACTACCGATCCCCGGGCGCCGATCAGCCGATCACGCTGCAACGTGCCCGCCTTACCACAGGGCTTGCCCTTGTGCTTTATCCCGTCGGCGCGCTGCTGCCGGTCGTCGCCGGGTCGATAACTGCGGCGCGGCTGATCGGCCTTTGCCTCATCGCCATCGCATTTGCCTGCGCGCTGCTCATGGGCAAGACGACCTTGCAGCGTATCGTGGGTGAGGAAGCGTCGCGGCTCGATGAATACGAGCTCAAGCTGCGCGCCCGCGCGACCAGCATGGTTTACCAGATTCTCTCGGCCCTGGTCCTCGCAGGCGTATTCTACCTGGCAGTCGCGACCGACGCCGGGTGGTGGTATCCAAAGAGCTACGAGGAGTTCAACGGCCTGTTCTGGGGGATATTCCTGTACTGCTTCATGCTCCCCGGATTTATTCTGGCGTGGCAGGCCGAGGCGACCGACCTTGGCCCGCAGGACTAAGCGCCATGCGAAACCGCCTGCGCGTACTGCGCGCCGAACGCGAATGGAGCCAGGCCGACCTTGCCGAACGGCTTGAAGTTTCACGCCAGGCTGTCAACGCAGTCGAAACCGGAAAGCATGATCCCTCGCTTTCCCTGACATTCAAGATCGCGCGCCTGTTCGGCCTGCGCATCGAGGAGATTTTCGATGATGAAGCATGACCTCTCCGCCGTCCCTGCAGCACGAAGGCGCGTCCGCCGGATCGGACTGGCCATTGCCGCAATGCTCGCTGCGCTGCAGCTTTCCCCCGCCCTCGCCGCGGCGCAGCAGGTTGCTGCTCCGGTAGAGACCACGGCGCCCCGCGCCGCGGCGCATCCGGCGCTGTGGAAGATCGCCGACGCCGATACCACGATCTACCTTTTCGGGACGATCCACCTGCTGCCCAAGGGGATCGAATGGTATTCCGGCCCGCTGGCCCAGGCCTTCGACAGCAGCGGTGAACTGGTGACCGAGATCCCCGAATACGGCGATACCGATACCGCCGCGGCGGTGATGAAATATGCCATGCTGCCCCCCGGCCAGTCGCTGCGGGTGACGATGTCGAAGAAGGAGAAGGTCCGCTTCGAAGCCGCGCTGCGCCAGCTCGGCCTGCCGCCCGCCGCTTTCGACCGGTTCCGCCCGTGGTATGCCGCCGTGCTGATGGCGACGCTGCCGCTGCAGAAGCAGGGTTTCGACATGCAGAACGGGGTCGAGGCGCAGCTGTCCGACCTGGCGAAGAAGGCCGGTCGGCCGCGCACCGGGCTGGAAACGCTCGACATGCAGCTGGGCCTGTTCAGCGCCTTCTCGCCCAAGGTGCAGAAGGGCTATCTGTTCGATACCATCGCGGTCTTGCCGACCTTGCAGCAGGATGTGCAGAAGATGGTCGATTCGTGGGCCAGGGGCGATGCGGCGGCGCTGGCCGACCTGCTCAACGCCGAACAGGACGATCCGGCGATGATGAAGGCGCTGCTGTTCGATCGCAACAAGACCTGGGCGGGGTGGATCCGGACCCGCCTCGACAAGCCGGGCACGGTGTTCATCGCGGTCGGCGCGGGGCATCTCGGCGGCAAGGGCTCGGTCCAGGACGTTCTGAGCAAGGCCGACATTGCCAGCACCCGTGTCCAGTAAGCACGGGCTGGTCCTTGCCGCGCTCGGCGCGCTGGCGCTGCTCGGCTGCCGCCAGCCCGAAGCGGTGCACCCGGCGCTTTGGCAGGTCGATGGACCCAAGGGCGAAAAGGCCTGGCTGCTGGGCACCATCCACGCCCTGCCCGCACCGGTGAACTGGCATTCGCCCCGGATCGACGGCGCACTTGCCGCTTCGGACCGGATCGTGCTCGAAGTGGCTCGGATCGATAACGATGCCGCCGTGGCCCAGACCTTTGCCGCACTGGGCACGGCCCCCAGCCCCAGCCCGCTGCGCAGCCGCCTGCCGGGCGAGGCGCAGGCCGACTATGACGCCTATCTCAAGCGCTATGGGGTAAAAGACGCCAGCCTGGCCGCGATGGACACCTGGGCCGGCGCGCTGGTCCTGGCCCAGGCCGCCCAGCAGGGCGCCGGCAGCGACAGCGCCAACGGGGTCGACCGCGCGGTCAAGGCCGAAGCCAGGGGCCGCCCGGTCGAGGAGTTCGAAGGCGCCGACGCCCAGCTGCGCATTTTCGAGGCCCTGCCCGAAGCCGAGCAGCGCGACCTGCTGCTCACCGTGATCGCCGATACCGGCGATGTGCGCAGCCAGACCCGCCAGATGGAGCGCGCTTGGGGCCGCGGCGATCTTGCCGCGATCGAGACCGAAACGACCCGCGGGATGCTCGCCGATCCCGAACTGCGCGCGGCCTTGCTCACCGGCCGCAACCGGGCCTGGCTGGGCCAGCTGACTGCGATGCTGGGCAAGGGCCAGCGCCCCTTCGTCGCGGTCGGCATGGCCCATCTGGTCGGGCCCGACGGACTTCCGGCGCTGTTGACCGCCCGGGGATACCGCGTCACCCGCGTGCAATAGCGCCGCCGCGCTTGCTTTTCCGGGCCAATGCCGCTAACGGCCCGCGCTTCCCGTCATGGTCATCCCTGGAGGCGTGACGGAGAAGCTGTACAATCTGTGTTTTTTCGAAAGGCAATGTCATGAGCGATACGCTTACCCTGCCGGCCGAGACGCGCGATCGGGCAGGCAAGGGAGCCTCCCGTGCCCTGCGTCGTGAAGGCCGCGTCCCCGCCGTCGTCTATGGTGGCAATGAAGAGCCCCTCGCCGTCCACGTCGAGGAAAAGCTGCTGATCAAGCAGCTCGGCACCGGCCACTTCATGAACTCGATCGTCGAGGTCGAGGTTGGCGGCAAGACGCTGCGCACGCTCCCCAAGGACGTTGCCTTCCACCCGGTCACCGACCGGCCGCTCCACGTCGATTTCCTGCGCCTGGCGAAGGACGCCAAGGTCCACGTCGACGTGCCCGTGATCTTCGTCAACGAAGCCGCTTCGCCCGGCCTCAAGCGCGGCGGTGTGCTCAACATCGTCCGTCACGAGCTTGAACTGGTCTGCGATTCGGACAAGATCCCCGATGACATCCAGATCGACGTGACCGGCTTCGACGTGGGCGATTCGATCCACATCAGCCACGTGAAGCTGCCGGCGGGATCGGCCTCGGCCATTACCGACCGCGACTTCACCATCGCCACTATCGTTGCCCCTTCGGGCCTGCGCAGCGAAGAAGGCGACAACGCCAAGACCGAAGCGGAAGCCGGCTAAGCCGCAACTTCCTGCTGGACAGGACGGCCGGGCGCGCAGCAATGCGGCCCGGCTTTCTTGTTCATGGGATCGATTGAGGAGCTGTAGCGATGCAAGTGTGGGTCGGCCTTGGCAATCCGGGTCCGCAGCATGCGTTGCAGCGCCACAACGTCGGCTTCATGGTGCTCGACACCCTGGCCGACATGCACGGCTTCGGCCCGGTCCAGAAGAAGTTCCAGGGCTGGGTCCAGGAAGGGCGGATCGGCGGCGCGAAAGTGCTGCTGCTCAAGCCCGCCACCTACATGAACGAAAGCGGCCGCGCGGTGAGCGAGGCGCTGCGCTTCTACAAGCGGGACGTCGAAGCGCTGACCGTGTTCCATGACGAGCTCGACCTTGCCCCGTTCAAGGTCAAGGTCCGCATCGGCGGCGGGCTGGCCGGGCACAACGGCCTGCGCTCGATCGACCAACACCTTGGTCCCGACTTTCGCCGGGTGCGGATCGGCATCGGCCATCCCGGCCACAAGGACCGGGTCACCGGCCACGTCCTGGGCAACTATGCCAAGTCCGAGATGGACCCTCTCGCCGACATGCTCGGCGCGATTTCGGCCGAGGCGGAATGGCTGGCCAAGGGCGACGATGCCCGCTTCATGAACGAAGTGGCGCTGCGCCAGCAGGACGTCTAAGGGCCGCACGGCATATCAACTGGAGTGCATGATGGGTTTTCGTTGCGGTATCGTCGGGCTGCCGAATGTCGGCAAGAGCACGCTGTTCAATGCGCTGACCGAAACCCAGGCGGCGCAGGCGGCGAACTATCCTTTTTGCACGATCGAGCCCAATGTCGGCCAGGTCGGCGTGCCCGATCCGCGGCTTGACGAACTGGCGCGGATTGCCGGAAGCGCCAAGATCATTCCGACCCAGCTGGGCTTTGTCGACATCGCCGGCCTGGTCCGCGGGGCGAGCAAGGGCGAAGGGCTGGGCAACCAGTTTCTCGGCAATATCCGCGAGGTCGACGCAATCGTCCACGTGCTGCGCTGTTTCGAGAATGACGACATCCAGCACGTCGACAACAAGATCGATCCGGTGTCCGACGCCGACACGGTCGAGACCGAGCTGATGCTGTCCGACCTGGAAAGCCTGGAAAAGCGCGTTCCCGCGGCGCAAAAGAAGGCGGCGCAGGGCGACAAGGACGCCAAGCTGCTTGCCTCGGTGCTGCTCACCGCGCTGGAACTGCTGCGCGAAGGCAAGCCGGCCCGGCTCGCCCGGCCGAGCGATCCCGAAGAGCTGCAGGTGTTCAATTCAGCCCAGCTGCTCACCGCCAAGCCGGTGCTCTATGTCTGCAACGTCGAGGAGGACAGCGCCGCCACCGGTAACGCCTTCTCGGAGCAGGTCTTCGCCAAGGCCAAGGCCGAAGGCGCCAATGCCGTGATCGTCTCGGCCGCGATCGAAAGCGAGCTGGTGGCGATGGACATGGCCGATCGGCTGGTGTTCCTCGAGGAAATGGGCCTGCACGAAACCGGCCTCGCCCGGATCATCCGCTCGGGCTATGACCTGCTTCACTTGCTGACCTTCTTCACCGTCGGGCCGAAGGAAGCGCGCGCCTGGACCGTCCACCTGGGCGCCAAGGCGCCTGAAGCGGCGGGCGAGATCCATTCCGACATGCAGCGCGGCTTCATCCGCGCCGAAACCATCGCCTATGACGATTTCGTCAGCCTGGGCGGCGAAAGCGGCGCCAAGGATGCCGGCAAGCTGCGGCAGGAAGGCAAGGAATACGTGGTCCAGGACGGCGACGTGATGCACTTCAAGTTCAACGTCTGATTGCAGCGCGGCGCTACAGCGCCTAGGTCCTGCGGCAATGCTTCGCCGCCTGATCCTAGCCGTACTGACGCTGTGCCTGTCTATTCCGGCCGTGGCGATGCCGCTTGATCATGCCGTGCCAGCCCAAGCGGCGATGGTCATGCATGGCGGCAAGCATGATTGCGAGCAGACGCCTGCTGAAGCGCCGCAGCCAGGCGACCACGCCAAGCACCATGGCTGTATTGGTTGCATCGCCCGCTATGACGGCCTGTTCCTGCCGGCAAAGCCGGTGCAAATCGCATTCCTGGTCTTGCCTGCCCGCCTCCCGGCGCAAAATCCGCAGGATTGCACCGGACCGGAAACGCCCCCTCCGCGAGCCTGATTGTTCGCAATCGCCCGCTTCGCGCGGCGTTTCACTCGAACATTCAGGAATTATCAGATGAAATACGCACGCTTGCTGCTGCTTGCCAGCAGCCTCACCCTGTCATGCCCCGCCCTGGCACAGGACCATGCCGGCCACCAGGGCCACGACATGGGCACAATGCAGCTCCCACCGCCGCCCGAGCCGGCCAAGGCCGATCCGATGGCCGGGATGGAAGGGATGGACCATTCCAGTCACGATATGGCCGGCATGGACCACGCCGCTACCCCCGGCAGTGAACCCTTTGCCGAAGGTTCGGGCACGGCCCGCGTTCCCGGCAATGAAGGTCCGATGCACGGCCTGCACCTGATATCCGGCGACTGGATGCTGATGGCCCACGGCACAGTCGCGCTGCAATATACCGATCACGGCGGTCCGCGCGGGGACGACAAGCTTTACGCGACTTCGATGGCAATGCTCTCTGCCCAGCGTGACACCACCTGGGGCCGGATCCAGGGCAAGGCGATGATGAGCCTTGAACCGGCGATGGACGCGCGCGGCTATCCCAACCTGTTCGCCACGGGTGAGACCGCGGGTGGGCTGCCGCTGGTTGATCGCCAGCACCCCCACGACCTGTTCATGGAACTGGCCGCGCGGATCGACGTCAATGCCGGTGCGGGCACGCTGTTCGTTTACGGCGGGCCGGTCGGCGAACCGGCGCTGGGCCCCAGCGCCTTCATGCACCGCGGCTCGGCGCGCTATAATCCGGAGCCGCCGATCACCCACCACTGGTTCGATTCGACTCACATCACTTACGGCGTGGTGACGGTGGGCTATTCAGCGCCGCGCTTCCAGATCGAGGCCAGCGCCTTTCGCGGGGCAGAGCCCGACGAGCAGCGCTGGAATATCGAGACGCCGAAGCTGGACAGCTGGTCGGTCCGCGCCACGCTCAACCCCTCGCCGCGCTGGGCGCTGCAAGCCAGCTATGGCGAACTCAAGCAGCCCGAAGCGCTTCACCCCGGCGAGGACGAGCACCGCTTCACCGCCTCGGCGCACTACGCCGCGGGCGGCCTCAGCGCGATGCTGGCCTTCAGCGCCAAGGACCGGGTGCCCGGCGATACCCTGACCGCCTGGCTGGCCGAGGCCAACTGGGACCTCGACGGTCGCAACACGCTCTTCGCCCGGATCGAGAATGTCGCCAATGACGAGCTGTTTCCCGATCACGAGGATCCGCTGCATGACCGGGCCTTCCGCGTCAGCAAGTTCCAGCTGGGCTATGCCCGGCGGATCCCGCTGGGGCCGGTCGAACTGGCACTGGGCGGCAGCGTCAACGCCTATGCAAAGCCCGCGGCGCTTGACGCGGCCTACGGCGCCAATCCAATGGGCTACACGCTGTTCGCGCGGATAACCCTGGGGCACTGAGCATGGATGACGGGCTGACCTATTTCGAGGACCTAGAGCTTGGCACGGTGGCGCGATTCGGCCGCTATGCCGTGACCCGCGAGGAGGTGATCGACTTTGCATCGAAGTACGATCCCCAGCCCTTTCATCTGTCCGACGAAGCCGCGGCGCAGACCCATTTCGGGCGGCTGTCGGCCAGCGGCTGGCACACCTGCGCAATGGTCATGCGGATGCTGGTCGACAATATCACCGAGCGCCGCCAGGCCGGGCTCGGCTCTCCGGGCCTCGACGAATTGCGCTGGCTGCGGCCGGTCTATCCCGGCGATACCCTGCGGGTGGAGACCGAGCTATTGTCCAGGAAGCGCAGCCAGTCGCGCCCGGAAATGGGCAGCTTCCAGTCAGCCGTGCGGGTCTACAACCAGGACGACGTGCTGGTCTGCACGATGCGGTCGATCGGCCTGATCCGGGTGCGCGATCCTCACGCGCCGCAGTAGAGCGTGCCGCTGGCGCGATAGACCTCGCGCCGGTCGCTGTCGTGCATGGTCATCACCGCGGCGGCACGAATCCCCTCCTCGCCCCAGGGCCGGCCCTTGTCGCTGCCCTGGTCGATGAACGCGGTGTGGGTCTTGCCGATATAGTGATGCGTGGTCGCCGACGCGCCGACATCGACCGCCATGGTGGTGGTGACATCGCTGGTCTTGATCACCGCGCGCTCGGTATCGCCGACCAGCACCGGGTCCTTGGCCCCCGCAGGCACGAATGCGCACCCCGCCCCCGAAATTGCCGCGGCGGCGCTGTCGGCCGCCGAGATCGTCTGGAGCGCCAGCGGCTGGACCGGCGCGCGCAGCTTTTGCGCGGCTTCGACCTGGGCCACGGCGGCGGCATCGCTGGCCGCCTTCTGCTGCGGCGTCGGATCGGGCTTGCACGCCGACGCGGCCAGGACAATCAGCAACCACAACCTGCGCATCAGCGTCTCCCGAAGAGCTTCTCGATGTCGCCATGTGCCAGCTTGACCCAGGTCGGGCGGCCGTGATTGCACTGCCCCGATCGCGGGGTCACTTCCATTTCGCGAAGCAAGGCGTTCATCTCTGCCACCGATAGCACACGGCCGGCGCGAACGCTCCCGTGGCAGGCCATGGTTGCGAGCACATGGTCGAGCCGTTCGCCCAGCAGCAGGGCGTCGCCGTTCTGCGCCAGATCGTCGGCAATGTCGCGAACCAGCGCCTGGACATTGCCCTGGCCCAGCACGCCGGGCACCGCGCGGACCAGCATGGCGCTGGGTCCGAAGCGTTCGAGCGCCAGGCCGAAGCGCGCCAGTTCGGGAGACGCACTGTCCAGGCGGTCGCAGTCCGGCTCATCCAGCTCGATCACTTCGGGGATCAGCAGGGCCTGCGCCGCGGTGACGGCGTGCTGCGCGCCCGCGGCCTTGAGCCGTTCGAGCACCAGCCGTTCGTGGGCGGCGTGCTGGTCGACGATGACCAGCCCGTCCTCGGCCTCGGCGACGATATAGGTATTGGCAACCTGCCCGCGCGCAATGCCGAGCGGGTGACTGGCGGCGGGCTCTGGGGCAATCTCCGCCACTTCCGCGCGCCCTTGCGGCTGGGCCATGATCGCCTGTTCGTATCCGCGCCAGGCCTGGCCCGCATCGCGCACCCCGGCCGAGGCATATTCGCGCGCGAACAGCGACGAGAGCGCCGGCTCGGGCGCGCGAACGATCGGTTCGGCCTGCCAGTTACCCATTGCCGAGGCTGCCGGCGCCTGCGCGCTGCGCTGGCCCGCGCCTTCCAGTGCGTGGCGCAGGCCCGAGACCAGGAAGCCGCGGATGAAGGCCGGGTCGCGGAAACGCACCTCGGTCTTGGCCGGGTGGACGTTGACGTCGACCTCCTCTGGCGCCACCTCCAGGAACAGCGCCAGCACCGCGTGGCGATCGCGCGCCAGCATGTCCGAATAGGCCCCGCGCACCGCCCCGATCAGCAGCCGGTCCTTGACCGGGCGGCCGTTGACGAACAGATATTGATGGTCCGCCAGGCCGCGATTGAACGTGGGCAGGCCGGCCACCCCCGTCAGCCGCGCCGGCCCCCGCTCCAGCTCGATCGCCACACCGTCTTCGGCCAGTTCGCGCGCGACGATCTGCGCCACCCGCGCGGCGAGCGTCTGGCCCGGCTGGACATGGAGCGCGCGCCGCCCGTCATGCTCCAGCGTGAAGCCGACATCGGGCCGCGCCATGGCGAGGCGGCGCACCACATCCAGGCACGCGGCATATTCGCTGCGCGCCGAGCGCAGGAACTTGCGCCGCGCCGGCACCTTGCCGAACAGGTCCTCGACCTTGATCCGGGTTCCGGGCGGCAGGGCGGCGGGCTCATCGCCCGCCAGCGCGCCGTGATCGACCACGCGGCGCCAGCCCTGGCCGTTCTCGCGGGACCGGCTTTCGATGGTCAGGCGTGCGACGCTGGCGATCGAAGGCAAGGCCTCGCCGCGAAAGCCAAGCGTCACGACCTGCTCGATATGCTCGTCGGGCAGCTTTGAGGTGGCGTGGCGTTCCAGCGCCAGGGCAATGTCCGCGGCGCTCATCCCGCAGCCGTCGTCGGTCACCTCGATCCCGCCCAGCCCGCCTTCGCTGAGGCGGACCAGGATCGTTCCGGCATCGGCATCCAGCGCGTTTTCGACCAGTTCCTTCAGCGCCGAGGCAGGCCGCTCGACCACTTCCCCCGCAGCGATGCGGTTGACCAGGTTTTCGGGGAGGCGGCGGATGACGGGCATCGAATACTCACTTCCCGTTCGTCCTGAGGAGCCACTGGGCCTGTCGAAGGGGCGTCTCGAAGGACCATGCGCCACAGCGGTTCGAGACGGGTCTTCGACAAGCTCAGCCCCTCCTCACCACGAACGGGGCCAGGGGAAGCGACTGAATAGCGGCGAAGTGCCGATTATTCGAGACAAACAGTGCCTTCGTCCACGCCTTAAAACACAATTTTTTGGCCTTTGCCGCGGCTTCGCGCTAATGGGGCCGCTTCCACGCCCACCGCCCGGTAACACACTGGCGCGTACGTCGCGCCAAGTGGCCGGAAAACATACGGATTTTTCAATGGCTTCGTTCTTTTCGCGATTCTTCAAATTTGGCGCGCAGAACATGGCGATCGACCTGGGGACGGCGAACACGCTGGTCTATGTGCAGGATCGCGGAATCGTCCTGAACGAACCCTCGGTGGTGGCGATCGAAACGATCAACGGGATCAAGCGGGTCAAGGCCGTGGGCGACGATGCCAAGATGATG
This sequence comes from Novosphingobium sp., assembly GCA_046063245.1. GTDB lineage: Bacteria > Pseudomonadota > Alphaproteobacteria > Sphingomonadales > Sphingomonadaceae > Novosphingobium. The sequence goes on from JBJTLX010000128.1 coordinate 11,216, forward strand.
ATGGGCAAGACCCCCGACAGCATCGAGGCAATCCGCCCGCTGCGCGATGGGGTCATTGCCGACATCGAAATCGCCGAAGAAATGATCAAGCACTTCATCCGCAAGGTCCACGGCAAGCGCACCTTCATGCCGCTGCCCGAGATCGTGATCTGCGTGCCCTCGGGCTCGACCTCGGTCGAACGCCGCGCGATCCGCGACGCGGCGAGCAATGCCGGGGCCAGCTCGGTGTTCCTGATCCTTGAGCCGATGGCCGCGGCAATCGGCGCCGACATGCCGGTGACCGAACCGGTCGGCTCGATGGTGGTCGACATCGGCGGCGGCACCACCGAAGTCGCGGTGCTGTCGCTGCGCGGGCTGGCCTATACCACCTCGGTCCGCGTCGGCGGCGACAAGATGGACGAAGCCATCGTCAGCTATGTCCGCCGCCATCACAACCTGCTGATCGGCGAAGCCACCGCAGAGCGGATCAAGAAGGACTATGGCTGCGCCACCGTGCCGGCCGACGGCGTGGGCGAGACGATCCACCTCAAGGGCCGCGACCTGGTCAACGGGGTGCCCAAGGAAATCACCATCACCCAGGCGAATATCGCCGAGGCGCTGTCCGAACCGATCGGGGCGATCGTCGAGGGCGTGCGCATCGCGCTGGAAAACACCGCGCCGGAACTCGCCGCCGACATTGTCGACCAGGGCATCGTTCTGACCGGCGGCGGCGCGCTGATCCACGGGCTGGACGAATATCTGCGCGAAGAGACCGGCCTGCCGGTTTCGATTGCCGAGGATCCGCTGTCCTGCGTCGCGCTGGGCACCGGCCGGGCGATGGAAGACCCGATCTATCGCGGCGTGCTGATGACCGCCTAAGTGTGTGGCGCCTGCGCAGGGGGCGCAGGCTGAAGGAGTAAGCAGGCATGGCGCCGCCCGGCAACCGGCGCCCGGGATATTCCCGCAGGGCGCAGTACGGTACCTTTTTCGGCTATGTCGTCGCGGTGATCGGCGCGGGCCTGGGCGTGCTCCTGCTGGTAATATCGACGGGCAATGCATCGGCATTTGCCGGCCTGCGCGCCAGCGCCGACGATGCTGTCGCCCCGGCCGGCCGCGCCGCCGCGGCAACACGCAGCGGGACCGGCAGCCTGTTCGACATCGTCGCCGGCTATTTCACCGCGGGGTTCCGCACCGCCCGGCTGGAAAAGGAAGTGACCCAGGCGCGCGTCCGCCTGGCCGAAGCCGCCGCCGTCGCCGATGAAAACCGCCGCCTGAAGGCGCTGCTCGGGATCATGGAGAGCGAACCCAGGCCAGTTGCAGTCGCGCGGCTGATCAGCTCGACCTCGTCCAGCACACGGCGCTATGCCACGCTGGGCGCCGGTGCCAACCAGGGCGTCGCGGTCGGCATGCCGCTGCGCTCTTCGCTCGGGCTGGTCGGCCGCGTGCTCGAAGTTGGCAGCAGCACCGCGCGCATCCTGCTGATCACCGACAGCGAAAGCGTTGTCCCGGTACGCCGCGCCAGCGACGGCATTCCGGCCTTTGCCACCGGCCAGGCCGATGGATCGCTGCAGATCCGCCTGATCAACCTCGGGATCAACCCGCTCAAGCCCGGCGACGCGCTGGTCACCTCGGGCGCGGGCGGGCTCTATCGTCCCAACGTCGCCGTGGCGGTGGTGACCAGGCTGACCCGCGACGGTGCGATCGCCCGCCCGCTCAGCGATCCCGGCAGCACCGATTTCGTCGCGGTCGACCCGCTGTGGGTCCAGGCCGCCGCGCCCGATGCCGGCGCACCGGTGGCGCAGCCCTGATGCCGACCCAGCTGCCCCGGTCGTTGCAGCAACTGGGACGTCCGCGGATCAACCGGGCGCCCTCGCCGATCCTGGCGCTGGTCGCGCCGTGGCTGATGGTCATGCTCGGCAGCCTCAGCACGCTGCTGCCGCTGATCGCTTCGGCCCCGGTGGTGCCGCCGTTCGGCTTCCTGATCCTGATCGGCTGGCAGCAATTGCGCCCGGGCCTGTTTCCGGTCTGGGCGGGCCTGCCGCTCGGCCTGTTCGATGACCTGTTCAGCGGCCAGCCGTTCGGTTCGGCGGTGCTGCTGTGGTCGGTGGCGATGATCGGCCTCGACGTGATCGAGGCGCGCTTTCCGTGGCGCGGTTTCTGGCTCAACTGGCTGGCCTCGGCGGCGATCATTGCGCTGTACCTGATCCTGGCGCTGGCGCTGGCCAATCTGGGCGGCGGCAGTGCGCGGCTGGCGATCTTGGGGCCGCAGCTGATCGTCTCGATCCTGACCTATCCGCTGGCGGCGCGGCTAGTCGGGCTGTTCGACCGCTTCCGCCTGATCCCGCTGCGGCCGGTGTGATGTTCGGCGAGCCGGACCACGTCAGTACCGGAACGCTGCGCAACAGCTTCGAGCGGCGCGCGGTGCTGATCGGCGGGCTGCAGACCGGGCTCGGCGTGCTGCTGGCAGTGCGGATGGGCTGGATCGGCGTGGTCCAGAACGCCAAGTACACCACCGCGTCGGAAAGCAACCGCGTCAACCTGACGCTGATCCCGCCGCGGCGCGGGCTGATCCTCGATCGCAACAACGTGCCGCTGGCCGCCAACCGCAGCGACTACCGCGTCGACCTGATCCCCGAACGCGTCGCCGATGTCGACAAGACCATTGCCGAGCTGGGCCGGCTGCTGTCGCTTGGCCCCGACGTCCAGCGCGACCTGCGCGACAAGATGGACAAGGCCCGCGGTTTCCAGCCGGTCGAGGTTGCCTCGGGGCTGGACTGGGACGCCTTCGCCGCGGTCAGCGT
>JBJTLX010000129.1:0-3511 GCA_046063245.1 Novosphingobium sp.
CTCTACGTTGCGGTCATCGGAATCGCCGAGCCGCTGGTCTATGGCGGCGGTGCGCCGCACGCGATCATCTCGTTGATCGGCAGCAGCATGGTGGCCATCACGTTGGGGTTCTGCGCCGCGATGTTCGCGCATCGCCGACCCGACCTGTTCGGGGCAATGTGCAAGCCCGGCCCGAAGCTTGAACCCACCGACGATCCGCTGGCCGAGCGGCTGCGGGCTTTTATGGAGCACGAAAAGCCGCACCGCGATGAAGGCCTGACCATTGCCGGACTGGCCCGGCAGCTCGGCGAGCAGGAATACCGCCTGCGCCGCTTGATCAACCGTGCGCTGGGCCACCGCAACTTTGCGCAATTCCTCAACAGCTATCGGCTGGCGGAGGTCAAAGGTGCGCTCGCCGATCCCGCGCAACGCGAGGTCCCGATCCTGACGATTGCGCTCGATGCCGGGTTCGGCTCGCTCGGCCCGTTCAACCGCGCCTTTCGCGAAGCCGAGGGCATGACCCCCAGCGAATACCGCGCCAAGGCACTGGCCGATTCCGGAATCGGCTAGCCGGATTCGGACTGCGCGGAGCGGGGCGCCAACTTTGCCGGCACATGGTGCGGGACTGCATTAAGAAAGGTTCCGCGATGGATCGGCCCACTACCTTGCTGCAAACCGGCCAGGAGATTTTCCTGGGCAGCTTTGCCTTCGATTTCGCTCGTTACCTGATCGCCGCATCGCTGATCGCCGCGCTGGTCTGGGTGCTGCGCCGCACCCGCTGGGCCAGCCGCAAGATCCAGGCGCGCGAGGCGACCCGGGCCGACTTCCTGCGCGAATTCGGTGCCTCGATCCGCACCGTGCTGGTCTATACCGTGCTTGCCGTGCCGATGGTCTGGGCCTTCCGCAACGGCGTGCTGCGGTCCTATCAAGGCGCGCTTACCCCGCTGGTCTACCTCGGCCATCTCGGCGCGATCCTGCTGGCGCATGACACCTGGTTCTACTGGACCCACCGCGCGATGCACCATCCGCGGCTGTTCAAGAGCTTTCACCGCTTCCACCACCGCACCGTCACGCCGACGCCGTGGACCGCCTACAGCTTTGCCGTGCCTGAGGCGGCGGTGATGTTCATGTTCATGCCGGTGTGGTTCACCTTGGTGCCGACGCCGGTGCCCGTGGTCTTCACCTTCCTGGCGGTGATGATCCTGCGCAACGCGATGGGCCACGCCGGGCTGGAACTGCACCCGCGCGGCTGGGCCAGCCATCCGCTGCTCAAATGGATCAGCACCACCACCCACCACGACCTGCACCACGCCGGCAGCTTCAGCCACAACTATGGCTTCTACTTCACCTGGTGGGACAAGCTGATGGGGACCGAGCATCCCGACTATGTCGCGCGGTTCGACGCGGTGACCGAGCGACCAATGAAGGTTTCGGCAGATCGCCAATTTACTGCCTGACCGGATCATGATTGCGGATCGGGGAGCGTCTGATACCGTTCAACAATGCAAAAATTCGCACTTTCGATCGCTCTGGTTCTCGCTCAGCCCGTCTGGGCAGAGGACAATTCCCAGCCGCATTCGACAGAGGCGGCCAAACCGCCAAAGGAAATTGCGCGAGAACTCGCTTCGGGTGATGGCAAGACAAGCGGAACGGCCTATGTCATCCGCGCAAACGACGAAGGCAGCGGCGTCGCCAAGGAATACGCTATCCTCAAGTTCTTCGGACTTGTGCAGGGAAAGCAATCGCTGATCATGAAAGATGGAAAGACGTACGATACCATTGAGGCCACCGACCCGAAGACCGGCGAGACCCGCACGATCTGGTTCGACATTTCGAAATTCTTCGGCAAATTGTTCTGAAAACTGCCTTGGGGAAAGCTACTTGACCACATCCGCCTCGCCCCAGACAACCGCCTGAGCCGCCTTCATGGCGCCGGCCTCCTCGTCCCAGGCCAGGCTGGGCGAGCCGTACAGCCGCCAGCCCTGTTCCAGCGCCTCGGACACGCGTTCGCAAAAGGCGCGGTCGTCCTTGCCGGTGAGCAGGCGGTAGATCGGCTTGTCGTCGGGGGTCTGGTGCATGGCCATGGCCTAGAACGAAGTCGCTCCGCCGCCTAGTCCTCGGGCATCCCGGGATAGCGCTTGAACGCGGGAAGCGTGTGCGCGGCGGCCATCCAGGGCAGGCGTTCGGCCACCTGAATCTGGACATCGGGCGGCAGCAGGCCGGGATCGTCGAGCGTGGCCGTCTGGATATCGACGATCCCCGGCAGCGTCTCGGCATTGCGGAAGAAGAGGCCGGTGCCGCAGGTCGGGCAGAAGCTGCGGAGCGATGCGCCCGACGAATTGAAGGTCGCCGGCTCGCCCCGGGTCACGGCAAAGTCAGCCTCGGCAAATGCCGCCCAGCCGACTATCGGCGCGCCCGCGCTCTTGCGGCAATCGGCACAATGGCACAGCGCATTGTGCTGCGGCTGGCCGCTGACCCGGTAGCGCACGGCACCGCACTGGCAACCGCCTTCAAGCGACATCGCAACTCTCCCTTGCGAACATCCTCAATTTGGAACATTACCAGAACAAGGCGATGCCTTCAAGAGCGCGCCAGCCTCAAGCCAAGGTCTTGCGCCAACAGATCAGCGGGCCATCCTCGGGATCGGTTCGCTGCCCGGTTTCGGCAAAGCCGTTGACGCGCAGCACGTGCTGCGAAGCCGGGTTCTCGGTTGAGGTTTCGGCCAGGACGGCGTCGACCCGCGGGTCATGGCGCAGCAGCGCCAGCAGTTCGCGCACCGCCCCGCTGGCCAGGCCGCGCCCGCGGTGGCTCTCGGCGACACCATAACCGATCGTCGCGCCGCGCTCGGCCGGCTCGCAGACCAGGGTCAGCAGGCCGGCGACACAGCCCTGCTCGACGATGATCCACGCGTTGGGCACATGGCTGGCCCCGATCCGTGCCGAGAGGTCCGCCAGCATCTCGATCACCGGTACCGGTGCCAGTTCGCTCGGCGCCAGCGATAGCGCGTCCGGCGGCACTTCCCCCGCGATCAGCGCGGCAAAGTGTTCGGCCCCGGCCTCGACCAGCAGCGCGCTCACAGGATATATTTCGACAGGTCGGTGTCCCTGGCCAGTCCAGCCAGCCGATCGCTGACATAGGCCTCGTCGATCATCACGGTCTCGCCCTGGCGGTCCTCGGCCTCGAAGCTGAGCTCTTCGAGCAGCTTCTCCATCACCGTCTGCAGGCGGCGGGCGCCGATGTTCTCGACGCTTTCGTTGACCTGCGCGGCGATGCGGGCAACCTCGCGCACGGCTTCGGGCGTGAAGTCGACGCTGACCTTTTCCGTGCCGAGCAGCGCGCGGTACTGTTCAACCAGGTTGGCGCGCGTTTCCGATAGGATGCGGACGAAATCATCCTCGCTCAGCGCCGACAGCTCGACCCGGATCGGCAGACGGCCCTGCAGTTCGGGCAGCATGTCGCTGGGCTTGGCGACGTGGAATGCGCCGCTGGGGACGGAGAAGGTCACGCTGGACTTCACCCCCGGAGCGGTCCG
>JBJTLX010000130.1:0-21744 GCA_046063245.1 Novosphingobium sp.
TGTTCCAGAGTGACTGGAGTTCAGACGTGTGCTCTTCCGATCTTGCCGCGCAGCCACATTGGCAAGCTGCTCAAGACCGAGCTTCGGGAGCGGGTGCCGGCGAAGGTTCGGTAGCGGCGCGGGGCAGCAAGGCCGCTCCGCGCAGGAACAGTGCCAGCGCGCCGAAGGCGAAGCCGGCTGCGACCAGCAGCGGCATCGCCGGCAGGTGGACCAATGCGGCGGGGCCGCTGAACTTGGCGAAAATTCCAGAATAGAGCGGCGGGCCGACGATCTGCGCGATCGATCCGATCGACTGGGTCGCGCCTTGCAGTTCGCCCTGGCTGCTGGCATCGACCGCGCGGCTGTTGAGCGCCTGGATCGACGGCTGGATCAGGCCTTGCATCCCCCCGACAACGATGGCGGCGTAGATCAGCGGAATTGTTCCGACGACGGCATAGAGCGCCGCCGAAACGGCAAAGGCCAGCACCCCCAGCGTCACCGCGCGCCGTTCCCCCAGCCGGGGCAGGAGCAACCGCAACCCCACCCCCTGGACCAGCGCGCTCGAGATGCCGACCACGGCCAGGGCAAGGCCGATCTGCTTGGGCCCGAAACCCCAGGCTGCGATGGCGAAATAGGACCATATCGCCGGGTAGACGATATGCGCCAGTTGCCACACCCCCAGCGCGGCGACGAACCACAGCACGGTTGCCGACTGGCCCTTGAGCGCCCTCAGCGATGCGAAGGCATTGGCCCGGGCCAGCACGAAGGGGCGGCGCTGCTCGGCCGGCAGGCTCTCGCGCAGCACGAAAAAGCCCACGGCACTGTTGGCCAGCGCCAATGCCGCCGCGGCGAAGAACGGCACCCGCGGCCCGACCGTGCCGAGCAGACCGCCCAGCGCCGGTCCGAAAATGAATCCGAAGCCGAAGGCCATGCCCATCAGGCCGAAGCTGGCAGCCCGTTTTTCGGGCGGAGTGATGTCGGCGATATAGGCATAGGCGGCCGACCAGCTGGCCCCGGTCATCCCCGCCACGATCCGCCCGATCACCAGCCACCACAGCGCCGGGGCAAAGCCCATGATGGCATAGTCCACCCCCATCGCCAGCACCGATGCCAGCAGCACCGGACGCCGCCCGAAGCGGTCGGAAAGGTTGCCGATGATCGGGGCAAAGACGAACTGCATCAGCGCATAGCCCGCCCCCAGCCATCCGGCATAGACCGCTGCGGTATCGACCGGGACATGGGCCAGATCCATGATCAGCCCCGGCAGCACCGGCATGACGATGCCGAAGCCGAGCATGTCGATCAGCACGATGGCGAAAACGACCCAGATCGATGCGCGGTGCGGCACTGGCATATCCTAATTGTTGGTCATCCCCATTTGCGCTGCGCAAAAATGGAGACGACCGTGTTGCGCCATTGGCATGACATCACTATCGGCCAGCCATGACGATCCAGCCTTCCGATTCCATCCTTATTGTCGATTTCGGCAGCCAGGTCACCCAGCTCATCGCCCGCCGTGTGCGCGAGGCCGGGGTCTATTCCGAAATCGCCCCGTTCAATCAGGCAGCAGCGGCGTTCGAGCGGATGCAGCCCAAGGGGATCATCCTGTCGGGATCACCCGCTTCGGTGCTCGACGCGAACGGCCCGCGCATCCCCGCCGAGATTCTCGACAGCGGCCTGCCGATCATGGCGATCTGTTATGGCCAGCAGGCGCTGATGCACCAGCTGGGGGGCGAGGTTCTGCCCGGCGATTCGGGCGAGTTCGGGCGCGCCTTCATCACCATATCCGATGGCTGCGCGCTGTTCGACGGGCTGTGGCGCGAAGGCGAAACCCATCAGGTGTGGATGAGCCACGGCGACAAGGTGACCAGCCTGGCCCCCGGGTTCAAGCCGGTCGCCTCCAGCCCCGGCGCGCCCTTTGCCGTGATCGCCAACGAGGAGAAGCGCATCTACGCGATGCAGTTCCATCCCGAGGTGGTCCACACCCCCGACGGCGGCAAGCTCTACAAGAACTTCGTCCGCCACGTCTGCGGGCTGGCCGGCGACTGGACCATGGCCGAATTCCGCAAGACCAAGATTGCGGAAATCCGTGCGCAGGTCGGAGTTGGTAAGCATGGGGGCCGGGTGATCTGCGGGCTCTCGGGCGGGGTCGACAGCGCGGTCGCCGCGGTGCTGATCCACGAGGCGATCGGCGAGCAGCTGACCTGCGTCTTCGTCGACCACGGGCTGATGCGGCTGGGCGAGGCCGAGCAAGTGGTCAGCCTGTTCCGCAATCACTACAACATCCCGCTGGTCCACAAGGACGTTTCGGCGCTGTTCCTTGGTGGGCTGGCCGGGGTCACCGACCCCGAAGCCAAGCGCAAGTTCATCGGCAAGACCTTCATCGACGTGTTCGAGGAAGAGGCCAAGCAGGTCGGCGGGGCCGATTTCCTTGCTCAGGGCACGCTGTACCCCGACGTGATCGAATCGGTGTCGTTCACCGGCGGGCCGAGCGTGACGATCAAGAGCCATCACAACGTCGGCGGCCTGCCCGAGCGCATGAACATGCGCCTGGTCGAACCCCTGCGCGAACTGTTCAAGGACGAGGTCCGCGAACTGGGCCGCGAGCTGGGCCTGCCCGAGGTGTTCGTCGGCCGCCACCCCTTCCCCGGCCCCGGCCTGGCGATCCGCATCCCCGGCGAGGTAACCCGCGAGCGCTGCGACGTGCTGCGCAAGGCCGATGCGATCTACCTCGAGGAAATCCGCAACGCCGGGCTCTACGATGCGATCTGGCAGGCCTTCGCCGTTCTGCTCCCGGTCAAGACCGTCGGCGTGATGGGCGACGGGCGCACTTACGACAACGTCTGCGCGCTGCGCGCGGTGACCAGCACCGACGGCATGACCGCCGACATCTACCCCTTCGACGCCCAGTTCCTGTCCCGCGTCGCGACCCGCATCATCAACGAGGTCAAGGGCATCAACCGGGTGGTCTACGACTATACGTCGAAACCGCCCGGCACGATCGAGTGGGAGTAGCCGCACCGCGCGCGGCTGCGCAGACAGTCCCGGGCAGAAGTCCTATGCCGGGTCGGTGCGGCTGACCTCGGGCCGGTCGATGCCGAGCCAGCGCGCCAGACCCGGGATGCGGGTCAGCACCAGCCGCTCGAGCAGCACCATCACGATCAGCGAGGCGGCGAGCAGCGGCAGGAACGCCGCCAGCGCGATGACCACAACCGCGACGCCGCGCAGCTTGGCCGGGGTTGCCGGGGCCGGCGGCGCGCCCAGCCGTCCCGGTGGCGCGCGCCGGCGCCACAGCACAAAGCCGCTGACCGCCAGCGTCACCAGCATGAGCGCGGTGGCGACCCCGATCAGCTGGTTGATCGGGCCGAGCAGTTGCCCCTCGTGCCAGGCGACGCCGTAGCCGATGACCCGGTCGATCGGGTGTTTGTCGGCAAAGGCTTCGCGCGACAGGCGCTTCCCGGTCATCGCGTCGTAGGTCAGCGTCACGCGCAGCGGGCGGTTCTGGGTGTCCGAGCGGACCGACCACGGCGCTTGGGCCGCGCCGGGCGGGGTGACGATGACCGGGAACGGCAGGTGCTCGCTGCGGGCTTCGGCGACGATCCGGCCGAGCGAGACCGGGGTCATCGCCGCGGTCATCACGGTGCCGTCGGGCATGACGTGGGCCTTGGCGGGCATGGCGCGCGTGCCGGCAATCATCGCGGCGTGGTTGTGCTCGGCGTGTTCGCCGCTCCCGGCCGGGCGGCCGCCCACGGTCCAGTCCTGCACGCCCCTGACCCAGCCCATTTCGATGCGCACCGCCTTGAACGCGCTGCCCCAGACATCGGCCCAGGGCAGCCCGGTCAGCAGCAGCACCAGGGCCAGTCCCGCCACCCAGAACCCGGTGACGGCGTGGAGATCGCGCCAGAACAGGCGCGATCCCGCGGTCAGCCGCGGCCACACCACGCCCGCCAGCCCGCGTCCCGCCGGCCACCACAGGTAGAGCCCGCTGATCAGCATGACGATCGCCCAGCTGGCCGCCAGTTCGACCAGCCACGATCCGCGCGGACCGAGCAGCAGTTGCCCGTGGATGTCGTGCGCGATCTGCATGATCCGCCAGGCCGGATCGAGCGCGCCGACCACCTGGCCCTGCGGCGAGGCGAAGACATCGCGCATCGCGCCGCCTTTGCCCGGCAGCGCGACATGGACCAGCGCTGCATCGCCGTCCGCTTCGGGCAGGCGGTAGGACTGCAGCCGCGCGCCCGGGAAAGCCGCCAGCGCCGCCTTGACCTGATCGTCGGGCGAGACCGCCCCCGCCGCGGGCAGCGCGCGGAAGTGACGCTCTTCCCAGCGGTCGACCTGCGGCTTGAACAGATAGGTCGCGCCGGTCAGCGCCAGCACCAGCACCATCGGCACCACGAACAGCCCGGCATAGAAGTGCCAGCGCCAGATCGTGCGGTAAAGCGCGCTGCGGCCGATCACAGCCGCCACCCCGCTTCGACCAGAAACGTGCGCTGCGGATAGGGATGGAACACCCAGGCGCGGTCGTTGGTCAGGTTGTCGGCCCCGGCCGACAGGCGCAAACTGTCGCTCAGGTTCCAGTTGATCCGCGCATCGAGCGCGAACAATTCCGAGGTGAAGCCGAAGGTGTCGCCGCGCTGCAGCCCGAACAGATCGGTGTTGGGCCGGCTGGCGTAACGCAGCCCCAGCGCGGCGTTGACCCGGTCGCTGACGGCATAGCGCGCGCTGGCATTGATCCGCCATTTGGGAATGCGCGGAAACTGCACCCCCTCGGCCGCCGGATTGGCGCGATTCCTGAGCGTTTTCGAATCGGTATAGGCCAGGTTGGCGTCGATGCTCAGCCCCGGCAGCGGCCAGTCGTGCGTCTCGGCGATCGCTTCGAAGCCGAACTGGCGGGTCAGGTCGATGTTCTTGAAGTTGGATGTCGTCACCCCGTTCTGGTTGAACCCGGCGAAGGCGAAGACCGTGTCGTCGACCCGCTGGTAGAACGCCGAACCGGTCAACTTCAGCACGCCGAAATCGTGTGCGACCACCAGGTTGGCGTCCTTGCTGCGTTCCGGCCGCAGGTTCGGATCGAAGCTGTCGGGGTTGAAGCTGCCGTCGCCGTTGAGGCTGCCCTGGAACAGCTCGCCGACGGTCGGGAACCGGGTCGCCATTGCCAGGCTAAGCTGCAGCCGGGTGCCGCCGGCCAGGCGATATTCGAACGACAGGCTGGGGCTGACCGCATCCGCCGTGCGCGCGGCATAGGCACCGGTCACCGGCTGCCCGGCGAGCGAGCCGTTGCCGAGCCGGGTCAACCCGCCATCGAAGGCGCGCCAGTTGTCATAGCGCAGCCCCATGGTCAGGCCCAACGGAGCGGCCAGCCAGCGCGCTTCGGCCCAGGCCGAAAGCTGCCGGGTCGTGCCGAAGCTGCGCGTGGCGAAGGCCTTGCCGGCGGCGCTGTTCCACACCGGCAGGGTATAGCGCGCCAGATCGGTGCGATAGCGGTTGGCGCTGAGCCCGAAGGCCAGTTCGCGCGCCGCACCCTTGTTCTCGATCGTCAGATCCCCGGTCCACCAGCCAGTCGGCCCCTGCGCGGCAAGCGTGCCGCTACCGCCGCTGCGGCCCCTGGCATAGCCGTCCGAGGTGAAGCCGTCCGAACGGGCGACCCGGTAGGTCGAGAGCGCGAGACGCGCGGTGGTGTCTGCGCCGAGCGGCGCGGCGAGCTTGAGCCCGGCGAGATATTCGTCGCGCACGGTGCTGGAGAAATTGGCCCCCGCCGCGGTGTAGATCTGCGCGCCGATCGTCACCCGGCCATCGCAGACCGGGTTTCCCGCGGCATCGCGCAGATAGCAGTCGGGCCGGGTCTGGCTGTCCGCGTTGTGCCAATAGGCAAACAGCGCCTGCCCGGTAATCGCCCCGTCGTCATAGCCGAGCTTGAGCTTGGCCTGCTGCTGGGTGATCCGCGCCGGGGACTGCGCGGCGAAATAGGGATTGGTCGCCGTGCCCGGGGCGCCGGGAATGCCGGTTCCGGCGGCAGCGGCGCGAACGTGCTCGGGATCGATCACCGCGCCAGTCACCGGTGTTCCCGCCGCCCCGCTCACCGGGATAAGGCCAAGGAAGGTCATCGGCTGCCCGTCATTGCGGAACCAGCGTCCGGTCAGGCGCAGCGATAGCGGCCCGTCCTGCTGCTTCCAGCCCAGCCCGGCCTCGCCCGAATAGCCGGCATAGTCGGCCGTCGTGGCAAATTGGCGGTAGGGCTGGACGAAGCCCTGAACCGCCGCGAAGGCCCCGGTCTCGTGCGGATCGCGGGTGGTGATGTTGACGATCCCGCCCATCGCATTGCCCGGATAGCGCGCCGAATAGGGGCCATAGACTATGTCGAACTGCGCCACCTCGCCCGGTCCGACCACGCCCCACTTGGGCGCAAAGCCGAACGAATTGCCCAGGAAGTTCGAAACCACGAAGCCGTCGACCATCACCAGGGTGCGCGCGCTCTGGGTCGAATGGGTGCCGCGAAAGCCGGGCACGCCGTTGCTGTCGCCGGCATAGCGTTTGCGCACGAAGAAGTTGGGCGCATACTTCATCAGGTCTTCGGTGTTGAAGGCGTTGACCGCCGCCATCTGTGCCGCGCCCAGGCTGACCGCCAGGCCGCGCGGTTCGATCCCGATCGGACGGTCTTTCTGCCCGACCACCAAGATGGCGGGCTCTGCCGGGTCGGCCTCGGCCGGTTCGTCGGCGCGGGCGGGGTGGGCAAAGCCCAGCGCAAGTACAAGCGCAATCAGCGAGGTCTTCATGGCAAGGTCTGTCCGGTCCTGCGCGTCCCGGCGCGGCGGAGGCGCGCGGGAACAGCCTGTCAAACGGGGGCCGCGCGGCTGGCGCGGCCCGGGTGCTGGATCAGGCGGGGACCGGCGGTCCGCGCAGCGGCGGGCGGAGATGGGCGGCGCGGGTCCGCAGCGGCGGCGCGGCAGGGGCAAAGCCGCGCAGCAGGATGAAGCCCAGCGCGGCGAGCAGCAGCACCGGATCGGCCGCGCCGACCGTGCCAGCCGCCAGCGCCGCGAAGGGGCAGACAGCGTCGCTTTTGGCCGCAGCGGCCAGCGGATCGTGCGGCGCCCCGCCGGCGGGAAGGACGATCTGCCGGGTCAGGTGCGGTGCCGCCGGGTCGGCGCAGACCTGCACGCTCAGCGTCCGGCCTTGCGTTCCGACCATGTACCCGGCCGGGATCAGCGCCTTGATCAGCAAGGCCAGCGCGACCAGCAGGCCGGCCAGCGCGCGATGATCGCGGACAAAGGTGCGAAACGGCGTCATCCGCTGCGCCGCCTAGCCGACGGACGCAGCCTTGTCACCCCGGCGCGGCACGTTCAGAGCGCGACGAACCGCCCCGCCGCCCGGTCCTTGCGCACCTTCAGTCCGTCGAACACCTGTCCGCTCATCGCGATCCAGACGCCCGGCGGGGCGACCTGCACCGCGGCGAAGGCCATGCCCAGGTTGAACGGTGCATCGGTTTCGGCAAAGCGCGCCGGGCTGAGCGCCCCGGTCAGGCAGATCGTCTTGCCCGGCACGTCTGCGGCCAGCACCTTGGCGGTTTCGGTCATGGTATCGGTGCCGTGAGTGACGACGATGCGGCTTTCCGGGGCCTCGCGCGCCGCCGCGGCGATGGCGGCGCGGTCTTCGTCGGTCAGTTCGAGACTGTCCTTGCGCATCAGTTCGACCACCCGGAACGGCAGCGCCACCCGCGCCTCCTTGAGCAGGGCGGGAATGCCGCTGTCGACGATCTGGTATTCGGACAGCGCGTCGAAATAGGCCTTGTCGATCGTGCCGCCGGTGGTCAGCACGAGGATCGCTTGCTGGGTCATGCCATGCCCATAGCCGAGGGCGCCATGCCCGTGCTAGCCTGCGCGGCAAAAGGGCGTGGCAAAAAGGGCTTGGGGGAAATCGGCAGATGGCGACAGCAGCACCGATCGCGCGGGTATCGAACGCCCGGATTGCCGCCGCCGTCGGCCTGCTCGGCCTGTCGGTCCTGCTCAACTATGTTGATCGCGGGGCGATCGGCGTAGCCGCGCCGCTGATGAAGCAGGAGCTCAACCTGTCGGCAACCGGCTTCGGCTTTGCTGTTTCGGCTTTCTTCTGGGTCTATGCCCCGCTGTGCCTGGTGGTCGGGTGGCTGTGCGACCGCTTCTGCGTCTACCGCCTGTTCGCCATCGGGGTGGCACTGTGGGCGGTGGCGACGCTGCTGACCGGCTTTGTCGGCGGGCTGGCAAGCCTGATCGCGCTGCGGCTGGTGCTGGGCCTGGGCGAAAGCATCGCCTTTCCCGGCAGCAGCAAGATCTTCGCCGCAGAAGTGCCCGCCGCGCACCGCGGCAGCGCCAACGCCGTGGTCGCCGCGGCCCTCGCCTTTGGCCCGGCGGTCGGCACGCTGGCCGGCGGCACGATCCTGGCGGCGTGGGGCTGGCGGCCGATCTTCTGGATCTTCGGGGCGATCACCCTGCTGTGGCTGCTGCCGTGGCAGGCGGTCGCCGCGCCGCTGCGCGGGGCGTCGCTGCGCCAGGCCACGGTCGATCCCTATCCATTGGCGCGGATCGCGGCGCACCGGTCAGTCTGGTTGATGGGTGTCGGCCATTTCGCGACCAATTACGGGTTCTACTTCCTGCTCACCTGGCTGCCGCTGTTCCTGGTCAAGACCCAGGGCTATTCGATCGCCCAGATGACCGCGCTGACCACGCTGGGCTTCGCGGTCCAGGGGATTGTCGCGCTGGTCATGGGGCGGGTTTCGGACCGCTGGGTGGCCGGCGGGATGGACGAAGGGCAGATGCGCCGCAATCTGATGGTCGCGGGCCAGGCGATCGCCGCGGCCGCGCTGGCCATGGTCTATTTCACCCACAGCGCGGCGCAGCTTGGTGCGGTGCTGGTGATTGCCGGGATCGCCTCTGGGCTGACCTCGACCAACCTCTTCGCGATCGGCCAGATCTTCGCCGGCCCGCGCGCGGCGGGTGGCTGGATCGGGCTGCAGAACGCGATCGGCAACTGCGCCGGGATCGTCGGGCCGATCGCCACCGGGCTGATCGTCGATTACCTGGGCGGCTATGGCTATGCCTTTGCGCTGACCGCCGCGGTCCCGGCGCTGGGCGCGCTGTGGTGGTGGAAGGTCATCCCGCCGATCCGCCAGGTCTGCGATTGAGCCGCGGCCATTCGGTCACGCCCGACACCCACAGCGCCAGCCAGATCAGCACCGGCTGGAAGGCCAGCCGCGGTAAGTGATATGCCAGGTGCGCGCCCTGATCGTTCAGCATGTGCTGCAAATTGGCAGGCCAGACGCACAGGGCATAGAGCGCCAGCCCCCACCCCGCGGCGCGGCGCAGCGGCGCTGACCACGGCTGGAGCAGCCCCGCCGCCCCGGCCAGCTCGGCAATCCCGGTCAGGGCAACGACCGCTTCCGGCTGCGGCACCCACGGCGGCATGATCGTCAGGAACGGCGCGGGATCGGCAAGATGGATCACCCCGGCGAGCAGGTAGAATAGCGCCAGCACCCAGCGCAGGATCGGACGGATCATGGGCGGAAGGTGACCCCGGTCAGCTTTTCCGACAGGTCCCACAGGTCAGCGGCAAGAGCGCGGTCCTGGATATGCGGGCGCGCACCGCTGAAGCCCGCGAAATCGGCCGGGACCGCTTCGGCGACATTGCAGTCTTCGCAATAGACCCCGCCCATCCCGCCAAGCAGCGGCGAGACCGCGCACCACACGCTGGTCGCGGCGCCCTGCTCGGTCGATTTGAAGCGTTCATCGATCTTGCCGTCCTGGTCCATCCAGCCCATCGCGATCTGCTCTTCGCGGGTGAGGTGGCGCTGCAGCGGCGTGGCGATCCCGCCGGGATGGACCGAAAAGGCGCGCACGCCATGCGCCGCGCCCAGCGCATCGAGTTGCAGCGCGAACAGCGCATTGGCCGACTTGGCCTGGCCATAGCTCTGCCACTTGTCATAGGGGCGATGCTCGAAGTTGGGATCGGCCAGATCGGGCGGGCAGATGCGGTGACCGATCGACGAGACCGAGACCACCCGCGCCGAGCCAGTTGCCGTCAGCAGCGGCCACAGCCGCGCGATCAGCTGGAAATGGCCGAGGTGATTGGTGGCGAACTGGCTCTCGTAGCCGCGCGCATCGCGGGTCAGCGGATTGGCCATGATCGCGGCATTGTCGATGACGATGTCGAGCCGGTCGGTGCGGGCGGCGACATCGGCAGCAAAGGCATCGATCGAAGCAGGGTCGGACAGGTCCAGCGCGGCGATCTCGACCTGGCCGGTGACCCCGGCGAGGTCTTCGGCGGCCTTGTCCGGCCGGCGCGCGCCGACGATAACCCGCGCCCCGGCCCCGGCCAGCGCGCGCACCGTCTCGGTGCCAAGGCCTGAATAGCCGCCGGTCACCACGGCAACCTTGCCGGACAAGTCGATCCCACTGACCACCTCGGCAGCGGTCGAGCGATAGCCGAAAGGAGAAGCTATCGGGGCTTGGGCAGTGGTCATGGCCGGATCTCCGTGAATTCAGGCGGCGAGTGCCGCATCCTCCAATGCCGCGATCCCGGCCGCGAGTCGAGCCGCCGCGCGCGGCTCGAGCCGATGCGCAAACAGCGACAGATGCCGTTCCAGCGTCCGCCGTACCGCGCCGGTGCCCTGCCCGGTCGGCTCCCCCAGTTCGCGGAAATGCTCGAGCCCATAGCGCAGGATGATGGTGCCGTTGACCGCCAGGTCGTGCAGCCGCTCGCGCGGCCAGTCGAGCAGGCCGGCATCGGCCAGCGCGCCCAGATGCGCCTCAAGCTGGGCATAGGTCCGCGCGATCCAGTCGGGCGCGGCCCGGGCGATCACCTCGGCGTGTTCGCCGTAGCTCGGCTGGTCGCGGTAGAGGAAGCGGAAGTGGCGGAATTCGGCCATGATCGCTTCGAGCAGGCGGGCATAGTCGGCAACCGGATCGCTGCCGACGCGCAGCGCCAGGCGCCGCTCGATCGCCGCGGCGAAACGCTCACCCAGGGCATCGAGCAGCGCGCGGCGGGTCTTGAAATGATACCACAGGTTGCCCTCGGCCATGCCGCAATGCTGCGCCAGCATGGCCGTGGTCACCGCGCCATAGCCCTGCTGGTTGAACAGCGTCTGCGCCGCATTGAGGATCCGCTCGCGGGTCTTCATCAATAGTGCGACAGCTGAACCTGCAGCTGCTTGTAGCCGTGGACGAAGCAGGCCGGCACCCGCACCGGATCGGCCACCGGGGTCGCGCGCAAGCGGCGCTTGCCCATTTCTTCCAGCAGCGTGCACAGCTGCAGTTCCGCCACCCGCGCCCCGACGCAGCGGTGGATGCCATAGCCGAACGAGAGGTGCCGCCGGGCATTCTCGCGCCCGACGATGACCTTGTCGGCATCCTTGAACACGGCTTCGTCGCGGTTGGCGGAAATGTACCACATCACCACCTTGTCGCCCTTTTTCATGGCGACGCCCTCGATCTCGGTATCTTCCAGCACCGTGCGCCGCATATGGGCCAGCGGGGTCTGCCAGCGGATCAGTTCCTGCACCGCGTTGGGGATCAGCGAGGGATCGGCCTCCAGCTTGGCGCGCTCTTCGGGGAACTGCGCCAGGCCATAGACAAAGCCCGACATCGAATTGCGCGTGGTATCGTTGCCGCCAACGATCAACAGGATCAGGTTGCCGATGAATTCGGTCGGGCTCATGTGGCTCATCGCTTCGGACTGGAGCATGACCGAGATCAGGTCCTTGCCCGGCTTGGCCGTTTTCTCCGCCCACAGCGCGGCAAAGGCCTCGCCCATTTCGGTCATCGCGGCGTTGCGCGACTGGTGCCCCTCGGGCGTGGTCATCCGTTCGACATCGCCGCCCATGTCGGACCAGTAGGTCAGCTTGTGGCGCTCCTCCCACGGGAAATCGAACAACCGTGCGAGCATGCCGGTGGTCAGTTCGATCGACACCCGCTCGACCCAGTCGAAGGTTTCGCCGATCGGCAGGGCATCGAGCACTTCGGCGGTGCGCTGCTGGATTTCGGCCTTCATCGCCGCAACCTCGCTCGGCCCGAACGACGGCGCTATGGTGCGGCGCTGCGCGGTGTGGTGCGGCGGGTCCATGGCGATGAACATCGGCATCCGCACTTCGCTGTCCATCGGCCGGTCGACGATCCCGGGGATGGCGATCCCGCCGTATTCCCAGCTCGACGAGAAGATCTTGGGCAAGGCTTCGATATGGACGATCGGCTTGTAAGTGCTGACCGACCAATAGGGCCCGAAGGCGCTGTCGGGCACGTACTGGATCGGCGCCTGGGCGCGCAGCTGGCGGAACGGATCCTGCCAGCGGTCTTCGGCATAGAGTTCCGGGCGGCTGACATCGATCGGCGCAAGCGGCGCGGCGCTGCGTTCAAGTGCGGCTGTGGCCATGGCAATTCTCTCCCGCGGGCTTGTGCCCATTTTAGGGTGCTTACCCTAATCATCTGCGGGAGGGAGTCAACGCCTTAGAAATCGACCGCCAGAAAGCCGTTGACCGAACGCGGCTGGTTAGTCCGGTAGAGCCCCGGCCCGCCCGAGACGAGGCCGTACTGGTCGAGCAGGTTGTAGACCTGGATCCGCGCGGTCACCGCCTTGCCGGCGAGCTTGAACGAATAGCGTGCGCCCAGGTTGACGATCTGCCGCCCGGCGATTTCGAGGCTGTTGTCGGTGGTCGCCGGCATTGCCCCGCGCTGGAGCAGGCTGGCATCGAGCGCCAGCCCCTCGACCCACGGGGTGCGCCAGTTGAGGTTGAGGTTGAACAGGTGCTTGGCCACCCCCACCGGGCGCCGCCCGATCGTCCCGGTGGCCAGGGCATCGCGCACCACCTGGGCATCGAGCACGACCCCGCCGGCGACCAGATCGAGCCGGCCGGTCAGCGGGCCGGAGACCGAGAACTCTGCCCCGCGATTGCGGATCGACCCGACCTGGCGGAAGGTCTGCGATCCATCGAAGCCGAAATAGGGCTTGCTCAGTTCGAACAGTCCGGCGACCAGCTTGATCTTGGGGGTGATCGCCCAGCGCAGCCCGGCGTCCTTCTGGCTGGTCAGGATCGCGGGCAGCGGGGCATTGCGGTTGACGGCGTTGGGCGGCGCGGTGCCGCTTTCCTCCAGCCCCTTGGCATAGCCGGCATAGACGCTGAGCGTCCTGGTCAGCGTGGCTGCGCCGTTGACGTTGTACAGCCACGGATCGTCCTTGCCGACGATTTCGGAAACCCCGGGCAGCGCAGTGGTTTTGCGATAGCGCGCCTTGGAGATGCCGAAGCCGAGTTCGCCGACATTGCGCCAGCGCCCGCTGTAGGCCAGCCCGAGCAGATCCTGCCGGACCCGTTCGCGGCTGATCGGGCCGAAGGCGAAGGCGGCGGGCCGGACGGCGTCTTCCTCGGCATAGATCGAGGTGGGGCCGAGATCGCGCTCGTCCGATCCGCCATATTCGCTGCGCGCATCGCGCGAGCGCAGGCTGAGATGGAGGACATGCAGGCGCGGCCCGTCGGAAATCGAATGGGTGACCCGCAACTCGCCGCTCAGCGAGCGCTGGTGCAGCGGCGGATCGGCAATCAGCAGCCGGTTGGCGCTGCCATCGGGCTGGACATCGGTCAGCAGGTTGAAGAAGCCTTCGCGCTGTTCGAAGCTGGAGCGGAACAGGCCCATGCGGACCAGCCAGTTCCTGGCCGGGGCGACCGAGGCGAGCAGCCCGCTGGTTTCCGCAACCAGGCGGAAATCGGCCCATTGCGGCCCAAGATAGGTGTGCTTGTCCGGCACCGGGGGCAGATAGTTGCCGGCGGCGATGTAGAACGGACCGGCCTCGTCGTTGTAATCGTCGAAGCGGGCATGGAACGGCAGCAGTTCGACACCCGGGGCCGGACGCCAGCGCAGCGCGACCGATTCGGCGTGATTGACGTTGTCGGTACCGTCGGGAAAGGCGGTGCGCCCGAGATTGGCGCCATAGGCCAGGGCCAGCCCCGGACCGAGCGGCGCGAAACCGGTAACCTCGATCGCCGCGGTGCCGAAGCTGTCGAAATTGGCCACCACCGAGGCCCCCGCCGTGTCGCCCGGACGGCGCAGCGCGATGTCCTGGATCCCGCTGGGCGCGGCAAAGGGATAGCCCTGCGCCGACAGCCCGACCTTGATGCTGGCCGAATCGGTCAGCAGTCCGGGAAAGTCGAAGGCCGGATCGAAATAGAGCCCGTCGATCCGCACGTTGCCCGCCGCACTGGGGGAAAAGCCGCGGACATTGCCGCCGTTGTAGATGCCCAGCGCCTCACGCCCGACCGAATAGCCGAAGGCGTCTTCGGCCTGGGTAACGGCATTGTCAGCGCTGCGATCCTGCGCGGCGGCCGGTGCGGCGAGTGCCAGACACGATGCCAGCGGCGTCGATATGATCACGGCAAACCTGCGCACGACATCCCCCAAGCCGCCCGGTTCCAGCCGGGCTGTGCCGGTCAGTCAGCAGATGTGTTGCCGCAGTGATACAGTGGCTCGACGGAAGGCGATCACGCTCCGGCGAACGACACGCCGATACGACTGCGCCGTCCAGCTACCCGGACGGCGCCTCGCTGTGAGCTGCGTAGGGATCAATCGCGGGCGGCGACCTTGCGGTAAGGAACGAAATCGCCCAGCGCGAGGAAGCCGGTGACGAAATGGCCCGACCGCTCCATCGTGTTGACCCGGTCGAGCCGGCAGAACGAACTGCCGGTCGGGTAGGTCACCAGAATGTCGTCGGAATCGATGTGTTCGGCATTGGCCGGGCGGTTGACCCAGATGGTGCTGCCCGACCGATAGACCAGCGCGGTCTTGTCGATCACGGTGCTGTCGCGGGCGTCGAACAGGTTGATGCAGCTGGTCGGCTTGCCCGCCTCACGCCCTTCGAGCATTTTGGCCAGCTGTTCCTCGCCGCTGAGGCGCGGCTTGGCCTGCGCGGTCGCACCGCCCGCCATCAGTGACACTGCCGCAAGGGCAAATCCGATCGCGCGCATGGTCCGGCTCCTCTGTGATTGTTCGTCGACCTTGTTAGCACTCTAATCTGAACCGCGGCTGAAATCACCCGCCGATTTCACCAGGCGTTGCCGGCGGCTATTGCGCGCTGTTCGGCCGGCGTCGTGACCCGCCCGAGCACGGCATTGCGATGCGGAAATCGTCCGAAGCGCAGCACCATCGCGGCGTGGGCGCGGGCAAAGCGCAGGTTGGACGGGTCGCCCAGTTCGGCAAAACGGCGCAGGCTTTCACGCTGGTCGGCGCGGCTTTCCGAATGCATCAGCGGCAGCAGCACGAACTGGGCGTGGCCCCTGGGCAAGCCAAGATGCCAGCCGCGGGCAATTGCGCCATGCGCCAGTTCGCGCGCCAGCGGGTCGAAGGCGAAGGCCTCGGCGCTGCCGCGAAAGCAATTGCGCGGCACCTGGTCGAACAGCAGGATCGCGGCGCGCGCGCTCTGCGCGTCGGTCAGGAACGTCTCTGCCGGGCGGTAGGACATCGGCCCGACCAGCGGCGCGAACCGCCGGGTCAGCAGATCATCGACCGCCGTCCCGCCGCCGTACCACTGCGCCGGGCGCAGCACGTGGAACCAGAGATGCAGCAGATCGGCGGCCCAGGGCCGCAGCGCGGGCACCGCGCCTCAGCCGGTGCCGCCGACGGTCAGCGCCTCGACCAGCAGGCTGGGCTGACCCACCCCGGCGGGCACGCTCTGCCCGCCCTTGCCGCAGATCCCGACGCCTTCGTCGATGGCCATATCATTGCCGATGCCGATCACCTTGGTCAGCACGGTCGGCCCGTCGCCGATCAGCGTCGCGCCCTTGATCGGCGCGCCGAGCTTGCCGTTCTCGACCTTGTAGGCCTCGGTGCAACTGAACACGAACTTGCCCGAAACGATGTCGACCTGCCCGCCGCCAAAGCTCTTGGCGAAGATCCCCGACTTCATCCGGCTGAGCAATTCGTCGGGATTGTCGTTGCCGGCGCGCATGAAGGTGTTGGTCATCCGCGGCATCGGGGCGTGGGCATAGCTTTCGCGCCGCCCGTTGCCGGTGGCGGGCACCCCCATCAGTCGGGCATTCAAGCGGTCCTGCATGTAGCCCTTGAGGATCCCGTCCTCGATCAGCACGTTCTCCTGCGTCGGCGTGCCCTCATCGTCGATCGACAGCGAACCGCGCCGTCCCTGGCCGCCCTGACCGAGCAGGGTGCCGTCGTCGATCACGGTCACCCCGGTCGCGCCGACCCGCTCACCGATCCGGCCGGAAAAGGCGCTGGTGCCCTTGCGGTTGAAATCGCCTTCGAGCCCGTGGCCGACCGCTTCGTGGAGCAGCACCCCCGGCCAGCCAGGGCCGAGCAGTACCTGGCATTCGCCCGCTGGCGCCGCGACGCTGTCCCGGTTGACCCATGCCTGGGCCAGCGCGGTGTCGATCGCGCGGTTCCACGTCTCGGGCAGGAACAGGTCGTCATAGAGCCGCCGTCCGCCGATCCCGAACGAGCCGGTTTCGCGCCGGCCATTGCTTTCCGCCACGATCCCGACGTTGAGCCGGACCAGGGGGCGCACATCGTGGGCGACGAAGCCGTCGGCGCGGACGATCTCGATCACCGACCAGCTCGCCGACAGACTGGCGCTGACCTGCACCACCCGCGGATCGCGCGCCCGCGCCGCAGCATCGATCGTCTCGAGCAGCTTGACCTTCCGTTCGAACGGGATCGCATCGAGCGGCGAGGCATCGGTGTAAAGGTGGCGGTTGCTCTGCCGCGGCGGCGGGGCGGCCTGGCCCTTGGCCGGATCGAGCAATTGCAGCGTTTCCCCGGCGCGGCGGATCGCCGCCAGGCTGATCTCGTTGGCATGGGCAAACCCGGTCATCTCGCCCGAGAGCCCGCGCAGGCCGAACCCGGCATCGCGCGAATAGTCCGCGGTCTTGAGCCGTCCATCATCGAAGGCGAACATCTCGCTAGCGATGAACTGCATATACAGCTCGCCGTCGTCGCAGCGCTTGAGCGTTTCACGGGTCACCGCCAACGCCTCTTCCGGGGTGATCTGGCGGTACAGCAGCGAGCGGGGATCGGGTGCGGTCATGGGACCGATATAGGGCGATCAATGGCTGGCGCCAGAGGCGATGTCGGGCAATCCGGCCAGTTCCGCCCGGCCGGCTATCCGCCCGATTTGAATCCGGGGATCGTCGTCATGTAGATTTGTTGCGAACCGACCGTCAGGCTGTGGTTCTGGGCCTGCGGCTTGCCGTTCGCGCCAAGCGCTTCGGTGGCCCAGCTGCCCAGCGTGAACTTGTACTCAAGGACGGTACCGGGCGCCGCCTTGAACGCGTAAATGCGCGTGCTGCCATCGACCGCCATGCGCGCGCCGCGCGGGTTCCAGGGTCCCAGTTCGGGCGTGCTGCCGGTGATGTAGACCGGCCCGGTCCCATCGGGGACGGCGACCGCAATGTAGACGGTCCGCGGCGGATCACCCTTGAACCCCGGAATGACATGCTGGTAGTACTGCTGGTCGCCGATGGTCAGCGTGTAGTTTTCGCCGCGCACCCGGCCATCCTCGCCAAGTGCTTCGTGGTCCCAGCTGCCAAGCGTGAACTTGTAGGCGAGTTTCATGCCCTTGGGTGCGTCGAACTTGTAAATGCGCTTGTCACCGTCGGCCGTCATCGCCTTGCCGCGCGGATTCCACGGGCCAAGCACGGGATCATCCCCGGTGATGTAGACCGTACCGGTTCCCGCAGGCACGATCGCGACGATGTAGATGACCTTGGCAGCGGCGGCCGAAGGCACGGCAAGCCCGCCGAGCAACATGGCGGCGATCAGCGCAGCGACCGAGCGGACGATAGTCATTGTTGCGGCCCCCCGACCGACATTATGCGTGCTCGGCGCAGACTGTCGAACGGTCGGCGCGCTGGCAAATCGTATACGAATGCGTGAGCGAACCTAGCCGGCAGCCCCGTCGGCCGGGCCGCCCTTCAGCACGAAGCGCTTGTCGCAATAGCCGCAGTCGACATAGCCGTGCTCGTCGATTTCCAGCCAGACCCGCGGGTGGCCGAGCGCCGCGCCGCCGGGAATGTCGCGCGCGCCGTCGCAGTTGACGCGGGTGGTGGTGACGAAAGCGGTTTCGGGCGGCTGGATCATGGTCGCGCCATAGCGAGGGACCGCGCCCATTTCCAGCCTTTACGAACGCCGCCGATCGCCGCAAAGCGGCAGCCATGGATACGCCCGCCGCAATCTCGATCCGCGACCTGACCAAGGTCTATGCCGCCCAGGGCCCCTCGCCCGCCAAGCATGCACTCAAGGGCGTCAGCTTCGACGTGCCGCAGGGGCAGATCTTCGGCCTGCTCGGCCCCAACGGCGCGGGCAAATCGACCCTGATCAACATCCTGGCAGGGCTGGTGATGAAGACCGGCGGCACCGCGAACATCTGGGGTTTCGACATCGATCAGCACCCGCGCAACGCCAAGCGCTCGATCGGGATCGTCCCGCAGGAAATCGTCTTCGATCCGTTCTTCACCCCGTTCGAGGTGCTGGAGAACACCGCCGGGCTCTATGGCGTGCCCAAGGCGGCGCGGCGCAGCCTGGAAATCCTCAGCGAAGTGCATCTGGCCGACAAGGCCAATGCCTATGCCCGCACGCTGTCGGGCGGGATGAAGCGCCGCCTGCTGATCGCCAAGGCGCTGGTCCACCAGCCGCCGGTGATCGTGCTGGATGAGCCGACCGCCGGGGTCGACGTCGAACTGCGCCGCCAGCTGTGGGACCTGGTGGGTGAACTCAATTCCGAAGGGGTGACGGTGGTGCTGACCACCCACTACCTCGAAGAGGCCGAGCAATTGTGCGACCGCATCGCGATCATCAACCACGGCGAACTGATCGCCAACAAGCCGACCCGCGAACTGGTCGGCATGGCGCGCGAAAAGGTGGTGGTCCTGACCCTTGACCGCGACGTGGCGGAGCTGCCCGCCAGCGCGACCTTCCTCAAATGCGAGCGCGCCGGCGAGCGCACGATCGCGGTGACCTACAACAAGGACCAGACCAACGCCGGCGAAGTGCTCGCCCAGCTGCAGGGCCAGGGCTTCGGGATCGTCGACGTGACCACGCGCGAGGCGGATCTGGAAGATGTCTTTGTCAGCCTGACGAGCCAGGCGGCGTGAAGCTGGCTTATTATGCCGAGACTGACAGTCTGTATTTAACGTTTCGCGATGAGACGGGTGTCGAAATTGCGTCAATTGGCGACGACTTTATTCTTGATCTTGCTGCCGATGGATCGGTAGTCGGGCTCGATATTCAACATGCTTCGAAGCACATTGACATTTCGAAATTGGAGTTAGAGGGTCTCGGGCAGCGGCATTCGGCAAGTTAGGCAGGGCGATCGCATGAGCCATCCAAAGCTGGGAACATTAGTTACGATTTCCGCGACTGAAGTATGGGGGCATGAAGCGTATGGCTTCACGCCTTGGCTTTCCGAGAATCTCAACCTTCTGTCAGATGCTTTGCAGATCGACGAATTGGAACTGCAAGGCATCGAAATTTCCACCGGCGACTTTCGCCTGGATATCTTGGCGGAGGACAGCATCGGCAATCCAGTCGTAATCGAGAATCAGTTCGGTGCGACCGACCACAAACACTTAGGACAGTTGATCGCCTATATCGCCAGCCGCGCCAAGCCGACAACCACGATCTGGGTCGCCGAGAAATTTAAGGACGATCATCGGGCGGCTATGGACTGGTTAAACGCAAGCACGACCGAAGACTTCAGCTTCTTTGGCGTCGAGATTGAAGCGCTTCGCATCGGTGAAAGTGACCCCGCCCCATTCTTCAATGTCGTTTCCAAGCCGAACAGCTGGACCAAAAGCGCGCGCAGCGGTTCAAGCGTCGCAGTCGGTCAAGAGCCGCAACGGTATGCGCATCGCAGAGCATATTGGGCATCGTTTGGCGAATATCTCAAAGCCAACAATGCAAAGTTCTCGATCCGGACGCCCAGCAAAGATCATTGGCACAGCTTTAGTATCGGGCGAAGCGGATTTGCAATCGATGCAACTATAACTCCGCAAAAGAAACGGGCTGGTGTCGAGTTGCTCATTCGTCGCGATCCACAAAAAGTGGGCTACAAACAGCTAATCTCTCAGCGGTTGGAAATTGAAGCCGTTACGGGGCAATCCCTTGAGTGGATGGAACTACCCGGCAAACACTCAACGAGAATTGCAGCATTTCTTCCAGAAGTGGATGCCTTCGATGAGGCGCAGTGGCCGAGCATCCAATCTTGGATGTTGGATATGATGCAAAAAATCCACCTCGCATTTTCTCTTCGGATTAAGGCGTTGGATTTGACTGCCTCGGAAAGCGATATCGATGACGAAGATCTGACTGATCAGGCAGTCCCATGACTCACGACGTCATCATTGTCGGCTCGGGCGCCGCTGGCCTGACCGCGGCGCTGGCGCTGGCCGACAGGCTCAAGGTGCTGGTCCTGGCCAAGGGCGAGCTGACTGGTGGATCGACCGCCTGGGCCCAGGGCGGGATCGCCGCGGTGCTCGATGCCGGCGACACCTTCGAGGAGCATATTCGCGACACCATGGTCGCCGGCGCGGGGCTCAACCGGCTGGAAACGGTCGAGTTCGTGATCGAGCGCGCGCCCCATGCGATCCAGCGGCTGATCGATCTGGGCGTGCCCTTCAACCATGATGGAAATGCGCTGCACCTGACCCGCGAGGGCGGGCACAGCCATCGCCGTATCGTCCACGTTGCCGATGCGACCGGGTGGGCGGTGCAGGAAGCGCTGCTGAAAGCGGCCACAGCGCACGCCAACATCACCCTGCTGCCGCACCAGTCGTGCATCGACCTGATCACCGGCAAGCACGAGCAGCGCTATTCCGGATCGGGCCGGGTCTGGGGGGTCTATGCCCTCAACGAGAAGACCGGCAAGGTCGAGGCGCACACCGCCCGCGCAACAATCCTGGCCACCGGCGGGGCGGGCCGGGTCTACCAGTTTTCGACCGCGCCGCGCGGCGCCACCGGGGATGGCATCGCCATGGCCTGGCGCGCCGGGGCGCGGGTCGGCAACATGGAAATGATGCAGTTCCATCCAACCTGCCTCTACAACCTCGAGGTCAAGAACTTCCTGATCACCGAGGCGGTGCGCGGCGAGGGCGGGCGGCTGATCAATCCCAAGACCGGGCACCGCTACATGCCCGATTACGACGAGCGCGCCGAACTGGCCCCGCGCGATATCGTCGCCCGCGCCAACGATGCCGAGATCAAGCGCGACGGGCTCGATTACGTGCATCTCGATATCAGCCACATAGCCCCCGAATTCGTGAAGGAGCACTTCCCCAACATCTACGAAAAGCTGATCGGGCTGGGCATCGACATGACCAGGCAGCCGATCCCGGTCGTCCCGGCGCAGCACTATACCTGCGGCGGGATCGTGATCGACCTTGCCGGCCGCACCGACCTTCCCGGGCTCTACGCCGCGGGCGAATGCACCGAAAGCGGCCTCCACGGCGCCAACCGCCTGGCCTCCAACAGCCTGCTCGAATGCTTCGTCTTCGGCGAGGCGGCGGCGCGCGACATCCTGGCCCGGTGGGACAGCTTCGAGGCCCCGCCGCGGGTCCGCGCGTGGGACGAAAGCCGCGTCACCGATTCCGACGAAGAAGTGGTGATCAAGCAGAACTGGACCGAGATCCGCCGCTTCATGTGGAACTACGTCGGCATCGTGCGCACCACCAAGCGGCTGGAACGCGCAGCGCACACATCCAGATGATGTTCGGCGAGATCGAGGATTATTACGGACACTTCCGCGTCTCGACTG
>JBJTLX010000131.1:0-2805 GCA_046063245.1 Novosphingobium sp.
GATCATGCGGCTCGCAGACCGTCCGGTGCGCGAGCTGATGACCCCCCGGACCGAGCTCGACACGATTGACCGCAAGGCCAGCGAGGACGAGGTCCGCGCCGCAATCAAGGCCAGCCCGCATTCGCTGCTGCCGGTGGCCGACGGTTCGCCCGACAACATCGTCGGCGTGGTCAAGGTCAAGGACGTGCTCGCGGTGCTGCTGGCGGGCAAGCGGCTCCAGCTCGGCCGACTGATCAAGAAGGCCGAAATCGTCCCCGACCAGCTCGACGCGATGGATGCGCTGCGCATGTTGCAGCAGTCGGGGGTGTCGATGGCGCTGGTTCATGACGAATACGGCCACCTCGAAGGCGTGGTGACCCCGGCCGACCTCCTCAGCGCAATCGTCGGCAATTTCGCCAGCCACCAGGACGAGGGCGATGCCCCGCTGCTGGTCGCGCGCGAGGATGGCAGCCTGCTGGTCTCGGGCGCGCTGCCCGCCGATGCCCTGGCCGACCGGCTCGGCATCGACCTGCCCGAAACCCGCGACTATGCGACGGCGGCGGGCTTTGTCCTCTCGGTGATGAAGCGCCTGCCCAGCGAGGGCGAACATTTCATCGAACAGGACTGGCGCTTCGAAGTGGTCGACATGGACGGGCGCAAGATCGACAAACTGTTGGTCTGCGAATGCCGCAAGACACCGGCGCCGGTGGCCGACGGCAAATAGCAAAAGGGCCCGCCGCGGCGAGCCCTTCCGAAATCCAGCTCAGCAGCGCAGATCAGCCGCCGACCGCGGCCTGGGCCTCGCGCCCGTCGCCTTGCGGGGCGCCGATGATGTCGCGGGTGACGCTGCCCTTGCTGACCGTGGCGGTATTGGGATCGCCCACGGTCGAACGGATCGAGGGGGCGGCGATCCCGGCCTTGTTGTCGACCGCGCTTTCCACCGCGCTGCGCGGCGAAGGCGGACCGAACAGCGCGTCCTGCGCCTGCTGGGCAGTGCTGCCATCGACCGGGCGCGGCGCGCCGGGGGCGGGCGGGGTCAGCGAAAAATCGGGCGGGATCACCAGCGGGGCCTGGCGCTGCACCGCGAACTCGTCGGGACGGGCGCGGTTGAACAGCCCGCTGCCGCCGCAGGCCGAAAGCAGCAGCGACGCGCCGGTCAGGCTGAGAAGGGCGATCGATTTACGCATCTGGGTCAATTCTCCGTAGCGGTCAGCGCCGCATCATCTGGGCGCTTTTCGCGCGAAAGGAAGGAACGGGCAAGGATAATCAGGACGCCCACGGTGATCGCCGCGTCGGCCAGGTTGAACACCAGAAACGGCCGCCAATCGCCGAAGTGGAGGTCGGCATAGTCGATCACGTGGCCGAAGACCACGCGGTCGCGGATGTTGCCCAATGCCCCGCCCAGCACCAGGCCGAGCGGCACCACGTCGCCCAGCTTGCGCTCGCGCAGCAGCCAGACGAACACGACCAGCGCGATGGTCGCGGTCAGCGCGACCAGCGCCCAGCGCATCGTGTCGGTATTGGCGGTCAGCAGGCCGAGCGAGACGCCGTAATTGGAGGTGCGGGTGAGGTTGAAGAACGGGGTGAGCACGATCTGCTCGCCGTCCTGGTCAAGCCCCAGCGGCCCGGTCACCCAGCCCTTGAGCCCAAGGTCGAGCGCCAGCACCAGCGCGGCCAGCGCGAAGCCGAGGATGCGGTTGCGGGCGGGGTTCACGACCACTTTCCCCCAAGCTCGTCATGCTGAACTCGTTTCAGCATCCATCGCGCCGCGTGTCCGGAGGCTTGGTATGGAAGGCCAACCGCACGGCTCGCGCCCGCCGCATAGTACCGCGCGCGCGGCCCAATGGACCCTGAAACAAGTTCAGGGTGACGGCGGAGAGGGCGAGGTTCTGGCCGGATCATGCGCGAGCATCCATGTCCGCCACCACCTGATCGCAACGTGAACAAAGCGCGCCGTCCTCGGTCACCTCGGGCAAATGCCGCCAGCAGCGGCCGCATTTGTGGTGGGCGGTGCGGGTTATCTGAGGCGGTTCTGTACCCTGAACGAACGTGACCGGGGCTGATATAAAGAGTTCGGCTAGGTTCAATTCGTCTCGGTAGTCGCCGAGAATCGCGGCAACGTCGGAAAGCGCGACCTCGGCTTCGAGGCCAGATCCGAGTACCTTCTCGCGGCGGAGTGGTTCGATCGTTTCGTTTACTGTAGCGCGAAGGTCGCGCAGCGACGCCCATTTGCCTACATCAGCGACCGAAGTTGGCACCTCCGGCCACTCCAGCAGATGCACGCTTCCCCCCTCGGGATACCGCGTCCCCCACACCTCTTCGCTGGTGAAGAACAGCACTGGCGCGGCGTAGCGGGCCAGGGCGTGGAACAGGGTGTCGAGCACCGTGCGGTAGGCCTTGCGCTTGGGGTCGGAAACCGCGTCGCAGTACAGGCTGTCCTTGCGGATATCGAAGAAGAAGGCGCTGAGGTCTTCGTTGCAGAAGTCGGTCAGCGCGCGGACATAGGTGTTGAAATCGAAGCTGTCGGTCGCCGCGCGCAGCGTCGCATCCAGCTTCGCCAGCAGCGCCAGGACATAGCGTTCCAGCTCGGGCATGGCTTCAACCGGCACCCGCTCCGCCTCGCTGAAGCCATCCAAGGCGCCGAGCAGATAGCGGAAGGTGTTGCGCAGCTTGCGGTACTGGTCCGACACGCCTTTCAGGATCTCGTCGCCGATGCGGTGATCCTCGGTGAAATCGACCGACAGCGCCCACAGCCGGATGATGTCCGCGCCATAGGTTTCCATGACCTTGATCGGGTCGATGGTGTTGCCCAGCGACTTCGACATC
>JBJTLX010000132.1:0-12814 GCA_046063245.1 Novosphingobium sp.
GATGCGGAACTATCCGCCCGAATCGATCCGGCGGATGGAAATCCTGCCCGAGGAAGTCGCGCTGCGTTACGGCTATCCGCCCGATGCGCGGGTGATCAATTTCATCCTCAAGGACAATTTTCGCAGCCGCACGGTGGAGGCGAAGTTCAGTCTGCCCACCCGCGGCGGGTTTTCAACCTGGTCGCTTGAAGGAACCCAGCTCAAGATCCAGGGCAGCTCGCGGCTCAGCGTCACGGTCAACACCGACGACACCAGCCCGCTCACCGAAGCTGAGCGCGGAGTGATTCAGGCGGCGACGCCTGCGCCCAGCAAGCCCGATCCCGCGCAATATCGGACCCTGATTGCGGACTCGCGCAATTTCGGCGGCAATGTCAGCTGGTCGAAAGGACTGGGCAAGGACGGCAAGGGCGGTCAGCTCAGCCTCAACGGCAATGTCACCCGCGCCGACAGCCGCTCGGGATCGGGGCTCGACGCGTTGCTCGCGCCGCTCGAGCGGATCAACCACACCACCGAGGTTTCGGGCGGGGCGGGCCTGAATACCAATTTCGGGCCATGGCAATTCAGCGCCACCACCGATGCCACCTTCGGCAAGAACGAGACGCTGATCGATCGTTTTTCCGGCACGGGTTATGACACCGCAATCAGCGATACCAAACGCCTGACCAGCCTGGCGACGCTGACCGGACGGCCGTTCCGCCTGCCCGCGGGCGAGGCCACGGCGACTTTTCGCACCGGGTACAACTGGGGCAACATCCAGAGCAGCGATACCCGCAGCACCGCCAGCGCCGACCTGACCCGCGGGACGCTGTTCGGCGGGTTCAATCTGGCGCTGCCGCTGACCAGCCGCCGTGACAATGTGCTGGGGGCGGTGGGCGACATTTCGCTCAATTTCAGCGCCGGCTATGATCACGTCTCCGACTTTGGCGGGGTGGCCGACTGGAGCGCCGGGCTGACCTGGAAGCCGACCGAGCGGCTCGGCCTGCAGGCCAGCTATATCGTCAACGAGGTTGCCCCCAGCCTGTCGCAGCTGGGCCTGCCGCAGACCCAGACCTTCAACGTCCCGGTCTATGACTTCACCACCGGGCAAACGGTGCTGGCCACGGTGATTGGCGGCGGCAATCCCGATCTGGTCAAGGAACGCCAGCGCGACCTGAAGCTGTCGGCCAACTGGCAGATCCCCGGGCTGAACAATTCCAGCCTGCTGGTCGAATACTTCCGCAACAATTCGACCGACGTGTCGGCCAGCTTCCCGCTGCTGACCCCGGCGATCGAGGCTGCCTTTCCGGGGCGCGTGGTGCGTGATGGGGCGGGCAATATCCTGTCGGTCGATCAGCGTCCGGTGACCCTTGCCGAGCAAAAGGGCTCGCGCCTGCGTTGGGGCCTCAACATCGGTGGCCCGATCGGCAAGCCCAGCGAAGGCGGCGGGATGATGGGCGGCATGTTCGGTGGCGGTGGCGGGCGCGGCGGAGGAGGCCGTCCCCCCGGTGCTGGTGGCGGCGGCCGCGGTCCTGGCGGTGGCGGAATGATGGGTGCGATGTTCGGCGGGCAGGGCCGCTGGAACCTGGGCCTTTACCATACGGTCCAGTTCGACAGCACCGTGCTGATCGCGCCCGGCGTCCCGGTGCTCAACCTGCTTGACGGCGACGCGTTGAGTGGCGGCGGCACCCCGCGCCACAGCCTGGAGTTCAACGGCGGCGCGTTCTACAAGGGCTTCGGCACCTTCGTGCAGGGCACCTGGGCGGCGCCGACCGCGGTTCGCGCCAGCGGTGCGCCGGGAACCAGCGACTTGCACTTCGGCGCACTGGCCAAAGTCAACGTCAACCTTTTCGCCGATCTTGGCCGGATGCCCAAGCTGACCAAGGCCGTGCCGTTCTTCAAGGGCGCGCGGCTCAGCCTGGGGATCGATAACCTGTTCGACGCGCGGCAAAAGGTCACCGATGCTGGTGGCGCAGTGCCGCTGAGCTATCAGCCCGATTACCTCGATCCGCGCGGCCGGGTGGTTTCGCTCAGCTTCCGCAAGCTGTTCTAGACGGCCCGGCCGGATCGCCTCCGGCCGGGTGACGCGTCAGGGATCAGGCGCGGAACAGCGCGATGATCAGGTGCAGCGTCAGCGCCATCAGGCACAGCGATGACAACGCAAACAGGATGAAGCGCGGCGCGACCTTGTTGACCGTCGCCTGGAAAATCGAATGGGCAATGCGCAGCGCGACATAGGCCCAGGCGATCTTGGCATTGAGGCCGTCACCGCCACCGATCATCGCCAGTGCCAGCGCTACGGCATAGAACACCGTCGGCGCTTCGTGGAGGTGGTTGTAGTTATGCGCCTTCCATTGCACGTCACGCGGCAGCAGGCCTTCCAGCATCGATCCGGTCCAGCCCTGGTCGGCGCCGGGCTCGGTCGGCTTGGGCAACTTGTTGATCGCGGGGATGCGCGTCGCGTACATCCAGATCCACATGATCATCGTCCAGCCGGCAAGCACCGCCAGCGGCTTGAGTATTTCCATCCCAATCATCGTCTTTCCCCCTCAGATACCCCCCTCAGGCGGCGAACATGGTCAGCTTGGCGGCGTGCAAGGCGAGCACCAGCAAGCAGACGGTCGACAGCAGGAACAGCGTGAAGCGCACCGGGATCGTGTTGACCGTCGCCTGCCAGATCGAATGGACCACGCGCAGCGCGACATAGGCCCAGGCCAGCGTCACATCCATCGCGCTGGCCCCCATCAGCGCCAGGATCACCAGCGTCGGATAGAAGATCGTCGGCTGTTCCATCAGGTGAGCGTAGTTGTGCGATTTCCACTGCACGGAATCGGGCAGAACCCCTTCAAGGTTCGCACCGCGTCCACCGGGCGGTGCGGTCTTGAGGTCGGTTCCCAGCTTGGACATCGCGGGAAGCCGGGTTCCGGCGGTCCACATCAGCATGACGATCGACCACAGCACCAGCGCGGCGCCAGGCGCCAGAATTTGAGCCTGCATTGTTTCTCCCCCTCGGTTCTAGCCGATGGGAGCGAAAGTGCGCGGGGCTGACTCGATTGTCAATTGCAACTAGTCGCTGCCGGCGATGACCTTGGCAAAGGCCGCAGCGTCGGTATTTCCCCCCGACAGGACGATCGCCGTGCGCCCGTCCAGGGGAACCTTACCGGCCAGAGCTGCGGCCAGCGCCGCCGCGCCGCCGGGTTCAAGAACCAAGTGCAAGTTGCTGAAGGCCCAGCGCTGCGCCGCGCGGACTTCGGCGGGGGAGACATCAAGGCCCGCCGTGACCCGCCGTGGCAGCACGGCAAAGTTGATCGGCCGCGTCGCCGGGGTCTGCAAGGCATCGCAGGCGGTGGGCGGGGCATCCTTGGCGACGGGAACGATTTCTCCGGCGGCCAGGCTGCGCTTGACGTCGTCCCAGCCTTCCGGTTCGACCGGAACGATCTCCGCATCGGGACAGGCCAGCGCCAGCCCCGCGGTCATCCCGCCGCCGCCGCAGGGGCAGACGATCCGGGTCGGCCCATCGTGTCCGCGCGCCGCCAGCTGCGCGGCGATCTCCAGCCCGATGCTGCCCTGGCCCTCGATCACCCAGTCATCGGCAAAAGCGTGGACCAGCGTCGCCCCGCTCTGGTCGACCAGGCGCTGGGCGACGGCGTCGCGGTCCTCGCCGCCGGGCCGGTCATACAGCACGGTGCGGGCGCCATAGCCCTGGGTCGCGGCGATCTTCACCTGCGGGGCGTCGGCGGGCATGACGATGGTCGCATCGATCCCCAGCCGCTGCGCTGCCCAGGCCACGCCCTGGGCATGGTTGCCGCTCGACACGCCGACCACGCCGCGCGCGCGCTCCTCCGCCGAAAGGTCGCTAATCCGGTGCCAGGCGCCGCGGATCTTGAACGACCCGATCGGCTGCAGGCTCTCCGCTTTCAGCCAAACCTGGACGCCATTGATCTCGGCTTCGAGCAGGGGTGTTTTCGGCAGCAGTTCGGCTATCTTGCCGGCGGCACGCGCAACCCCCTCCGGAGTCGGGCTGCGTGTTTGTTGTGCGGTCATGAAACAATCCTATATGCGCGGCCAATGACGGCAAGGAGATTCGCGGCATGAGCAAGGTTCTGGTGATCGGCGCAGGCGGCGTCAGTTCGGTCTGCGTCCACAAGATGGCGATGAACCCCGGCATCTTCAGCGAGATTCACCTCGCCAGCCGGACCCGTTCAAAGTGCGATGCGATCGCCGCTTCGGTGAAGGAACGCACCGGCCAGACCGTGCAGACCTATGAGATCGATGCCGAGGAAGTGCCCGCGCTGACCCGGCTGATCCAGCAGATCGGGCCGAAGCTGGTGGTCAACCTGGCGCTGCCGTACCAGGACCTGCCGATCATGGACGCGTGCCTGGCCGCCGGGGTCGACTACCTCGACACCGCGAATTACGAGCCCAAGGATCAGGCCAAGTTCGAATATTCGTGGCAGTGGGATTACCACGACCGCTTCAAGGCTGCAGGCCTGATGGCGCTGCTTGGCTCGGGCTTCGATCCGGGGGTGACCAGCGTCTTCGCGATGTGGCTCAAGAAGCACAAATTGAAGACCATCCGCCAGCTCGACATCCTCGACTGCAACGGCGGCGATCACGGCCAGGCCTTCGCCACCAACTTCAATCCGGAAATCAACATCCGCGAAGTGACGGCGGCGGCGCGGCACTGGGAGAACGGCCAGTTCGTCGAAACCCCGGCGCTGTCGAAGAAGGTCGAATTCGAGTTCGAGGCCGTCGGCACCAAGAACATGTACATGATGTACCACGAGGAACTGGAAAGCCTCGCCCGGTTCATTCCAGAACTGGAACGCGCGCGGTTCTGGATGACCTTCGGTGATGCCTATATCAACCACCTTACCGTGCTGAAGAACGTCGGCATGATCGGGATCGAACCGGTGATGTACCAGGGCCGCGAAATCGTGCCGCTGCAATTCCTTGCCTCGGTCCTGCCCAAGCCCGAAACGCTGGGCGCCACCACCAAGGGCAAGACCAACATCGGCGACATCGCCACCGGCGAAGCGCAAGACGGGTCGAGTGAGAAGACCTTCTACATCTACAACATCTGCGACCACGAAGAGGCCTATGCCGAAACCGGCAACCAGGCGATCAGCTACACCACCGGGGTCCCGGCGATGATCGGCGCGGCGATGATGCTGACCGGCGCGTGGGCGGGTGACGGTGTGTTCAACATGGAGCAGATGGACCCCGATCCGTTTATGGACATGCTGAACACCCAGGGCCTGCCGTGGCAGGTCAAGGAACTGGCCGGGCCGGTTGAGTTTTGATGCAGGTTCGGCTCGATGATCCTGGCGAGTATGACCGATACGAAAACGAGTTCCGATTTATAGCCAAGGTCAATGGTGAATCGACAAGTGTCACAGCGACCGGCGCTGCGCTCTTCTTGGTAACCGAGGCGCTCGGAATGGTTCCTTCGACACCACAAGCTGCCTACGCAGCAGGCGGTTCGCTTCTGAAGAAGGTCATTGCCGAAGTTATTAAAATCACCGGTGATTTGCAGCCGACATATCTTATTACCCACACTGACGTGTTGCGCGTCACTGGGTCAGTCAATGGCATGCCGCATGTTCCGAAGCGGTGGAAGCCATACTAGATCATCGATTCAGACCTTATCCGACTAGGAAGTGTGATGGAAACCAGAGCCGGCGATCCGGGGGCTTTTGCCCGCTTCGACCTCAGCCGCGTCGATAGCCCCAGCTTCGTGGTCGATGCCGCGCGGCTGCGGGAGAATTTGTCGATCCTCGCCGATGTGCGCGACCGGGCGGGGATCAAGATGTTGTCGGCGCTCAAGGCGTTTTCGATGTGGTCGGTCGCGCCGATCATCGGAGAGTACCTCGACGGGGTCTGCACGTCCGGCCTGTGGGAAGCGCGGCTGGCCAGCGAGTTCTACGACGGCGAGATCGCGACCTATTGCGCGGCCTACAAGCCCGAGGACCTCGACGAAGTGCTGCGCCTGTCGGACCATGTCATCTTCAATTCCCCGCAGCAGATCGTGCGCTGCTCCGCCATCATCGCAGCCGCCAAGGCGCGCGGCGAGAGCTTCGATATCGGCCTCAGGATCAATCCCTTGCATCCCGAAGGTGAAGTGCCGCGCTATGATCCCTGCGCGCCGCATTCGCGGCTAGGCTTCCCGATCGACCAGTTGACCGAAGAGCATATGGCGCTGGTCGACGGGATCCACATGCACACGCTGTGCGAGCAGGATTTCGAACCGCTGCGCCGCACCTGGGACGTCGC
Source organism: Novosphingobium sp. (assembly GCA_046063245.1). Classification (GTDB taxonomy): domain Bacteria; phylum Pseudomonadota; class Alphaproteobacteria; order Sphingomonadales; family Sphingomonadaceae; genus Novosphingobium. Next base: position 6,250 of record JBJTLX010000132.1, read on the forward strand.
CTTCGATTACCTCGAACCCTATTTCGGCCAGTTCAAATGGCTCAACCTGGGCGGCGGGCATCACATCACCCGGGCCGATTACCAGCGCGACGATCTGGTCCAGTTCCTGCTCGACATGAAGGACGACACCGGGGCAGAGATTTATCTCGAGCCGGGCGAGGCGGTGGCGCTCGACGCCGGAATCCTGGTCGGCACCGTGCTCGACATCGGCGAGAACGGCATGCCGGTGGCGATCACCGACATTTCCGCGACCTGCCACATGCCCGACGTGATCGAGGCGCCGTACCGCCCGGCGATGCTAGGCGAATTGCCGCCGCTCGATACCGAGGTGGACGAAAGCGCGGGCGGGGCGGTGCGGCTGGGCGGGCCATCGTGCCTCGCCGGGGACGTGATCGGCGACTACCGCTTTGCCCAAGGGCCGCTGGTCGGCCAGCGCTTCGCCTTCCTCGACCAGGCGCATTATTCGATGGTCAAGACCACCACCTTCAACGGCGTGCCGCTGCCCTCGATCTGGCTGTGGGACAGCGCCAGCGACAGCCTCGAGCAGGTGCGCAAGTTCGGCTACGAGGACTTTCGCGACCGGCTGAGCTGAGGGGATTCACCCGAAGAACCTAAGCTGTTGCGTTTGGTTGAAGGCCGCTCAATTATCGCACCCGGTCGACAAATGTTCGGCTTCGCCGAGTGCGCAACCGCTTCGGTGCTTTGGGTGAAAAAAGAGAGCGCAAATGCCAGACAAAATCCTCGATGCCTTCAGCTCCGATCCCGTCAGCATGGGCTGGATGCAGGGCCTGCCGCCCGCGCCGGACAAGCGGCTGGCCTGGGCGCGGGCCGATCACATGCGCTTTCCAACCCATCGCCACGCCTTTTCGCACATGCGCGAATTCCTGCCGACCGCGCGGGTCGGGCGCGGGCAAGGGCCGGTGTGGGAGCTTCCGGTGGCGCTGCGCGACGATCTCGATGCAGTGCCCTTCGCCGCGCTCGACGATGGCCGCAGCCTGACCTGGGGCGAAGTCCACGCGGTCAATTTCACCGATGCGGTGCTGGTCCTGCACCGCGGCACCATCGTCTACGAACGCTATTTCGGCGTCACCCGGCAGGACACACCGCATATCGCCTTTTCGGTGACCAAGAGCTTCGTCGGCACCCTGGCCGAGATGCTAGTGGCCGAAGGCCGGCTCGATCCCGCCGCGCCGGTCGGCGATCTGGTCCCTGAACTGGCCCGCAGCGGCTTTGCCGACGCCACGCTGCGCCAGGTGATGGACATGACCACCGCGCTCGATTTCAGCGAGGAATACACCGATCCTGCTTCCGGCATCGGGGCGATGAGCAATGCCCTGGGGCTGACCCCGCGCGCGCCGGGCTATGCCGGGCCGACCGACGTCTTCGCCTTCCTCCCGACCATCGCCAAGCACGGCGAGCATGGGGAGCGCTTCACCTATCGCACCTGCAACACCGAAGTGCTCGGCTGGATCGTGGCGCGGACCGAGGGTGAGCGGCTCGATCAGGTGCTGTCGCGGCGGATCTGGCAGCCGCTGGGGATGGAGCAGGACGCCGATTTCCTCACCGACACCAGCGGCATGCCCTTTGCCGGCGGCGGGCTCAACCCGGTGCTGCGCGATATGGCCCGCTTTGGCGAGGTCATGCGGCTGGGCGGGGCGCTGCCGGCGGGCGGGCAGCCGATCCACACCGCGGCCGTCGCATCGATCACGGCAGGCGGCAGCACCGCCGCTTTCGATCCAGCCGGCTATGCCTGGCTGCCGGGCGGATCCTATCGCAGCCAGTGGTGGTTTGTCGGCGGCAACCACGGAGCCTATTCGGCGCGCGGGATCCACGGCCAGGCGATCTATGTCGACCCCGCGGCGGAGATGGTCATCGCCCGATTCGGCTCGCATCCGATTGCCGCCAATTCGGCCTTCGACCCGACTTCGCTTCCGGCCTACAATGCGGTCGCCGAGCATCTGATTTTACACGGTTAATCGCCACATTCCATGCCGTCTCAAAACGGTCACAAAATTTCTGTTGCGCATAATCACGGGACCCCTATATCCGCCCTCCGCTGCCCCAAGGGGACTTCCAATAACCGCAAGGCAGCCTCGTCTTCGTGTTACCTGGCCGAAAGGCCTATTGGGGGTCCCTTGAGTTGCACCATTTCAACGATGCATCGGCTGTAGTTCGGGCTCTTTCGCCCGACGAACCCGTTATCCTCAACCGTCCGCACGCCGCGGCGCGCGCTGCCCGTTTCTTCACCGAAACGTTTCCGGGCAAGTCGCTCTATGCGGTTAAGGCCAACCCGTCGCCCGACCTGCTGCAGGTGCTGTGGCAGGCCGGGGTGACGCATTACGACGTCGCCTCGATCGCCGAGGTGCGGTTGGTGCGCAGTGTCCTGCCCGAAGCGGTGCTGTGCTTCATGCACCCGGTGAAGAGCCGCGCCGCGATTGCCGAGGCCTATCACCAGCACGGCGTGCGCACCTTCAGCCTCGACAGCCATGACGAACTGGCCAAGATCGTTGCCGCGACGGATGGCGCCGACGACCTGTCGCTGTGCGTGCGGCTGCGGGTCTCGTCCGAGTATTCGGAGCTGAGCCTGGCCAGCAAGTTCGGGATCGACCTCGCCGATGCCGCGCCGCTGCTCCAGGCGACCCGCCAGGTCGCCGACGCGCTGGGGATCTGCTTCCACGTCGGGTCGCAGGCGATGACCCCGTTTGCCTATGTCCAGGCGCTCGAACGGGTCCGCGCCGCGGTGGTCGATGCCGCGGTCACCGTCGACATCGTCGATGTCGGCGGGGGCTTCCCCTCGATCTATCCGGGGATGGAGCCGCCGCCGCTCGAGGACTTTTTCGCCGCGATTCACCGCGCCGCCGAATCGCTGCCGGTGTCCTATTCGTCGGAACTGTGGTGCGAGCCCGGCCGCGCGCTGTGCGCCGAATACAACTCGCTGATCGTCAAGGTCGAGAAGACCCGCGGGGATGAGCTGTACATCAACGACGGCGCCTATGGCGCGCTCTACGATGCGGCGCACGTCGGCTGGCGCTTCCCGGTGCAGTGCCTCAGCGACGACCGCAGCGAGGCGAAGCGCGGCTTCGCCTTCTACGGCCCGACCTGCGACGATGCCGAATATATGGAAGGCCCGTTCCTGCTGCCCGCCGACATCAAGGCCGGCGACTATATCGAGATCGGCATGCTCGGCGCCTATGGCGCGGCGATGAAGACCGCGTTCAACGGGTTCGGACAGGCCGCCGCGGTGACCGTCAGCGACGAACCGATGGCCAGCCAGTACGCCGGCAACCGCAAGGACCCGCGCGCCAGCGACAACGTCGTCTCGCTGCGCTGAACGGCGGGCCTGGACACAGAAAGGGGCGGCATCCGCTTGGGATGCCGCCCCTTTTCTTTGGGCGCTGGGCGCCTGGCCTTACTTGACCGTCACTTCGACCCGGCGCGCGGCTTCCTTGGCCACGCTGGTGTCGGTGGTCGCTTCGGGTTTGACCAGGGCAACCGAACCTTCGGGAATGCCAGCCTTGACCAGGTCCGCGGCAACCGCCTGGGCGCGGCGCTTGGAGAGCTGGGCGTTGCGCGCGGCGTTGCCGGTCGGATCGTTATAGCCCGAGACCTGCAGCGCTGTGCCCGGATGGGCGTCGAGCCACGACTTCAGCCCGCCGGCGGCGTCGGCAAAGGCCGGGGCGACGGCGGTGCGGCCGCTGTCGAAGTAGACCTTGACCACCGGCTTGCTGTCGCGGGTTTCGGATGTAACCCCGGCGCCTGCCGGAATCGCCACGGTGCCTTCGGCGGGCGCGGCGGCCAGATCGGTCGTCGTCGCTGCTGCAGCACTTGCGGTGCCATCGGCCGGCGCGGCTTCCGCGTCAGCGCTGGCGGCGGCCTCGGTCGGCGCCGCGGTTGCCGCAGTGTCGGCCGCGGGCGTGCGACCGAACACCAGGTAGGCGAGCAGTGCGATCAGCGCGAAACCGACCAGCCACAACAGCCAGCCAAGTCCGCCTTCGTCGCTGTTGTCGGCAGCCATCGCGGTCGGTGCCGCAGCCGCCGGGCGCGCTGCGGGGGTGCTGGCAGCGGTGGCCGCCACCGCTGCGGCTGCGGCAACGGGTGCCGCCGCCAGCGCGGCGCTGGCAACCGGTGCGGGCGCAGGGGCCGGGGCTGGGGCCGGGGCAGGGGCTGGAGCAGGGGCCGGAGCGGCGACCGGTGCTGCTGCTGGCTTGACCGTCGCCTTGGCCGGCGCGGTCTTGGTCGTGGTAGCCTTTGCGGTGGGCTTCTTGGCGGCGGGCTTCTTCGCGGCTGGCTTGGCGGCCTTGGCTGCACTGACGCTGGCCAGCGCGGCCACACCCGCGGCGCCCGCTGCAGCGGCACTAGCAGCCTTGGCGGTCTTGGCCGCCGGCTTTGCCTTGGCTGCGGGTGCAGCGGCGACCTTGGCGGGCTTGGCAGCGGTCTTGGCAGTCGTGGCAGCGGGCTTGGCAGTCGTGGCAGCAGCCTTGGCCGGAGCCTTCTTGGCTGCAGGCGCCTTGGCTGCCGGCGCGGCAGCTGCGGCGACCTTGCCCTTGGGGGCGAACAGGCCAAGTTTGCCGAACTCGGCGGCGAGCAGGTAGTAGACAGTGACCCGGTTCTTGGTCCGATCGGCCTTCATCACTTCGCCAACCTTGGCGATCGCGGCGTCGAGCACGCTATCGGCCTGAGTCAGGCCCAGCTTCTTTTGCAGGAAATTGGTCCGCACCCGCGCGGTTTCGGTGGGATCGCTGAACGCGACCAGCGAGGAGTCGCGATTGCGCAAGGCAATCCCGCAGTAACGGACGATTGCCGCGATGACGCCGTCATCGGCGTCCGGCGCGTATTTCTTGACGTCTGCAGCCCAGTCGGTTGCCATTTCCAGTCCCTCCAAATACGACCCGCGCGGCACCGCCTGATCGGCAGCGTCCCCGCTCGGGCCGCAAAAGTAACGCTATTGCCGCGAGATGCCAGCCTGAATCAGCGTCAACCCGCGATTAGGCAAAGCCTTGTTCATTCGCGAAAGGCGTTTTCGGCCAGGCGCGTGATCGGCGAGAAGATGTACGACAGCACCGAGCGCTTCTCGCCCAGCAGGCTGACATTGGCGATCATCCCCGGACCGATCGGCAGCTTTTTGCCATTGCCGTCGAGCAGCGGACCGGTGGATTCGATCTCGACCGTATAGAAACTCTCGCCGGTCTTTTCGTTGACCACGGCATCGGGGGAAATCGACATGACCTTGCCGTCAAGTTTGCCGAAGATCGCCGAATTGTAGGCGGTGATCTCGACGCTGGCGGTCTGGCCGATGCGGACGTTGGCGATGTCGGAGGGGCGCACCATCGCTTCGATGAACAGCGAGTCACCGGTCGGGACCAGCTCTGCAACGGGCGATCCGGGGGCGACGCTGCCGCCCACGGTCGAGACCAGGACGCGGTTGACCCGCCCGGTCATCGGGGCGCGGATCGTGGTGCGATCGACCTTGTCCGACAGCGCGGGCAGGGTCTGCTGCTGGGCCGAAAGTTCGGCCTGGGCCTGCGACAGTTCCAGCCCGGCGCGGCCCATCCAGTCGCTCCGCGCCTGAGCGGAAGCGGAGCGCGCCTCGGCCACGGCGGAGCGCGCCCGTGCCACCCCGGCATCGGCCGCAGCGACATCGTTCTGCGCGACGGTAACGGCGTTCCGGGCCTTGATCAGATCGAGCCGGCTGACGATTTCCTTGGCCGCCAGCGGTTCCATCATCCTGAGCTCGTTGCTGGCCGCTTCGAGGTTGGAGCGCTTGGCCGCAAGCATGGCTTCGGCTTCGGCCACCGCGCGCTCGGCCTGGATCGCGCGCGCCTGGCCGGCGGCCATCATGCCTTGCAGTTCGGCAGCGCGTGCCGAGTGGAGCGAGCGCTCCACCGAAACCTGGCTGCTTGCCACGCCGTTGTAGTCGGGCGTCCCGCCGCGCACTTCGGCGCTGAGCCGGGCGATCCGCGCGCGCAGCGCCGCGACCGAAGCCGACGAGCTGCCGAACTGGGCGCTGCTGAGCGTCGGTGACAGGCGCACCATGATGTCGCCGCGCTTCACCGTCTGGCCGGTCTTGACCAGGATTTCCTCGATCACGCCGCCTTCGAGGTTCGATACCACCTGCATCTTCGAACTGGGCACGACCCGGCCCATCGAATGGACCGTCCGGTCGAGCTTGGTAAAGGTTGCCCAGAGCAGGAAGACGACGAAAAATCCGGCGATGATGTACAGCAGCACATTGGCCGATTTGCGGGCCTTGAACTCCTGTTCATCGAGGTCGGCTTCATCGCCTTTGAGATAATCGAGCATGTTGGCCATGGCTCAGCCCTTTGCAATCTGAGGCGCATTGACAGTGCGCGGGCGCGACACCTGGCGCAGCACGTCGGCGGTCGGTCCGTCCATCGCGACCCGGCCCCGGGCCATGACGATAACCCGGTCGGCCAGGCTGAGCAGCGAGGGCCGATGGGTGATCAGGATCAGCGTCCGTCCGGCAAATTCGCCCTTCAGGCGCTGCATCAGCCGCGCCTCATTCTCGTTGTCGACCGATGATGTCGGCTCGTCCAGTACCAGGATC
>JBJTLX010000133.1:0-6191 GCA_046063245.1 Novosphingobium sp.
AAAGAAATGCGGGTCGGCAGGTTGGCCTTGATCACCCCGGTAATGACGTCGACCGAGGGGCGCTGCGTCGCCATGATCAGGTGGATGCCAGCGGCCCGGCTCTTCTGGCTGAGGCGCTGGATCAGCACTTCGACTTCCTTACCGACGGTGACCATCAGGTCGGCTAGCTCGTCGACGATCACCACGATCTGCGGCAGCGGCTGGTAATCGAGCTGCTGTTCCTCGAACATCTCCTCGCCGGTGTCGGGATCGAAGCCGATCTGGATGCGGCGGCCCAGCGGTTTACCCTTGGCCTGGGCGGTGCGGACCTTGTCGTTGAAGCCCGAGAGGTTGCGCACCGACAGCTCGCTCATCTGGCGATAGCGCCGCTCCATTTCCTCGACCGCCCATTTCAGCGCGCGGACCGCCTTGGCCGGCTCGGTCACGACGGGCGAGAGGAGGTGGGGAATATCGTCGTAGGACTTGAGTTCGAGCACCTTGGGATCGACCAGGATCAAGCGGCACTGCGCCGGGGTCAGCCGATAGAGCAGCGACAGCAGGATGGTGTTGAGCCCTACCGACTTGCCCGATCCGGTGGTGCCCGCCACCAGCAGGTGCGGCATGGTCGCCAGATCGGCGACGATCGGTTCGCCGGCGATGTCCTTGCCCAGGATGATCGGCAGCATCCCCTTGGCCCCGGCGAACTGTTCGCAGGCGACCAGTTCCTTGAAGCTGACCATCTGGCGGTCGGCATTGGGCAGCTCGATCCCCATGACGGTGCGCCCGGGGATCGAAGAGACGCGGGCGCTGATCGCGCTCATGTTGCGGGCAATGTCGTCGGCCAGGCCGATCACCCGGCTGGCCTTGATCCCCGGCGCGGGTTCGAGCTCGTACATCGTCACCACCGGGCCGGTGCGGACCGCGGTGATCTCGCCCTTGACGTTGAAATCGTCGAGCACGGTTTCGAGCAGGCGGGCGTTGCGTTCCAGCCCCAGCTTGTCGATCTTCTTGCCCGATTGCGGCGGCGGTTCGTTGAGCAGGTCGAGTCCCGGCAGCTCGAAGGCGTCGAACAGGTCGCCCTGGCGGCTGCTATTGCCCAGCTGCGCCGGCTTGGCCGGGCGCATCGGATCGCTGATTTCGGGCGGCTTGCGCGGCGCGGCCAGCGGCACCGGCGCGGCACTGCGTTCGTCACGCGCCTTCCTTTCGCGCACCGAAGGCAGCGGAATGGCGTTGCCCAGGCGTTCCAGGCTGGGTCGGCGCCGCAGCACGCCCGGCAGGGTGAACAGGCTGCCCCAGTCGATCGCGAAGACCCGTCCGGCCAGGATCGCCCCCCCGGCCAGGCAGGCCACGCCGCCGCCGAAGATCGCCCAGGCCCGGCCGGCTTCGGGCAGCTGCGCCGCCATCCAGCGGATTCCGCTGGCCCCCAGCAGTCCGGAAATGCCCCCGAACGTCGCCGGGAAGGAACCGCGGGTTTCGGTGACGATCAGCGACAGCACGGTAGAGAGCAGCGCCATCGCGAACAGCAGCAGGCCGATCGGCCGCCACCAGGCGTGATCGGCGTGCGGCAGGTCCTGATCCTCTTCCTCGACCAGCCGCCACAGCTTGCGCGCCATGACGTACATCATCGGCAGGAACAGCACCGAAACCGGGCCGAACAGGAACAGCGCGCGTTCCGCCACCCATGCACCCGCACCGCCCATCCATTTCTGCGCCGGGCCGGCCGCGGCGGTCGAGGCGCTGGGATCGGTCTGGTGATAGCTCAGCAGCGCCAGGGTGAAGAACACCATCCCGGCACCGAGCAGCAGCGCCCCGCCGATCTCGGCGCTGCGGCGTACGGCGCGGCGAAACACCGCGCGCCAATCGACCCGCGCGCCGCGCTGCCCCGCAGAAACCGGTCGTGTCGCCATGATGCTCCCCTTGTCTCGCGCAGCGTTATGCGCGCACCACTGACTCCGCGTCAAGAATCCGCTGATTTTGGCCGAGTCGCTTTGCCGCAAAAGGCATCGATCGCGGCCCACGTCGGCCATTTCAGCCGCCGCGCTGCCTTGGCGTTCATGCCCCCCAGTGCGATGACCGGAGCCTGCGCACGGGCGGCGATCAGGCGGAACCGCAGCGGACCAAGCGTCGCCGCGCCGGGATGGCTGCGCGTGGCGAAGACCGGCGACAGCAGCACGGCATCGGCGCGGCGGGAACGGGCCAGTTCGCGCAGCGAATGCACGGTAACCAGGCGCGGCACTCCGCTGCCTCGACCCAAGGCCTTGCCCGAACCATAGGCGGCATCCGCCCCCAGTAGCCGCGCTTCGGCCACGCTGCCCGACCAGGCGGCCAGATGCCCCCGCGCATGGGCCAGACGCTTCAGCACGGCAAAGCGGGCACGGCGCTCGCCCATTGGCAGGTGATAGTGGCGAAAGATCAGTCCGCTGCCGCGCGGCACCTTTTTCAGCGCGCGGTCCAGCATCGCATCGCTCCGCGCGTCGGAAACGATCCACACTTTCGGCCAGTGTTCCGGCAGGGGCTTCATTCGCGCCATCGCCCCGCTATAGCAGCGCCCCATGACCGATCCAGCCACCCGCCTTGCCGACATTAATTCCCGCATCGCGCATGCCGCGAAGATCGCACGGCGCGAGGCCGCAGAAGTGACGCTGATCGCGGTGAGCAAGACCCATCCGGCCGAAACGATCGCGCCGCTGATCCAGGCCGGCCAGCGGGTGTTCGGCGAAAACCGGGTGCAGGAAGCCCAGGCCAAATGGCCGCAATTGCGCGAAGCCCATCCCGGCATTGCGCTGCACCTGATCGGCCAACTCCAGTCGAACAAGGCGGACGAGGCGGTGGCGCTGTTCGATGCGATCCATTCGCTCGACCGGCCTTCGCTGGTCGCCGCGCTGGCCCGGGCGATGGACAAGGCCGGGCGGCAGGTGCCGTGCTTCGTCCAGGTCAATATCGGCGCCGAGGAGCAGAAAGGCGGCTGCGCGATTGCCGATCTGCCCGCCCTGCTGGATCAGGCGCGGGGCGCCGACCTGCCGGTCATCGGCCTGATGTGCGTGCCGCCCCTTGGCATCGAGCCCGCCCCGTTCTTCGCGCTACTCGACAAGCTCGCGCGCGATCATGGTCTGGCCGGGCGAAGCATGGGCATGTCGGACGATTTCGAGACCGCGATCATGCTGGGCGCCACCCATGTCCGCGTCGGCTCGGCACTGTTCGGGGCGCGGGGCTTAGGCCAGCAGCCGTAGTCAGTCGAAGGGATTGACCGGGCCGCAGCGCTGCGCCTGGTCCCACCGCGCGCGCAATTGCCGTGCGCTTTGCGGGATCGCCTGATCGCTGACGGCGCAGGATCGCACCCGGTCGGCCCGGAAGTTGCGGAAGTCGCCGCGCAGTTCGCACCAGGCGGCAATCATCCGCAATTGCTCGGTATAGGCCACGGCGACCGGCCAGATCGTCCGCCGGGTCGCGGCGGCATTGCCATCGGAATAGTCGATTTCAAGCTTGCGGCGCAGGCGGATCGCCTGGCGGACCAGGCCAAGATCGAAGCCATCGGGTTCGATCGCGGCAAAGCTTATCGCCTTGAGGCTGGAATCGAGCACGATCGGCCGCAGCGGCTCGGGCACGGCCAGGCTGAGCTTCGCGATCAGGTCGCGCGCACCCCGTGCCAGTGCGCCATCGCCGCGCGCGGCGACCCAGGTCGCACCGAGCACGGCGGCTTCAAGTTCGTCGACGGTCAGCATCAATGGCGGCATGTCGAAATCGCTGTCGATGACATAGCCGACCCCGGCTTCACCGCGAATCGGGACGCGCTGCGCGGTCAGTTCGGCGATGTCGCGGTACAGCGTGCGCAGCGATACTTCGAGTTCATCGGCGAGTGCCGCACCGGTGACCGGCTGGCGGTGCGAGCGGAGCACCTGGATGATCTGGAACAGGCGTTCGGTTCTGCGCATCGTCTATCCGTACCGCAAGACTACTGACAGCATGGTGTCAGTAGGGTGGGTCTACCCACGCTCCGGTCAAACAACAAGGAGCATGACATGACGACGACGCTGTATGGCTGGGGCCGGATGTTCGACCTGCCCAGCCCAAGCCCCTATGTCGCCAAGGCCGATATCCAGTTGCAGATGCTGGGAATCGAATTCGATCGCGCGACTGCCGACCTCGATTCGGTCGAAAAGCGCAAGGCACCCTACGTCATCGAGGATGACGGAAAGGTCATCGAGGATTCGGCCTTCATCCGCCGCCATTTCGAATCCAGGACCGGCAAGGATCTTGACGCCGGACTGAGTGCGGAACAGCGCGCCGCAGCCCACGCACTGGGCGCCTTGCTGGAAAACCGGCTGGCCCAGATCATGGCGTGCGAGCGCTGGCTGATCGACGAGAATTTCGACCGTGGTCCGCGGATGTTCTTTGTCGGCGTGCCCGACGTCATGCGCGATGCGGTGGTGGCCGAAGTGCGCGACGGATTCCGCCAGACCATGTACGGCGCCGGCTTCGCCCGCTTCACCCGGCCCGAGTTGATGCAGATCGCGGCTGCTGATATCGCCGCTGTCGCGGCGCTGCTGGGTGACAAGCCTTGGCTGTTCGGCGATAACGCAAGCGCTGTCGATGCCACCGCCTATGGCGTCCTTGCGGGAAGCGCCACGCGCTTTTTCGATAGCGAATTGCCCGACCTGATTTCGGCGCACGACAATCTGGCCCGATTTATCGACCGGGCGGAGCGGGCCTATTTCCCCGAAGACCGCTGGCCGGCGATGGGCTGAACGATCACCCCTTGCGCACGTTGCGGGCGAGCGTCTTGAAGCGTTCGCCCGCCGCGTCGCGCACGGTCACTGTGGCGTGGCCGGTCTTGCTCAGCTGCCAGTCCTCGACCGTGCCGCTGCGGCCCTTGTGCGTGCCGGTCACGACCACGCAGGCGTCGCCGTTCGCGATTCCGCCGTTGCCGCTCATTCGGCGGGGTTGTGTTTCTTGAGCTCGTCCCCGCTCAGCGTCACCACGTGGAGCAGGTTGGTCGATCCCGGCGTCCCGAAGGGCACCCCGGCCAGCGCGATCAGCTTCGATCCGGCCGTGCCGAAACCGTGGCGCAGCGCCATGCGCTTGCCCTTGGCGATCATCTCTTCGAAGCTGCCGATGTCCTTGGTGGTGACCGGGTGCGCGCCCCACAGCAGCGCCAGGCGGCGGGCGATGCGCTGCGACGGGGTCAGCACCAGCATCGGCACCGACGGCCGCTCGCGCGCAACGCGCCGCGCGGTGCTGCCCGATCCGGTGAAGACGATGATCCCTTCGACCTTGACCGTATCGGCAATCGTCGCGCTGGCCTGGGCCAGGGCATCGGCGGTGGTCGCATCGGGGCGCACCTGGGTGAAGTGGACCCGCTCGGCGTAGCCGGGATCGCGTTCGACCTGCGCGGCGATGCGGTGCATGATCGTTACCGCCTCGACCGGCCAGGCGCCGCTGGCGGTTTCGGCCGAAAGCATCACCGCGTCGGCCCCGTCGTAGACCGCGTTGGCCACGTCCGACACCTCGGCCCGGGTTGGGGCCGGGCTCTCGATCATCGATTCGAGCATTTGCGTCGCCACAACCACCGGCTTGCCCGAGCGGCGCGTCATCGCGACGATGTGCTTCTGCAGCGGCGGCACTTCCTCGGGGTTGAGCTCGACCCCCAGGTCGCCGCGGGCGACCATGATGCCTTTGGCCAGCTCGATGATCTCTTCCAGCCGCTCAAGCGCGGCGGGTTTTTCGATCTTGGCCATCAGCGCGGTTTCGGACGTGCCCATCAGCTTGCGCGCCTCGGCGACGTCCTCGGGCCGCTGGACGAACGAAAGCGCGATCCAGTCCGCACCCTGCTCCAGCGCGAAAGCCAGGTCGCGGCGGTCCTTGTCGGTCAGCGCCGGGACCGGGACCACCGCGTCGGGGACATTGACCCCCTTGCGATCGGAAATCACCCCGCCGACCTCGGCCGAGCAGAAGATCCGGTTTTCGTCCGCCTCGATCACTTTCAACCGCAGCTTGCCGTCGTCGATCAGCAGGCGCTGACCTTTTTTCAGGATGCCGAACAGTTCGGGGTGAGGCAGGCAGACGCGGTTTTCGTCGCCCGGTGCGGGGTCGCGGTCGAGCGTGAAGTGGCCCGAATGGCGGATGACGGCTTTGCCATCCTTGAATTGGCCGACCCGCAGCTTGGGACCCTGCAGATCGCAGAGAACGCCGATTGCCCGGCCCAGGTCCTTTTC
>JBJTLX010000134.1:0-12496 GCA_046063245.1 Novosphingobium sp.
ATGGCCGTGGCTGGTCCCGGCCAGGTCGTCGGCCAGGCTTTCGCCCATCTCGTCGTCACCAACGCAGTCTTCCTCACCCTCGGCGATGGCGCGCAGGGCGGCATCTTCCTCGGCATGGGCGGCCTCTTCGGCCAGCAATGCCTCACGGTCTTCCTTGGGGATCTGGTAATAGTCCGGGTGGATTTCGCTGAACGCCAGGAACCCGTGCCGGTTGCCGCCGAAATCGACGAACGCCGCCTGCAGCGAGGGTTCGACGCGGGTTACCTTGGCAAGGTAGATGTTGCCCTTGATCTGTTTGTGTTCGGCCGATTCAAAGTCGAATTCGTCAATTCGGTTGCCCTTTAGCACCGCCACCCGGGTTTCTTCCGGGTGGCGCGCATCGATAAGCATGCGCGTTGTCATTGGTATATCTCCGTGCGCGCCGTGGCAGGGCCGGCCCGAAACGGGCGGCCCAGTGGGAGGCGCGGCTATGTGCGGGAACGTCGCCCGGTGCAGTGCAGCGGGCGGGAACGTGCGAAATGCCGGTGCGCGGGTGCGCTCCGGCGGCGTGGTGCGTGTCTGCAGCAAGGAAAAGGCGCGGCGACAAGGTGCGCGCACGACCGGCCGCCCGAGCCGCCGACGCCCTGACGGGCTGCGACGGTGTGGACGACGAAAGGCTTTTCATTACAGCATCAACCTGACAGATCCCGGCCTATGCGCCGGATAGTTTTGCCGGGTATGCGTGCCGATCCGGTTTGCCGCGTCACGCCGTTTCTGCGGGCATTTTGCGGAAGGATCGGGACGGTTCTGTCCCGGCTGCGCTTGGACTAGCAAAGGTTTGGCATGGCGGCAAGTTGCTTGCGCCGCCGCCATTGACGATTGCGCCGCGGCGACCGAATCCCTAAGCGCTGTGGGCAATGCGCCGCTGGATGGTCCTGCTGCTGATCTTCATCGCTCCGCTTGCCGTCTTTGCGGCAATGATCGGGGTTGACCGGTTGTTCGGCGCGCCGGGGCGCGGTTTCGACTATGTCGTGAAAGTGGGACTGCCTCCGGCCGGCGGCCTGGTCGGCCTGCCGCCGGTCGAAGGTCCGCCGGATGCGAGCCGCCCCCTGGTGGTGATCGACGCCGGTCACGGCGGCAAGGATCCCGGCGCGGGCAGCGGCACCCTGAAGGAAAAGGATGTCACCCTGGCCCTGGCGCGGGCGCTGCGCGACGAACTGATCGCGCGCGGCGGCATCCGCGTTGCCCTGACCCGCGGCGACGACCGTTTTCTGGTGCTGGGTGAGCGCGCCTCGATCGCCCGGCGACTGGGCGCGGATCTGTTCATTTCGATCCATGCCGATAGCACCGGCGACAATGCCGATGCCCACGGCGCCTCGGTCTATACCCTGTCCGACAAGGGCACGAGCGAGGTGGCCAACCGTTTTGCCGCGCGCGAGAACGCCGCCGATGTCATCAACGGCGTCGATCTTGGCGCAACCAGCGCCGCGGTCGGCTCGATCCTGGTCGACCTGTCGCAGCGCGAATCGCTCGCCCGCTCGCAGCAATTCGCCAACCTGATCCTGCGCGAAGGGGCGGGGCGCATCCCGTTCCGCGAAAAGTCCGAGCAATCGGCCGCCTTCGCCGTGCTGAAAGCACCCGACATCGCCTCGGTCCTGTTTGAAACCGGCTATATCAGCAACGCCGACGATGCCGCGCGGCTGGCCTCGCCGCAGGGCCGGCAGACCTTTGCCAAGGTCACCGCGAAAGCGATCGAAGCCTATTTTGCCCGGGTCCGTGCTGCTGCCGCGCGGTCGGCCCAGGGGCTGCAATACTGATCCGCCATGGCCCCGCACGCGGTCCATCGTCCGGGGACTGGCATTGCCCGCCGCCGCCATGCTAGAGCCCTCTTCATATGCCCGACAGCCAGGACCCTGAATCGATCCGCCTTCGCATCCGCCGTGAGGCCGGAGGGCTGCTGGGCCGCACCCGCGGCGCGCTGGCCAGCATCGGCGCGCGGCTGCAGCAGACTCATTACGGCGAATGGTTTGTCCGCCGCTGGCACGCCAGCCGCGGTTTCCGCATCGCCGGCTATGTCCTGGCGGCGATTGTCGGGCTGAACCTGATCGTCTGGGCAACGGTTACGCGCAACTTGCCGTCGGCCGACAGCCTGCTGACCTATCAGCCGCCGCTTCCGACCATGGTGCGCGGCGTGAACGGCGAGATCGTCTACAGTTATGCGCGCGAACGCCGCGTCCAGTTGCGCTTCGTCGATTTTCCCAAGCCGCTGATCAACGCCTACCTCTCGGCCGAGGACAAGACCTTCTGGTCGCACGGCGGGGTCGACTATGCCGGGCTGGCCGGCGCTGTCCTCGATTATGTCACCAAGTTCGGATCTGGCCGGCGCGCCCGCGGCGGTTCGACCATCACCCAGCAGGTCGCCAAGAACATCCTGATCGGCAACGAATATTCGATCACCCGCAAGTTCAAGGAAATGATCCTGGCGCGGCGAATCGAGGGCGTGCTGACCAAGCAGCAGATCCTGGAACTCTATCTCAACGAGATCCCGCTGGGGCGGCAAAGTTTCGGCGTGCAGGCGGCATCGCGGGCCTATTTCGGCAAGGACGTTGCCGATCTCACGCTGGCCGAGGACGCCTTTCTGGCGATCCTGCCCAAGGCGCCCGAAACCTATGGCCGCGCCAACCATGTGGCTGAAGCGATCACCCGGCGCAACTGGGTGCTCGACCAGATGGTCAAGAACGGCGTCGTCAGCGCCGCCGAGGCCGAACAGGCCAAGGCCCAGCCGCTCAGCATCGTGCCGCGCCGGGTCGAAGCCTATGACCCGTCGTCGGGCTACTTCGTCGAGGAAGTGCGCCGCCGCCTGATCGACAAGTACGGCGAGAAGGCCGAGGACGGGCCCAACAGCATCTACGCCGGCGGGCTGTGGGTGCGCACCTCGCTCGATCCCGAACTGCAGAAGGGTGCGCAGGACGCGCTGCGGACCGGACTGCTGCGCTATCAGGGCGGACGCGGCTGGTCGCGGCCGATCGCGCACATCGATGTCGACAGCGACGCCTGGCAGGGCCAGCTGGCAACGCTCAACAAGACGATCACTTACCAGAACTGGCGCACCGGACTGGTGCTGGGTCGCGCGGGCAGCCAGGCGACGATCGGCTTTGTCGACGGCACCAAGGCGCCGCTGGTCGGTGTGCCCGACGGCCTCAAGACGGGCGACGTGATCGCCGTGGCCCCGGCCGGCAATGTCTGGGCGGTGCGAACGATCCCGACGGTTTCGGGCGGGATGGCGGTGGTCGATCCGCGCTCGGGCCGGGTACTGGCGTTGCAGGGCGGGTTCGACGCCGGGCTCGACAGCTTCAACCGCGCAACCCAGGCCGAACGCCAGCCGGGATCGACGATCAAGCCCTTCGTCTATGGCACCGGCCTGGATTTCGGCATGACCCCGGCCAGCGAAGTGGTCGACGGGCCGTTCTGCGTCTATCAGGGCGCGGCACTGGGGCAGAAGTGCTTCCGCAATTTCGGCAACGAAGGCGGCAGCGGCACCCACACCATGCGTTGGGGGCTGGAACAGTCGCGCAACCTGATGACGGTGCGGATCGCCAACGACACCGGGATGGACAATGTGGTCAAGCAGATCGACCGGGTCGGCATCGGCAAGTATCCGCCCTATCTCTCGTTCGCGCTGGGGGCAGGGGAAACCACCGTGCTGCAGATGGCCAACGCCTATGCCGCGCTGGCCAACAACGGCCTGCAATACCCCAGTTCGACCATCGATTTCGTCCAGGACCGCAATGGCAAGGTGATCTGGCGGGCCGATACGCGGCGCTGCGACAAGTGCAACATGGCGCAGTGGGACGGCAAGCCGATGCCCCGGCTGGCACAGCGCGGCAAGCAGGTGATGGATCCGCGCACCGCCTATCAGGTTGTGCATATGCTTGAAGGCGTGATCACCCGCGGCACCGGGGTGGTGCTGGCCGACCTCAAGATGCCGCTGTTCGGCAAGACCGGAACCACCACCGGGCCGACCAACGTGTGGTTTGCCGGGGGCGCGCAGAATATCGTCGGGGCGGTCTATATCGGTTTCGACCAGCCGCGTTCGCTGGGCGGTTATGTCCAGGGCGGGACCTTCGCCGCGCCGATCTTCAAGCAGTTCATCCAGTCGACCCGCAACCGCTGGGACAGCCGGCCCTTCGTCGCCCCGGCCGACGTCCACATGGTCAAGATCGACCGGGTCAGCGGCAAGCGCGTGTTCGACGGTCTGGCCACGAACGAACCGCGCGCCGCGATCATCTGGGAAGCCTTCAAGGCCGATGCCGAGGCCAAGCGCAGCAACGGGCTGGAAGATCTGGCCAAGCAGCGCGATGCGCTGATCGCCGCGCTGCGCCGCGGGGCCAGTCGGCCCGTCACCCACGGCGCCGCGCCTGCCGCTGCGACCGCACCGGAACCCGATGCGATTCCGACGATCGCGGCCGATGAGGCTGTGGCAGCGCAATAGCGTGGACAGTGCGGCCCGCCTGGCGCAGGATGGCGCGATGACACACCGCATCCTTCGCACCGTCGCCGCCAGCCTGGCCGTCCTGATGCTCGCCCCGGCCGCCTCCGCCGACCTGCCGCAGGGCGCTAAGGCACCGGCCTTCGCCACCCAGGGCGCGCTTGGCGGCAAGGCCTTTGCCTTCAACCTGCGCACCGCGCTGCGCAAGGGGCCGGTGGTGCTGTACTTCTATCCTAAGAGCTTCACCCAGGGCTGCACGCTGGAGGCGCACGCCTTTGCCGATGCGATGGCCGATTTTCGCGCCGCCGGCGCGACCGTGATCGGGCTTTCCGCGGATGACCTGGCGACCCAGAAGAAGTTTTCGACCGAACATTGCCGCGACAAGTTCCCCGTCGGCATCGCCACCCCGGCAATCGCGGCGGCCTATGACGTCGCCTTGAAGGGCGAGGGCGTTCCTGCCGGCATGACCGCGCGGACCAGCTATGTCATCGGCCGCGATGGCCGGATCAAGCTGGCTTACAGCAACATGGATTTCCGCGACCATGTCCGCATGACCCTGGCTGCGGTGCGCGCGCTTTCCGCCAGGCATTAGGGCGCGTCGGCTTTACAATCCGGAGCCTTGCGCTAAGCGGGCCGGGTTTACCGGTGCCGGGTTTCCCGCACCCTTTGCGGAGTGTGACTGTCATGCGTGCCGAAGGGCAGGCTCATATCGAACGGATCGAAGCGGCACTGGCCCTGGTGCGCAAGTTTCTGGACTGGGACCGCGCTCTGCGCCGGCTCGACGAGCTTAACGCCCGGGTCGAGGATCCCAAGCTGTGGGACAGTCCGAAAGAGGCCGAAGCCGTGATGAAGGAACGCCGCCGGCTCGACGCCGCGGTCGGCACGGTCAAGGACATCTCGGCGCGGATGGCCGACGCAGTCGAATTCGTCGAGCTGGGCGAGATGGAAGGCGATGAGGCGACCATCGACGAAGGCGTGGCCGCGCTGGCCGCGCTGGCCGACCGGGCCGACGCCGACAAGGTCCAGGCGCTGCTGGGCGGCGAAGCCGATGCCAACGACACCTTCATCGAAATTCACGCCGGCGCGGGCGGGACCGAGAGCCAGGACTGGGCCGAAATGCTGCTGCGGATGTACAGCCGCTGGGCCGAACAGCGCGGCTTCAAGGTCGACGTGATCGAATACCAGGCGGGCGAACAGGCCGGAATCAAGTCGGCCACGATCCAGGTCAAGGGCGAGAATGCCTATGGCTATGCCAAGACCGAAAGCGGGGTCCACCGCCTGGTGCGCATTTCGCCTTACGATAGCTCGGCGCGGCGGCACACCAGCTTCTCTTCGGTCTGGGTCTTCCCGGTGATCGACGACAGCTTCGAGATCGACATCAATCCGGCCGATCTCAAGATCGACACCTATCGCGCCTCGGGCGCGGGCGGTCAGCACGTCAACACCACCGATTCGGCGGTGCGCATCACCCACATGCCCTCGGGCATCATCGCCGCCAGCCAGCAGGACCGCAGCCAGCACAAGAACCGCGAAATTGCCATGGGCATGCTCAAGTCGCGTTTGTACGAAGCGGAAATGCAAAAGCGCGAAGCCGCGGCCAGCGCCGAACACGCCGCGAAAAGCGACATTGGCTGGGGTCACCAGATCCGCTCCTACGTGTTGCAGCCCTACCAGATGGTCAAGGACCTGCGCACCGGGGTGACCAGCCCGACCCCGGCTGACGTGCTCGACGGCGCGCTCGATCCGTTCATGGCGGCTGCCCTGGCGCAGCGCGTGACCGGCGAAAAAGTTGTGGTGGAGGACGTCGATTGATGCGGCGCGGGGCCGCCTTTGCCCTGTTGCTGGCGCTGGCCGCATGCAACCGCGCCGATCCCGACGCCGGCCGGAGCGAAGGCGCGCGCGGCTTCCCCAAGCCCGACCGTCCGGTCTCGTCGGTCATTTCCAACGCCTTCAGCACCGAAGACCAGCGTGACGATCTGGGCGAGGCCAGGGTGGTCATGGACCTGGCTGCGATCAAGGAAGGCACCACCGTGGCCGATATTGGCGCGGGCGAGGGATACTACACCGTGCGCCTGGCTGAACGGGTCGGCTCGAAGGGCCGCGTCCTCGCCCAGGACATCGATGCCGAGGCGATGCAGCGGCTGGGCCAGCGGGTCGAGCGCGAGCGGCTCGACAACGTCTCGATCAAGGTCGGGGCGGCGGAGGATCCGCGCCTGCCCGAAAACAGCTTCGACCGCATCTTCCTGGTCCATATGTACCATGAGGTGGGCGAGCCTTACGCCTTCCTGTGGCACATGCGCCCGGCGCTGCGCGAGCGCGGCCAGGTGATCGTGGTCGATGCCGATCGCCCGGCCGACCAGCATGGCATGCCGCCGGCATTGTTGTTCTGCGAATTCAATGCGGTGGGCTTTCGGCTTGTGGAATTTGTCCGCAAACCCGAATTGAAGGGTTACTATGCGCAGTTCGAGGCGGTTGGGCCGCGACCCGAGCGCGCCGAAATCAAGCCGTGTACCGCGGCCAAGGGAAAGACAGCAAAACAATGACCGGGGCGGCGACATTCAAGGGGCTGAAGCCCATTCTCTACGGCGGACGCGAAGTCTGGCCGCTGGTCGAAGGCGGCAAGGGCGTTTCGGCGACCAACCACATGAGCTCGGGCGCCTGGGCGGCGGCCGGCGGGATCGGCACGGTCAGCGCGGTCAACGCCGACAGCTATGACGCCGAGGGCAAGATCGTCCCCCAGGTCTACGCAGCGCTGACCCGCAAGGAGCGGCACGAAGAACTGATCCGCTACGGGATCGACGGGGCCGTCGCCCAGGTCAAGCGGGCGTACGAGCTGTCCGGCGGCAAGGGCGCGATCAACATCAACGTCCTGTGGGAAATGGGCGGCGCCCAGCAGATCCTCGAGGGCGTGCTGGCCGCCACGCCAGGCATGGTCACCGGGGTCACCTGCGGCGCCGGCATGCCCTACAAGCTCAGCGAAATCGCCGAGCGCTACAACGTCTTGTACCTGCCGATCATCAGTTCGGCGCGCGCCTTCCGGGCGCTGTGGAAGCGGGCCTATCACAAGGTCCCGCACCTGCTGGGCGCGGTGGTCTATGAGGATCCGTGGCTGGCCGGCGGGCACAACGGCCTGTCGAACGCCGAAGATCCGCTCAAGCCCGAGGACCCCTATCCGCGGGTCAAGGCACTGCGCGACGTGATGCGGGGCGAAGGCATTGCCGATACCGTGCCGATCGTGATGGCCGGCGGGGTCTGGTTCCTGCGCGAATGGGACAACTGGATCGACAATCCGGAACTGGGCACGATCGCCTTCCAGTACGGCACGCGGCCGCTACTGACCGAGGAAAGCCCGATCCCGCAAGGCTGGAAAGACGCGCTGCGCGACATCGAGCCGGGCGACGTGCTGCTGCACCGCTTTTCGCCGACCGGGTTCTACAGCTCGGCCGTGCGCAACCCGTTCCTGCGCAGCCTCGAGGCGCGCAGCGAGCGGCAGATTCCCTATTCCAAGGTCGAGGCGGGCGATCATACCGTGCGGCTCGACGTCGGGGTCAAGGGCAAGAACTTCTGGGTCACCCCGCGCGATCTCCAGCGCGCCCGCGGCTGGGTGATCGACGGCCATACCGAAGGGCTGCGCACCCCCGACGATACGATCGTGTTTGTCTCTCCGGCCGAGCGCGCGATGATCCAGCAGGACCAGAAGGACTGCATGGGCTGCCTGTCGCACTGCGGGTTCTCGTCATGGAAGGATCATGACGATTACACCACCGGCTACCTCGCCGATCCGCGCAGCTTCTGCATCCAGAAAACCCTGCAGGACATCGCCCACGGCGGGCCGATCGACCAGAACCTGATGTTCGCCGGCCACGCCGCCTACCGCTTCAAGCAGGACCCGTTCTATTCGAACAACTTCACCCCCACGGTGAAGCAGCTGGTGGATCGGATTTTGACGGGGGATTGAGCCGCGCGAAAACGGCTCAATCGAACTCCCACGCCCGCTCGCCGTGGCTCGACAGGTCGAGCCCTTCGCGTTCGTCGTCCTCGCTGACCCGCATCGGGAACAGCAGCGAGACCAGCACGGCGATCACCGCGCTGGCGACCGCGGACCAGATCGCCACGGCACCGACGCCAACCGCCTGGGCAGCGAACTGGCTGATCATGGTCGCGCCTTCGGCATAGCCGGTTCCGCCCAGCGCGGGGGAGAGGAACACCGCGAGCAGCAACGAACCAATGATCCCGCCGACCCCGTGGACCGCGAAGACGTCGAGCGAATCGTCGATCTTCAGGCGCTGCTTGATCAACTGGATCATCGGGTAACAGGCCGCTGCAGCCACCGCACCGAACACGATCGCCGCGCCGGGCGAGATGAACCCGGCCGCTGGGGTAACCGTGGCCAGCCCCGCAACCGCGCCGGTGGCGAAGCCGACGCTGGTCGGTTTGCCCACGGTGAACCGCTCGATCAGCAGCCAGACCAGCGCCGCCATGCAGGCGGCGACGTGGGTGTTGATGATCGCGCTGGCGGCATCGTCGTTTGCGGCCAGCGCCGAGCCGCCGTTGAAACCGAACCAGCCGACCCACAGCAGCGCCGCCCCGGCCATGGTCAGCGAGGGCGCGTGGGGCAGCATCAAGGTTCTGGGAAAGCCCTGACGCTTGCCCAGCAGCAGCGCGGCGACCAGCGCCGAGACCCCGGCGGTGGTGTGGACCACGATCCCGCCGGCGAAATCGAGCGTGCCCATCGCGCTGGCCAGCCAGCCGCCGCCCCACACCCAGTGGGCCACCGGCGCGTAGACCAGCAATCCCCACAAGGCACAAAATGCCACGGTCCAACCAAACCGGGCGCGGTCGAACCAGGCGCCGACCATCAGCGCCGGGGTGATCGCGGCAAAAGTCATCTGGAACAGGGCGAATGCGCTTTCGGGCACCAGCGTATCGGCGCGGACATTGCCGAGATTGCTGAGCATCGCGTTGCCCAGACCGCCGACCCAGCCATTGCCCGCCGCCCCGAACGCGATCGAATAGCCCGCGACGATCCACAGCAGCGAGGCCACCGCGGCGATGGCGCCGACCTGGACCAGCACCGAAAGGAAGTTCTTGGCCCGCACCAGCCCGCCATAGAACAGCGTCAGGCCGGGCATGGTCATCAGCAGGACCAGCGCGGCAGAGATCATGATCCACGCCGTATCGCCGCTATCGGCGACGTCGTCGGCGGCCTCCTGCGCCAAGGCCAGGGTCGGCATCAGCAGAAGCGTGGCAGCCGTGCAGACGGCGGCAAATTTGCGCATTGGATCGGTTCTCCCCCCGGGCGCGGCCGCAGCCGACGCGATTCCTCGCGCGGGGCCATAGAGCAACGATTGCATCCCCGGCAAGCTGCGAGGCGACCGGATCTTGCGCCGACGCCGAGTTACACCCAGCCGGCCAGCACCTGATCGGGCGGGCGGTGACCATCGACCCAGAAGCGGATGTTGGCGACAACCTTTTCCCCGGCATGGGCGCGGCCTTCGATCGTCGCGCTGCCCAGGTGGGGCAGGGTGATGACGCCCGGCAGGTCGATCAGCCGCTGATCGACCTGCGGCTCGCGCGCGAAGACATCGAGCCCGGCCCCGGCAATGCGGCCTTCCTGCAGCGCGGCGATCAATGCCTCTTCGTCGATCAGATCGCCGCGCGCGGTGTTGATGACATAGGCGCCGGGCTTCATTTCGGCGAGCCGCGCGGCGTTGAGCAGGTGGTGGGTATCCGCCCCGGCCGGGCAGTGCAGCGTGAGGATGTCCGCTTCGGCGATCAGCTTTTCCAGATCGGGCTCGTAACTGGCGCCGAACATGTTCTCGATGCTGGGGGGCAAGCGGTGGCGGTTGTGGTAGACCACCTCCATCCCGAAAGCGCGGGCGCGGTGGGCCACGGCCTGGCCGATCCGGCCCATGCCGACGATGCCGAGACGCTTGCCGCCGATGCAGCGGCCGAGCATCGCCGAGGGCGCCCAGCCGGTCCACTTGCCGTCGCGGACCAGGCGGCTGCCTTCGCCCAGCCGGCGCGGCACCGACAGGATCAGCATCATCGCCAGGTCGGCGGTATCGTCGGTAAAGACGCCGGGGGTGTTGGTGACGATGATCTTGCGCTGCCGCGCCGCGTGCAGGTCGATATGCTCGATCCCGGCGCCGAAATTGGCGATCAGGCCCAGCCGGTCGCCCGCCTGGTCCAGCATTTCCGCATCGATCCGGTCGGTCACGGTCGGCACCAGCACGTCGCTGCCCTGCATCGCGGCGATCAGTTCTTCGCGGCTTAGCGGGCGGTCGGCTTCGTTGAGGACGACGTCGAACAGGTCGTGCATCCGCGCCTCGACCGAGGGCAGCAGCCGCCGGGTGACATGGACCCGCGGCCGGTCGGGCAGGCGGCGTTGGCCGGGCGTTTCGGTAACGACAGTCATGGCCTGTCGCTAAGCCTCCCGTTGCGGGACGGTCAAGCGGCTTGAAGCGCAGCCCCTGCTGGCGCTATCGGAGAATCACCCGCCATGAAGATCCTCTCGCTCCTTTGCGCCGCCCTGCTTGCCTGCCTTACCGCCACTGCCGCGGCAGCCGATGAGGTCAAGACGCCGTACTGGGCCTCGATCCGAGCGGGCGAGGTCAACATGCGCGCCGGACCGGGCGAG
This sequence comes from Novosphingobium sp., assembly GCA_046063245.1. GTDB lineage: Bacteria > Pseudomonadota > Alphaproteobacteria > Sphingomonadales > Sphingomonadaceae > Novosphingobium. The sequence continues at coordinate 11,109 of JBJTLX010000134.1, forward strand.
GATTACAAGATCGAATGGGTCTATCACCGCCCGCAGCTGCCGATGAAGGTGCTGCGCACGATGGAGGGCTGGCGTCTGGTCGAGGATCCCGATGGCGCGCGCGGCTGGATGCTGGCGCGCTTTCTGACCCGTCAGCGCAGCGCGATGGTCAAGGGGCAGGGCCTGGCCGAAATGCGCGAGAAGGGCGCGGCCGATGCCAGGCTGCTGTGGCGCGTGGAAAAGGGCGTGGTCGTGCTGCTGGGCGATTGCGACCAGGGCTGGTGCCAGGTCAGGATTGCCGAGCGTGCCGGCTATGTGCGTCAGGACCGGCTGTGGGGGGCGGGCGAACCCTGAGGCTGCCCGCCGCTCCACATGGTGGCGCTCAGCGACGATGGGTCTTGCGGAAGTCGCGCGCATCTTCGCGCAGCTCGCGCTTGGCGCCCTTGAGCTCGCGGCGCTCTTCCTTGACCTTGGCCGGATTGCCGTGATGGCGGGCGCGGGTCAGTTCGTGGCGTTCCTGATGGACCGACCGGACATCGTGGCGCAGTTCGGCCTTGGTGGTGTGCGCCTGGGCGATCCCGGGCAGGGCGAGGGCGGCGACGGTAAGCGAGGCGAGCAGAGTGCGGTTCATGCGGCATACTCCTTGTGGATCGAGCCGACCGCGAGGTGATCGGCGGGCCGAGAAGTATGCCCGCGAAAATGAACCGCAGATAACTGAATGCCCCGAAATTGGCGGTTTCGTGTCGCCAATTGTCGCACAAATGTACCGTATCTAGAGCAGCTCCACCGCGACCGCCGTGGCTTCACCGCCGCCGATGCACAGGCTTGCCACGCCCCTGGTCTTGCCGTGGCGTTTGAGCGCGGCGATCAGCGTGGTGACGATCCGCGCGCCCGATGCGCCGATCGGATGACCCAGCGCGGTTGCACCGCCGTGGACGTTGATCTTGTCGTGGGGGATGCCCAGATCGTGCATCGCGAACATCGCGACGCAGGCGAAGGCTTCGTTGACTTCGAACAGGTCGACCTCGCCCAGCGCCCAACCGGCGCGGTCCAGCACCTTGGTGATCGCGCCGACCGGGGCGACGGTGAAGTCCTTGGGTTCCTGCGCGTGGGCGGCCACCGCGACCACCGTGGCGACCGGCGTCAGGCCCTTGGCCGCGGCTTCGCTGGCGCGGGTCAGGACGAGCGCCGCAGCCCCGTCCGAAATCGAGCTGGAGGTGGCGGCGGTGATCGTGCCGTCCTTGGCGAAAGCGGGCTTGAGCGTCGGGATCTTGTCCGGGCGGCCCTTGCCCGGGGCCTCGTCGGTATCGACCACGCTTTCGCCGGCGCGGCTCGTGACCGTGACCGGCACGATCTCGGCCGCGAAAGCCCCTTCGGCCACCGCAGCCTGCGCGCGGCGCAGCGATTCG
>JBJTLX010000135.1:0-5576 GCA_046063245.1 Novosphingobium sp.
TCGGGATCCCGATACCCAGATTGACGTAGTACCCATCCTTCAGTTCGCGGGCGGCGCGGGCGGCCATTTCATCGCGGGTCCATGCCATGGCTCAGCCCTCCCTCACGGTGCGGAATTCGATCTTCTTGTCATAGGGGCTGCCGTTGATCAGCCGCTGGACGTAGACCCCGGGCAAGTGGATGCAATCGGGATCGAGGCTGCCGACCGGCACGATTTCTTCCACTTCGACCACGCAGACCTTGCCGCAGGTCGCCGCCGGCTGGTTGAAATTGCGCGCGGTCTTGCGGAACACGACATTGCCGGTTTCGTCCGCCTTCCACGCCTTGACCAGCGCGAGATCGGCGAAGATGCCCTGTTCAAGGACATATTCCTCGCCATTGAAGACCTTGGTTTCCTTGCCCTCGGCCACCAGCGTGCCGACCCCGGTCTTGGTGTAGAAGCCCGGAATGCCAGCCCCGCCGGCGCGCATCCGTTCGGCCAGCGTGCCCTGGGGGCAGAACTCGACCTCCAGCTCGCCCGAGAGGTACTGGCGCTCGAACTCCTTGTTCTCGCCGACGTAGGAACTGATCATCTTCCTGACCTGGCGCGTGCGCAGCAGCTTGCCGATGCCTTCGTTGTCGATCCCGGCATTGTTGCTGGCAAAGGTCAGGTCCTTGACCCCCGCATCGCGTACCGCATCGAGCAGGCGTTCGGGAATGCCGCACAGGCCGAAACCGCCGCAGGCGATCAGCAGGCCGTCGCGCAGCAGGCCATCGAGCGCGGACTTGGCATCGGGATAGATCTTTTGCATCGCTGCTCCCCCAGTTCTTGGGCGTTGCCGCTACGTCAAGCGCAGGTTTGTGGCAATTGCAACAAGCGCCGCGCCAGTTGCACGCAGCGCAACCGTCAGCCCAGCGGCAGACCCAGCACCGCCGACAGATCGGCCAGCGCCTGTTCGCCGCTGCTGACCTTGATCGCGTGCATCCCCAACTGCGCCGCCGGTTTGCAGTTGATCCCCAGGTCGTCGAGGTAGACGCAGGCCGCCGGTTCCAGCCCCAGCCTGTCGCACATCATCTGATAGATCCGCGGATCGGGCTTGCGCACCCCGGCCTTGCTGCTTTCGATGACATGTTCGAACCGGGCGAAGACCTGTTCGTAAGCGTCCTTGGCATCGCCGCTGCGCGCCATCCCCGCGCCGTGGCCGGCGGGGACGTTGTTGGTGATGCAGGCGAGCCGGAAACCGGCCTGCGCCAGTTGGTCGAGCGCGGTGACCATCGCCGGGCGGATCGATCCCGACAGCACTGCCAGCACCGCCGATCCTTCCAGCGGATGGCCCAGTGCTGCGGCTTCCGCCGCGAACAGGCCATCGAAGGTCGCGGCATCGATCGCGGCGCGTTCGAACAGCGCCCAGGCGTTGCCGTCGGGATTGGCGGCGTTGACGCGGCGGACGAAATCGCGCGGCAGCCCGCGCTCCGCCTCAAGCCGGTTGAACGCCTCGAACGGCGAGGCGGTGACGACCCCGCCGAAATCGAAAATCACGGCTTCAAAACGGCGTGCGGTCACGGCGTGCTTGCTCCTTGCTTGGTACCGGCATCCGTGGCCCATGCGCGCGCTGCGGGCAAGCCGCGATGATTGACGCAGATCATGGACAGACGGGCGATCGGGGCGCAGCGTCGCGGCATAACGGAGGACATGCCATGCGTTCCATTCTGATCCAGACCGGCCGCGATGACGGAATGACCGCGCGCCTCGACACCGCGATGAACATCGCCCGCGCCAGCGACGGCCATCTGACCTTGCTGATCGACACCCCGGTCGGCCGCTATGTCACGGTCGATCCCTATGGCGGCAGCTATGTCGCGCGCGAGGCGCTGGACGATGCCCTGGCCCAGGACGATGCGCTGGCCGCGACCTTCGCCGACCGCCTCAAAGCCGACGACGTGCCGTTCGATGTCGTCCAGTACGAAACCGAACCGCTCGCCGCGATGGCCGATGCGGCGCGGCTGGCGGACCTGGTGATCGTGTCGCGCGGCTGCGGCTATTGCGGTGACCTGGCACTCGAATCGCGTGCACCGGTGCTGGCCGTGCCCGATGGCAAGCCGCTCGACCTGCCGCTGCGGGCCGCGGCGATCGCCTGGGATGGCGGGCTTGAGGCGGCGCATGCCATGCGCGCCGCCGTGCCGCTGCTCAGGGACTGCCCGGCGGTGACCGTGATCACCGTGGCGAAGGAACGGAACGGCGATTTCCCCGCAACCGAAGCGCTGCGCTATCTTTCGCGCCACGGGATCAAGGCGGACCTGGCCGAACTGGCCAAGGCCAACTCGGTCGAGGAGACGATTGCCGGTGAAGTCCGTGCCCGCGGTGCACAGCTGCTGGTGATGGGTGCCTACAGCCACAGCCGGGTGCGTGAGTTCCTGTTCGGCGGGGTGACGCGCTATTTTCTCGACGACGCCGCCGCGCCGCCATTGTTGATCGCGCACTGACCGGGCGGCGTCGGCCTTTGGTCGATTGCAATTGGCGGTCGGCGCGCGTGGGATCTAGGTTGCAACCCTGATCCGACGGAGAGAGACGCCATGATCCGCCTGCGCAACCTGACCGCCCTTGCCGCCGCGGCATCGGCCCTCTTGCTGAGCCCGCCGCTGGCGGCAAAGCCCGCCGACTATGCCGCGGCGGTCGCCGCCAAAGATCGCGGCGAGAAGAACCGCACGCTCGATGTCTCGCGCATGCCCGCCGAAGTACTCGATTTCGCCAAGGTCGGGCGCGGGCAGACGGTGATCGATTTCATGGCTGGATCGGGATACTGGACCGAACTGTTCGCCCGCGCGGTGGGTCCGCGCGGCAAAGTCTATGCCAGCGATCCGCCCAGCTTCAACGATGCCAAGGCCTGGGCCCCGATCCTGGCGGCGCATCGCAATGTCAGCCAGGTGCTGCAGCCCGTCGGGGCAACCACGTTCCCGGCCCGCAGCGCCGACCTGCTGTTCATCAACCTCAACTATCACGACCTCTACTGGGAATCGGAAAAGTACAGTTTTCCGCGGGTCGAGGTGCCGGCGGTGCTGACCGGCTGGTTTCAGTCGGTGAAGCGCGGCGGGCACGTGGTGATCATCGACCATGCCGGTCCGGCCGGCGATACTCGCGCCCTGGTGGAAAAGCTGCACCGCATCGATCCCGAACGGGTCAAGGCCGACATGGCCGCCGTCGGATTTGTGCTGGTGGCCGAAAGCGCGATGCTGCGACGCAGCGATGATGCCTATGACAAGAACGTTTTCGACCCCGCAGTGCGCGGCAAGACTGACAGGTTTGTGTTGAAATTCCGCCGTCCTTGAGCGGGGGTGAACAGAAGTTGCAAATTATGCAACATGAAATGCGCTTTTCGCACTTGCACAATTTTCGCCGCAAGCGCACTTAGAGCCTGCCTTTCAGGCATCCTCTCCCAAAAACTTTCATAGACCCGGCCGGCAACGTCCGGGTCTTTTTTTGCCCAGCGCTATCGCGCGTGGGAGCAGCCAGCCCACCCTTGTCGGCGCGGGTTTCGCGCCTAACCGGCCCGGCGGCATTTGCAATTGCCCCGGCCAGTTCCTAGCTTTGCCGTTCTCAAGGGGACTCGGGTTCCCGTAAGCACAGGACGCACGAACGATGGCCAACGCTGCAGACGCCGCCGTCAAGGACAAGGCCGTCAGGCTGCAGGTCGCCGCCGCCCGCCAGGAAGAAAGCGGCCAGGGCATCGCCCGCATGCCCAAGACCGCGCTGGCCGCGCTGGGCGTGACCGAAGGCGACGTGGTCGAAATCGTCGGCAAGCGCAGCACCGCGGCGCGCGTGGTGCTGGCCTATGCCGAGGACGAAGGGCTCGACGTGATCCGCCTCGACGGGCTGCAGCGCGCCAATGCCGAAGTCGGTTCGGGTGACCACGTCCAGATCGCCAAGGCCGAATCGCGCCCGGCGCAGCGCGTGATCTTTGCCCCGGCGCAGCGCGAAATGCGGCTGCAGGGTCCCGGCCAGGCGCTCAAGCGCAACTTCTTCCAGCGTCCGCTGGTCGCCGGCGATCTGGTTGCCACCACCGGGCAGACCCAGGTCCGCGACATGCCGCCGCAGGTCGCGCGGATGTTCAACGCCCCGGCCTTTGCCCTCACCCAGATCCGCCTGACTGTGGTGTCGACCGTGCCCAAGGGCATCGTCCACATCGACGAAAACACCGAAGTCGAGCTGCGCGAGGAGTTCGAGGAAGCCCGCGGATCGCGCGGCGATGTCAACTACGACGACGTCGGCGGGATGGGCGATACCATCCGCCAGCTGCGCGAAATGGTCGAACTGCCGCTGCGCTATCCCGAACTGTTCACCCGGCTCGGCGTCGATCCGCCCAAGGGGGTGCTGCTGCATGGTCCGCCGGGCACCGGCAAGACCCGCCTGGCCCGCGCCGTGGCGAATGAAAGCGAAGCCAGCTTCTTCACCATCAATGGCCCCGAAATCATGGGCAGCGCCTATGGCGAAAGCGAACGGCGGCTGCGCGAGGTGTTCGAGGAGGCCGAAAAGGCCTCGCCCTCGATCGTCTTCATCGACGAGATCGATTCGATCGCGCCCAAGCGTTCGGGCACCCCGGGCGAGGCGGAAAAGCGCCTTGTCGCCCAGTTGCTGACGCTGATGGACGGGCTCCAGGCGCGCTCCAACATCGTGGTCATCGCCGCCACCAACCGCCCCGACGCGATCGACGAGGCGCTGCGCCGCCCCGGCCGCTTCGACCGCGAGATCGTGGTCGGCGTGCCCGACGAGAAAGGCCGCCGCGAGATCCTGGGGATCCACACCCGCGGCATGCCGCTGACCGGGGTCGATCTCGACGAACTGGCCCGCACCACCCACGGCTTCGTCGGCGCCGATCTGGGCGCTCTGGCGCGCGAGGCGGCGATGGACGCGGTGCGGCGGATCATGCCCCAGCTCGATCTGGAAGCGCAGACCATCCCGGCCGAAGTGCTCGAAGCACTCACGGTTACCCGCGAAGACTTCCTCAACGCGCTCAAGCGGGTCCAGCCATCGGCGATGCGCGAAGTGATGGTCCAGGTCCCCAACGTCGGCTGGGCCGATGTCGGCGGGGTGGACGAGGCGCAGGACAAGCTCAAGGAAGGGGTCGAGCTGCCGCTGAAGAACCCCGACGCCTTCCGCCGCCTGGGCATCCGCCCGGCCAAGGGCTTCCTGCTCTATGGCCCGCCCGGCACCGGCAAGACCCTGCTGGCCAAGGCCGTGGCCAAGGAGAGCGAGGCCAACTTCATCGCGATCAAGTCGTCCGACCTGCTCAGCAAATGGTACGGCGAAAGCGAGCAGCAGATCGCCCGCCTGTTCCAGCGCGCCCGCCAGGTCGCGCCCTGCGTGATCTTCATCGACGAGATCGACAGCCTGGTGCCCGCCCGCGGCTCGGGTGCCAACGAACCGCAGGTGACCGCGCGTGTGGTCAACACCATCCTGGCCGAAATGGACGGGATGGAGGAACTGTCGAGCGTGGTGCTGATCGGCGCGACCAAACGTCCAGGTCTGGTCGATCCGGCGCTGCGGCGCCCGGGCCGGCTGGACGAGCGGATCTATGTCGGCACACCCGACGCCAAGGGGCG
>JBJTLX010000136.1:0-15255 GCA_046063245.1 Novosphingobium sp.
CGTGGTAGTCGGCAAAGGCCGTGCCGACCGGGGCATCGGCAGGCAGTTCGATGATCCCGTCGTGATCGTCGCCCAGTTCCAGCTCGCGCGTGGAACACATCATGCCGTTCGATTCGACCCCGCGGATCGCGCTTTTCTTCAGCTCGAACCCGCCCGCCGGAACCACCGCGCCGGGCAGGCCGAGCACGCCGACCAGACCCGCGCGGGCATTGGGCGCGCCGCAGACCACTTGCAGCGGTTGGCCATCGCCGGCGTCGACCGTCAGCACCTGCAGCTTGTCGGCATTGGGGTGGCGTTCGGCGGTCAGCACCTTTGCGACCTTGAACCCGGCCAGCCGGGCTGCCGGGTCTTCGAGGCCTTCGAGCTCGAGCCCGATCGCGCTGAGCTTTTCGGCAATGGCTTCGGCCGAGGCGTCGGTTTCAAGGTGATCCTTGAGCCACGAGAGCGAGAACTTCATGCGCCTGCTCCCACGCCGCCGGAAAGTGTCGGCACGTCATGGGGATTGAAGCCGTAGTGCGCGTTCCAGCGCACGTCGCCGTCGAAGAAGGCGCGCAGATCGTCCATCCCGTATTTGAGCATGGCCAGCCGGTCGACCCCGACGCCGAAGGCAAAGCCCTGCCATTCGTCGGGATCGAGCCCGCCCGCGGCAATCACCTTGCGGTTGACCATGCCCGAACCGAGCAGCTCCATCCAGCCGTGGCCAGGCGCGTCGCCGCTGCCGCCGAGCACGCGCTTGCCGTTCATTAGAGCGAAGCCGACGTCGACTTCGACCGACGGCTCGGTGAAGGGGAAGTAGCTCGGGCGCAGGCGCAGGACGATGTCCTCACGCTCGAAGTAGGCCTTGAGGAAGGTCTCCAGCGTCCACTTGAGGTGGCCCAGCGTGATCCCGCGATCGATCACCAGACCTTCGACCTGGTGGAACATCGGGGTGTGGGTGGCGTCGCTGTCGCTGCGATAGACCCGGCCCGGGGCGATGATCCGCAGCGGCGCACCCTGCGCGATCATCGCGCGGATCTGCACCGGGCTGGTATGGGTGCGCAGCAGCATCTCGCGCCCTTCGCCGTCGCGGTCGGGGAAGTAGAAGGTATCGTGCATCGCCCGCGCCGGATGGGTTTCGGGCATGTTGAGCGCGGTGAAATTGTGCCAGTCGTCCTCGATCTCGGGACCGGTGGCGACGGCGAAGCCCATGTCGGCGAAGATCTCGGCCAGTTCGTCCATCACCTGGCTGACCGGATGGATCGAGCCGCGCGGGGTTTCGGGCGCGGGCAGGGTCAGGTCGACCACTTCGCTGGCCAGGCGCGTGTCGAGCGCGGCCTGGTCGAGCGCGGACTTGCGTGCGGCCAGCGCATCGCTCACCGCTTCGCGCAGCGCATGGATCTGCGGGCCGGTCGACTGCCGTTCTTCCGCCGACATCGCGCCCAGCGTCTTGAGCAGGCCTGAGATCGATCCCTGCTTGCCCAGAAAGCCGACCCGCAGCGTCTCCAGCGTGCCCAAATCCTGCGCGGCGGCGATTTGCGCCAGCGCTTGTTCGCGGGTTGCTGCATAGTCCACTGGTCTGGGGTCCGTTCCTTGGCGGGGTGAAAGCGCGCCTTTAGCCAGAGCGCGCGCGCCTGCAAAACGGAAAAAGCGCGCGGCCCGAAGGCTCAGGCCGGGTCGGGCGCGGCGCCGTCGGGGGAATCGAGCGTTTGCACCGCCGCGCGCAGCATCCGCGCCCGCTCGTGCATGAAGGTATCGAGCACCGGGTGCGGCTGTGCGGCATAGGCGCGCGGGGTCATGCCCATGAACTGGTGAAAGTCGCGGACGAACTGCGCCTGGTCGTGATACTGTCCGTCGATCGCGCCGATCCATTTGAGCGAAGGATCGAGCATGAACTGCGCCAGGCTGCGCATGAAGCGCTGGCGGCGCAGCAGCACCTTGGGCGAGAAGCCGAAGTCGCGCCGGCACAGCCGCTCGACCGTGCGCTGGCCGGCACCGACATGGGCAACCAGCTTGGCAACCGTATCGACCCGCGGATCGACCAGCCCGGAATGGATCGCGACGATCCGCGCTTCGTCATCGAGCGACGCGGCCGGGAAGAAGCGGAAGAAGCCGATGATCCGTTCAAGCTCGGCCGCCTCGTCCGCCCGGTCGTCGAACAGGGTGGCGGCAAGCGACCTGAACGGCGCGAAACCGGGATGGTGCATCCCGTCGGCCACCAGGTTGGCATGGTCTGCCGCGGGCTTGCCGACGAAACGGTGCCAGCCCAGCGGCAACAGGCCGACCCCCCAGAAGCGGGTGGTGCCCAGGCGGAAGTGGCAAGGCAGGCTGCTGGGGCCGGTGGCGATGAAGGCTGCACCGGACACCGCCGCGCCCGGGTCGACCCAGGCTTGCGGCGTTGCGCCCGAAAAAAAGCGCAGCCCGGCCCATTCGGGCTGCAGGGCGTCTTCGACCTGCTGGCCGCCGGGCACAACGATTTCGGTCACGTAAAACGTGGTGAAATAGCGGCGCAGGTCTTCGGGCGGCGGATGGAACCGCACCGTGATCGAAACGTCTGGCGACACCGAAGGTTACCCCTGGTTTGATCGGGCAAACCTGCCCCAGCCTGCCTGTGCTGGCAAGGCGCAAGTCAGCCCGGGCGATGCAGCGCCTGGACCGCCTCTCCCGCCGCGGCGAGCCGGGCCCGCGCGGCGGCGCGCAGCACCGGATGGTCAAGCGCGGCATAGGCGCTCGGGCTCATCCCCATGAAGCGCTTGAAATCACGGACGAAGTGCGCCTGGTCGACATATTGCCAGTCGAGCGTGGAAATCCACGTCAGCGAGGGATCCAGCATGAACTGCGCCAGGCTGCGCAGGAACCGCTGGCGGCGCAGCAGCAGCTTGGGCGAAAAGCCGAAGGCGCGCAGCGACAGCCGTTCGAGCGAGCGCGGCGAGGTGCCGATCCGCGCGGCCAGATCGGTCACCGCAGCGACGTCCTGATCGACCAGCGCGGCGTTGGCGGCGCGAATTCGCGCTTCGTCAGGATGGGCCTGGCGGGCGGCGAGGTAATCCAGCAGGAAGGCATCGATCCGCCGCGCTTCGCCCGCGGGGTCGGGCGCGTCGGCAAAGGCGTGGTCGGGCAAGCCGGCCAGCCCGGCGAACACCGGATCGGCCGCGGCATCGACGAAATCATCGGCATAAACCGAAGCCGGCGCGTCGAAGAACCGCGCCCAGCCCAGCGGCAGGATCCCGATTCCCCAGATCCGCGCCGTTCCGGTGACGAAGTGCGAACAATGGCTGGACGGGCCCGAGGCGATGAAGCGCGGCGCGATGCGCAGCGGCTGGGCACCGATGGCGGCCTTCCAGCTGTCGTTGCGGGCAAAGCGCAGGTTGCCCCATTCGGGGTGCAGGTAATCGGCGATCGCCGTCCCATCGGGCACGCTGACCTCGGTCAGGTAATAGGTCGAGACGTATGGCGCCAGCGCGGGCGAAGGCATGAAAAAGCGCACGCCAACCGCATCGCCGGCAAACTGCGGCTGCATTCAGAAAGTGCCCCAACTCAACCAGGGCCGGAATCGCCCTGCTGCGGCATCTTGCGTGAAGCTGACACGCGCCACAAGCGCGTTTGCCGACCGGCCGTCCAATTCTGGACAAAAAAAGGGGCGCGAAGAGCGGTGCCCTTCGCGCCCCTTTTTGTCAGGCGTTGCTGCGCTGCGGCTCAGGCCGGCAGTGCGGCCTTGGCCTGGGCGATCACCGCGGTGAACACCCCGCCTTCGTTCATCGCCAGATCGGCCATGACCTTGCGGTCCAGCGTGATCCCGGCCAGCTTGGTGCCGTGGATGAACTGCGAATAGGTCAGGCCTTCGGCGCGGACCGCGGCATTGATGCGCTGGATCCACAGGGCGCGGAAGGTCCGCTTCTTCACCTTGCGATCGCGATAGGCGTACTGGCCGGCCTTTTCGACCGCCTGACGCGCAACGCGAATGGTGTTCTTGCGGCGGCCGCGATAACCCTTGGCCTGTTCCAGAATGTTCTTGTGCTTGGCGCGGGTGGTTACACCCCTTTTGACGCGTGCCATATCTTAGTACTCCGAATATCCGTGAAGCGATCCCGCTGTGCGGGACCAGCTAGGTTCAGCCCAGACCGTAGGGCGCCCACTTCTTGATCACCTTCGCGTCGGCGTCGGAAATCGTGTCGGTGCGGCGATGCTGGCGGATGTACTTGGCATTGTGGCTGATCAGGCGGTGGCGCTTGCCGACCGCGCCGTGCTTGATCTTGCCAGTGGCGGTGAGCTTGAAGCGCTTTTTCACGCCGCTCTTCGTCTTCAGCTTGGGCATTTTCGTCTCCTGTTCGAAGACACGTCCGATCCGCCATGGCAGCCCTAGTTGGCCAGGCCGATCCCGAGAATCACCGCAAGCAGCAATTCATCCGTGTCGGTTGAAGCGCGCGCCCCTAAACAGGAATCGCCGGAAAGGCAAGGCCAGAGCCGCATCGCGGCCAGATTGCACTGCATCCGGCTGGAAAGTCGCTGGCGAACGTGACACCCTGCGCCCGCGATGACCCAGCCGACCTATCTTGCCGGACGCCTGCTGCTGGCCATGCCGGGCATGGGCGATCCGCGCTTCGACCACGCCGTGATCGCGATGATCCAGCACGATGCCAAGGGTGCGCTTGACCTGGGCATCGGGGCGGCGGTGCAGGGGGTGACGGTGCACACCGTGCTGGCCGATCTGGGGATCGAGCCCGGCGCGGCGCCGGACGACCCGGTGCTGCTGGGCGGACCGGTCGAGACCGGGCGCGGCTTCGTGCTGCACAGCCCCGACTGGACCTCGCGCGCCACCGTCGGCGCCGGGGCGCTGGGGGCGATGACCATGTCGCGCGATGTCCTGGCGGCGATCGCTGCGGGGCGGGGGCCAAGCCGCTTTGTCATGGTGCTGGGCTATGCCGGCTGGGATGCCGGGCAGCTCGACGCGGAAATGATCCGCCACGGCTGGTTCGCGGCGCAGGGCCGTACGCAGATCGTCTTCGATACCCCGGCGCAAGAGCGCTGGAAGGCGGCATGGCGCGCCGAGGGGATCGACCCGGCGCTGCTGGCCAGCGTAACCGGGCGGGCCTGAGCGGCACCGCCCGGTTACGAAATGCCTAGGCGGCGCTGGCCGAACTGGGGTTCTTGACCGCCCACAGTCCGAAACTGGCGATGATCGCATAGCAGATCACCGGCACGATCAGCGCCATGCGGATGTTGCCGGTGATGTCGGCAACGGTGCCGAACAGGTAAGGCACCAGCGCCCCGCCGACGATCGCCGTGCAGAGGATGCCCGACCCTTGCGGGGCGCGTTCGCCCAGGCCTTCGGTGCCAAGGCTGAAGATCGTCGGGAACATCAGCGAATTGCAGAAGCCGACCAGGATCAACGCCCAGCCCGATACCGCGCCCATGCCGAAGCCCGACAGCGCGATCAGCCCGATTGCCGCAGCGGCATAGGCGGTCAGCACGCGGCCCGGCCTGAACATGCGCAGGATGAAGCCGCCGACCAGCCGCCCGATCATCGCCCCGCCCCAGTAGAAGGCGACCAGCTTGCCCGCCGCTTCCAGACCCAGGCCCATCACGCTCTGCTCGCCCAGATAGGCGATCATGTTCGAACCGATCGCCACTTCGGCGCCGACATAGGTGAAGATGCAGAGCGCGCCGAGCTGGACGCGGCGGTTGGTCAGCAGCAGGTCAAGCGTTCCGGCAACCTTGGTCTGTTCGGTCTTGGCCCCGTCGAGCGCGCCGCGGAACACCCAGAACAGCGCGGCGATGGCCAGCATGGCGATCGCCAGCCACATATAGGCATGGCCGATCGAAGCGCCCTGTTCGACCCGGTAGGCCTGCATTTCTGCGGCAGAGGCGGTCGCCGCGTCGATCGGCTTGGCATCACCCAGCAGGACCTTGGCCCCGCCATAGACCATCAGCGTGACGCCGATCGAATTGAACGCCTGGGCAAAGGTCAGCCGGCTGTGCGAGGTTTCGGTCGGCCCCAGCGTGGTGATCACCGGGTTCATCGCCACCTGCAGCACGGTGATCCCCGCGCCGATGAAGAACAGCGCCGCCAGGAACCCGCCGAACGAGGCATTGGCCGATGCCGGGATGAACAGCAGCGCCGCGGCGGCGACCATCACGAAGCCCAGCACGAAGGTGCGGATATAGCCCAGCTTGCTCATGATGATGCCCGCCGGAATCGAAAAGGCGGCATAGGCGATGAAGAACGCCATCTGCACCAGGTTGGCCTCGGCATGGCTGAGCTGGAACATCGGCCTGAACTTGCCGACCAGCAGGTCGTTGATATTGGTCACCCCGCCCAGGATGAAGAACACGGCGAAGACCAGCAGCAGGACCGTGGTGGTGCTGGCAGAACTTTTCCCGCCGCCCGATCCCGGTGCGGTCGAGCCTGTAATCGGTGCAGCCATGCCGCCTCTCCCCTTATCGCAAAATTGTTATGGAGTGCATTCATGGCGCGCGGGGCGGCGAAGTCCAGTCGCATACGTATGATTTCCCCGATCCTCTTGGGAACGTTTCCAAGACGGCGTCGGGTGGCATTCCCTTGGCCGCGCTGTTAGGGGCTGGGCATCGCGGGGAGATGGTCGATGGCAGGGTTGTGGTTCGATGAATTGGCGGTGGGGCAGCGCTTCGATCATGCGATCCGCCGCACCGTCACCGAGACCGACAATCTGCTGTTCACCACGCTGAGCCACAATCCGGCGCAGCTGCATCTCGATGCCGAGTACATGAAGGGCAGCGAATACGGCCAGGTGCTGGTCAATTCGTGCTTCACGCTCAGCCTGATGGTCGGGGTCAGCGTCGGCGATACCACGCTGGGCACCGCGGTGGCCAACCTTGGCTGGGATGAGGTGCGCTTTCCAAGGCCGGTGTTCGTCGGCGATACGCTGAACATCGTCACCGAAGTGCTGGACCTGCGCGAATCGAAAAGCCGCCCCGATGCCGGGATCGTCACCTTCCTGCACCAGGCCTGGAACCAGCGCGGCGAACTGGTTGCCAGCTGCAAGCGATCGGGGCTGCAGCGCAAGCGCCCTGCGGCTTAGGTCCGATCGAGCGGCGAAAGCCGGCCCAGCGCGCCGTTGGCCCAGCCCAGAATATCGTCGCCGCCGGTCGAGATCAAGTCATAAACCTCGCCGATCAGCAGGTCGTGGGTGCCATAGGACAACCGTTCGCGCACGTCGCAGAAGATGTTGGCGGGGGCGCCGCTGATGAACCACACCGGGCCGTGCTGGTGCCAGTCGGGATGGGTGAAGCGGTCGGCCCGTCCGGCAAAGCTGGCGAACGGCGTCAGGTCATCCTGGCGCGGGCTGTCGAGCAGGTTGATGCAGAAGCGCCCGGCGCGGATCATCGCGTCATGCGCCGATCCGGCGCGGTTGATCGCGATCGCCATCGAACAGGGCTCCAGGCTGACCGGCATCAGCGCCGACATGGCGAGCCCGACCGGCTCGCCGGTTTCCGGATCATAGCTTGAAACGATCCCGACCGGCGCGGGCAAGTGCCGCAGCACCTGCTTGAGCTGGTTGTCGAGCGTGCTGTCGGGCGGCTGGGTCATGGCTGTCTGTCTAGCGGTGTCACAAGCGTTCGGCAACCACGCCGGCTTCGACCAGCGCGGCGATGTCGTCGGCGTTCAGGCCAAGCTCGGCGCCCAGCACCGCGGCGGTATCCTGCGCCGAACGGGGCGGGGCCACGCGATAGCTGGCCGGGCTGCGCGAAAACTTGCCGGGAAAGCCGACGACCTTGACCGGGGTGCCATCGTTGCGGGTGAGGTCATGGACCATGCCGCGCGCCGCGATCTGCGGATGATCGAGGATCTCGGGGATGGTGTTGACCTTGCCGCCGGGCAGCTTGGCCGCATCGAGCGCGGCGATCAGCGCATCGCAAGTCCAGCGCCCGATGATCGGCTTGATCACCGCGAACAGCGCTTCGCGGTTGGCACTGCGCTCGGCCGACACGGCAAAGCGCCCGTCTTCGGCGAGTTCGGACACGCCCAGCACGGCGCACAGCGCGGCGAATTGGCGGTCGTTGCCCAGTGCGATCAGGATCTCGCCATCGGCGCAGGCGAAGTCCTGATAGGGGGCAATGGTCGGATGCTGATTGCCCATGCGGCGCGGCTCCAGCCCGCCGTTGAGCCAGCCCGACGCCTGGTTGGCGAGCAGCGCGACCTGGGCATCGAGCAGCGCCAGGTCGATATGCTGGCCCTCGCCGGTACGGTTGCGGTGGTTGAGCGCGGCGAGCACCGAGATTGTCGCATAGAGCCCGGTCGACAGGTCGGTGATCGGAATCCCCGCCTTCATCGGGCCGCCACCGGGTTCGTCGTCGGGCCGGCCGGTGACGCTCATCACCCCGCTCATCCCCTGGATCAGGAAGTCGTAACCGCCCTTGTCGCGGTCCGGGCCGGTCTGGCCAAATCCGGTGATCGAGCAATAGATCAGGTCGGGCTTGACCGCGCTGAGCGCAGCGTAGTCGAGCCCGTATTTGGCCAGACCGCCGACGCGGAAGTTTTCGACCACGATGTCGGCCCTGGCGGCGAGCCGGCGGACCAGATCCGCGCCCTCGGGCTTGGCGATGTCGATCGCAACCGAGCGCTTGTTGCGATTGGCGCAGAGATAATAGGCCGAATCGCGCGACCCGTCGGCCAGGAACGGCGGGCCCCAGCGGCGGGTATCGTCGCCCTGGCCGGGCTGTTCGACCTTGATCACCTCGGCTCCAAGGTCGCCCAGCATCTGCGCGCACCATGGCCCGGCCAGGACGCGGCTGAGATCGAGGACGCGGATGCCTGCAAGCGGGCCGGGGGCGGGGGGCTGATCGGTCATAGGACAGTCCCGGCCTTAGCCGCGCGGGCCGTGTCAGCGCAATGGCAGCCATCAATTGGCAACGATCGCGCGCTAAGACGGTGGATGATGCGGCCCCGATTGATTAGGAACCGGCTGGCGGACCGAGCGTCGCACACAACGAAGAGAGCAGCATGACGGCAGATTGCGCGATTCATCCGGTCATCCTGTGCGGCGGGAGCGGCACCCGGCTGTGGCCGCGCAGCCGCGCGACCAAGCCAAAGCCGTTCCTGCCGCTGGTCGGCGACAGCACCCTGTTCGAAGCGACGCTGGGCCGCTGCGGCGATCCGCAGGCTTTTGCCGCGCCGGTGGTGGTGACCGGGCGGGCGCACCTCGATCATGTCGAGGCGCAGCTGAACGCAGCTGGGGCGGCGATCATCGTCGAGCCCTCGGCGCGCAACACCGCGGCGGCGATTGCGCTGGCCGCGCTGCGGCTGCCCGCCGGCGCGATCATGCTGGTCTGCCCCAGCGATCATCACATCGGCAATCCCGGTGCCTTCCGCGCCGCTGCGCTGCGCGCCGCGCGGCTGGCGCAGGACGATTGGCTGGTCTCGTTCGTGATCGAGGCGACTGCGCCGGAAACCGGCTTCGGCTACCTCGAGCGCGGCGAAGCGATCGGCGATGGCGGCTTTCGCGTTGCCCGCTTTGTCGAGAAGCCCGATCTGGCGCGGGCCCAGCAGTTCCTCGATCATGGCGGCTATGCGTGGAATGGCGGCATCTTCGCGTTCAAGGTTTCGGCTTTTCTGGCCGAGCTCGGCCGCCACCGCCCGGCGATCCTGGCCGCGGCGCGCGATGCCGTCGCCGGCGGTATCAGCGATGGCGCGCGCTTCCACCCCGACGGCGAAGCCTTTGCCCGGATCGCCAGCGAATCGGTCGATTACGCCGTGATGGAAAACACCGACCGCGCCGCGATGGTCCCCGCCGACATGGCCTGGTCCGACATCGGCAACTGGCAGGCGCTGCACCTGGCGCTGGAGCGCGAC
Source organism: Novosphingobium sp. (assembly GCA_046063245.1). Classification (GTDB taxonomy): domain Bacteria; phylum Pseudomonadota; class Alphaproteobacteria; order Sphingomonadales; family Sphingomonadaceae; genus Novosphingobium. The sequence continues at coordinate 9,806 of JBJTLX010000136.1, forward strand.
GAAAGCGGCAATGCCAGCCGCGGCGACGTCGAGCTGGTCGATTGCCGCAATGTTCTGGTCGACAGCGACGGGCCGCACGTATCGGTGATCGGGCTGGAAGGCGTGATCGTGGTGGTCGACGGCGATGATATTCTGGTCACCACGGCTGACGGCGCGCAGAAGGTCGGCAAGCTGTTCAAGGCCGCCAATCAATGACGGTGCTGCCGGTCCGCATGGTCGAAAAGCCGTGGGGCAGGGATGCGCTGCCCGCGCCCTTTGCCGCCCCGGCCGGCCAGCGGATCGGTGAGGTCTGGTTCGAACCGCCGACCTCGCTCGGGCAGCTGCTGGTCAAATACATCTTCACCAGCGAGAAGCTGTCGGTCCAGGTCCACCCCAACGACGCCCAGACCGTCGCTGTCGGGCTGGGCAAACAGGGCAAGGAAGAATGCTGGCTGGTCGTCGCGGCGGACGAGGGCGCCACGCTGGGGATCGGGTTCAACCAGGCAATCAGGGCGGACGAGATGCGCATGGCGGCCACCGATGGCACAATCGAAGCGCTGATGACGTGGTTTCCGGTGAGGCCCGGCGATTTCTTCTATATCCCGGCGGGCACGGTTCACGCGATCGGCGCCGGGGTCGGCCTGATCGAAGTCCAGCAGAACAGCGACATCACCTATCGCCTTTACGACTATGGCCGGCCGCGCCCGCTGCACCTCAACGAAGGGATGGGCGTTGCCAGGGGTGAGCCCTATGCCGATCCGCGCCGCCGCCATGTGCCGGATCGCGGCGAAGTCGCTCTGGTCGATGGCCCGCTGTTCCGCCTGACCCGATATGACGGTCCCCTGTCTGCCGAGGCGCGCGCACAGTTTGGAAAGAAAGCGCTGCTGGTGATCCCGCAGACGGCGGGCGCCTCGGTCAGGGGCGTGGATGTTCCGGCAGGGTCTTGCGCGGTTGCTTCCGGGCTCCAGGCATTGGCCGTAGAGGACGGGGCGCGCGGCCTGATTGCGCAGCCAATCTGCTAAAGATCAGACTTCGAGTGCCAGCGTGTCGCGGACGACGGCCAAGGCTTGATCGTTCAAGTCCCGAGCCCGGTCGCCATTCTGCGCCTCGCTATAGCAGCGCAGTTCGGGGGCATTGCCCGATGGGCGCAGGTGGATCACATCGCCCGAGGCAAAGGTGATGCGCAGGCCGTCGGTGCTGTCGGTGCGCACCGGGGTGCCGGCCACTGCGCCAAACGCCGCCTCGATCCGCGCCAGTTGCTCTGCCGCGCTGCCGCTTTCCAGCTTGGCCAGGATTGCGCGGCTGGTTGCGGTCGGAAAGGCCTCGATCCGGTTGCTGTAGGTGACACGCAGAGGCAGGGCGCCGACCAGAGCGGAGATCGGCTGACTCCCTGCCGCGATGATTGTCGCCAGCACCGGCAGCACCGCATCGCGCGTTGGCAGCGCGCCCAGCGGCCCCTGCGCCAGCGCCAGGTCACTGCCCAGCAGGAAGCCGCCGTTGGCTTCATAGCCGCAGACCCGCGTCCCGCCGTCCGCGATCTGCGCGTTCATTTCGGCGATCACGTAAGGCGATCCGATCCGGGTCCGCGCGGTTACCGCGAAGGCCCCGGTTTCTTCCAGCACGGTGTTGCTCGACACCGGGGTGACGACGCGGTCGGCGTGCAATTGCCGCGCGCAGAGCACCCCCAGAACATCGCCGCGCAGCCATTCGCCGCGCTCGTCGGCCAGCAGCGGCCGGTCCGAATCGCCGTCGGTCGAAACGATTGCGTCGAAGCCATGTTCCGCCGCCCAGCCGAGGGCCAGCGCCACATCTTCATCGCGCACGGCTTCAGTATCGACCGGAATGAACACCGCCGACCGCCCCAGCGGGGTGACCTGCGCACCCAGCGCCGCGAGGATCGAAACCACGACGTCACGGCCGACCGCCGAGTGCTGGTAAACCCCGATGCGCTTGCCCCGTAGCGCGTCTGCACCGAAGGCATCGCGGTAGCGCGCGACATAGGGCGGGAGGATGTCGGTGACCGGTGGCAGCCCTTCCGCGGCGTCCAGTGCGCCGTCCTCTGCAAAGGTCCGGCCCGCCACCGCGACCGGCTGGGCCATCATTCCGGCCTCGTCGTCCTTCAGCACTTCGCCGTAGGGGCGGTAGAACTTGATCCCGTTGCGGTCGGCGGGAATGTGGCTGCCGGTGACCATCAGCGAGGGGATCCCCGCGGCAAAGGCGTGCAGTGCCAGGGTCGGGGTCGGAACCAGCCCGCAATAGACCGGCTCGCCGCCCAGATCGCGCACCGCCGCGGCGCAGGCAGCCAGGATGCGCGGGGTGCTGGGGCGCAGGTCCCCGGCCAGCGCAACCTTGCCGCCGCGGGCAAACTCACCCAGACCCTCCAGATAGCGCAGGAAGCCCGCCGCATAGCCGTGGCAGACCCGGTCGGTCATCGCGATCACCGTGCCGCGCGCGCCGCTGGTTCCGAAGGCGACGCCGCTTTCGGCCATCAGGTCTCCGACTGTCATGGTTGATCCTCGTCTGCTGCACTTGCGCCGGGGTGCAATGCGGCGAGACCCGCCCGGCCCCCCCGATTCACGCCGGGCCGCCTTAGCGATCGAACAGGCCCACCGCCAGCGTCGATGCGTAGAGTTCGATCGCCTTGCCGCGCGGCAGCCGCGCCGCCCAGCCGCGCAGGTCATAGGCGGAATTGAGCGTCGAGAGGATCAGCTGGCTGGCAATCATCGGATCGACGCAATTGATCGTGCCGTCGCGCACCCCGTCGACCAGCGTGCCCATGAAGCGCAGCGCGATGCGGTCGGAACGCTGGACCACATCGGCGCGCAATTCCTCCGGCAGCGATTGCAGCGCGGTGGTGCGGGTCAACGGCCAGTCGGTGTGGAACTGGATGTCCATCAGCGTGGCGACCGCCCACGACAGGCGCTGCCATTCGTTGGCCCCGTCGCGGTGGGCCAGCCACTGCGCCACTGCCACGCGCTTGTAGCTTTGCCGGAAGCATTCGAGCACCAGATCGTCCTTGGCGTCGAGGTGATGATAGAAGCTGCCCTTGGTAACATTGAGCTGCTCGACGATCCGCACCACCGACGCGCCGCGATAGCCGCTCTCGTTGATCAGCCGGGTCGCCACCCGCAGAAAGCTCTCGGCTCCCGCGTCCTGTCCGGGCATGGCGGCACGGATCTCGTCCTCCGAGAACAGGCGCGGGTTCCATTCTGTCCCCGGGCCTGCCAGCCCTTCATCCAGGATCGTGCAGATCCGCCGGCCGACCCGGCCGAAATCGTTGATCGCAAAGCGCGCCAGCCAGACCGGCAGCCAGAACACCACTTCCAGCAGCATGTGCGCCCGCGCGGTGCAGCGATCCTTGTATGCGCCTTGCGCGGCTTCGCCCCAGAATCCCCGCACTGTGCGGAACACGTCGAGATAGAGATCGAGCAGCGGGCGGCGCAGGTCTTCGTCGAGGGTGCGGATGTCGGACAGCGTGACCAGCGGCTTGGCCGTGCCGGCGATCACCGCGGCGTGCAGCTCGACGTGGAGCCGGATCAGACGGAACACGCGTTCGCGCGGGCTGGCCTGGGCCCCGGCCTCGACCACCATGGCGCGCAGCCGCTCGATCGAGCGTTCGAACACCGCCGCGGCCAGCATTTCCTTGCGCCGGAAGTAATAGGTAACGCTGGTTGTGTTGAGATCGACCGCCCGGGCCACTTCCAGCAGGGTCGCCCCGCGCACGCCGCGGCTGATCACCAGCCGGGCCGCCGCGTCGAGGATCTCCTCGCGCTTGCGCTCGAACCGCGCCCGGCTGCGCGGCGCGCGTTGCGGCGCCAATTGCAGAACCCCGTCTCCCATTGCCGGCACTATATCAGCGCTTTGCCGCCTGCATAGCGGCATGGACAAGGTGCAGGGCTGGGCCGGGGTTAGCCGCCGAAGGTTTCGCCTGCGTCGGCCTTGCGCTGCAGATAGGGCGCAACCTCGAGCCCGTGGCGCTTGAGCCCGGCGACCACTTCGCCCAGCCCGACGTGATCGGCCCAGTACATCGGCCCTCCGGTCCAGGCCGGCCAGCCATAGCCGTTGAGCCAGACCGTATCGATGTCGCCGGGGCGCTGGGCCATGCCCTCGTCCAGGATCTTCGCCCCTTCGTTGATCATCGGATAGAGCAGCCGCTCGCGGATTTCGTCCTTGCCGATCACGCGCTGCGCCTTGCCGCTGCGCTGCGCGAAGTCGGCGATGATCGCCTTCACTTCGCCTGAAGGGGTGCGCTTGCGCTCGGCATCGTAGTCGTAATAGCCCTTGCCGGTCTTCTGGCCCCAGCGCCCCGCGGCGCACAGCGCATCGCGGATCGTCTCGATCCGGGCGGGGTCGCGGTGCCAGCCGATGTCGAGCCCGGCGAGGTCGCTCATCTGGAACGGCCCCATCGGAAAGCCGAATTCCAGCAGCACGTCATCGATCTCGTTATAGGCGGCGCCTTCCATGATCATCGCCTGGGCCTGGACCTGGCGCGGCGAGAGCATGCGGTTGCCGATGAAACCGTGGCACACACCGGAAACCACCGGGATCTTGCCGATCCTGGGGGCCAGCGCCATCACCGTGGCAAGCTGCGCCGCGCCGGTCTTCGCCCCGCGCACCACTTCGAGCAGCTTCATGACATTGGCGGGGGAGAAGAAATGCGTGCCCAGCACCGCTTCGGGCCGCGTGGTCACCGCGGCCATTGCGTCGATGTCGAGATAGCTGGTGTTCGACGCCAGGATCGCCCCCGGCTTGGCGATCGCATCGAGCCGGGTGAAGATGTCCTTCTTCAGGTCCATGTTCTCATAGACCGCCTCGATCACCAGGTCGCAGGCGCCGAGATCGTCGAAGGCCACGCTGGGGGTCAGCCGGCCCATCGCCGCGTCGATTTCGTCCTGAGTCATCCGCCCGCGCTTGACCGCGTTCTCATAGTTGCGGCGCATCGTTGCGACGCCCTTGTCGAGCGCCTCCTGCTCGCGCTCGACAATTGTCACCGGAATCCTGGCGCTGAGGAAGTTCATGGTGATCCCGCCGCCCACCGTTCCCGCACCCAGCACCCCGACCCGCTCGACCGGCAGCAGCGCGGTGCCGACAGGCAGATCGGCGATAACGCCGGCCTGCGCGCGGGCAGTCTCGATGTGCTCTCGGGCACCGGGAAGGGCGTCGGACATGCTGGATTCTCCTCTGCGCGCGGTTCAACCGGGCCGCCCGGCGCCTGTCAAGCGATGCAGGAAGCGGGAAAGGATGGCGGAGACGGAGGGATTCGAACCCTCGGTACCGGATTTACCAGTACGACGGTTTAGCAAACCGTTGGTTTCAGCCACTCACCCACGTCTCCGGATCGCAGCGGCGAAGCGCGGCCTATAGCGAGGGGTTGGGGGGGCGGCAAGGGGGGCGGGTGCGGAAAGTTTTTCGGCCCCGCTGGCGCCGCCCGAACGCGCGCCGGACTCGTCTGGCCGCAAAACCGACTCGAC
>JBJTLX010000137.1:0-6220 GCA_046063245.1 Novosphingobium sp.
CCGGCGCGCGGGCCCTGCAGCTGGTGGCTCATCCCCCCGGTACCCCAGATCTGGACCTTGAGGTCCTCGGGATAGCTCTCGACCGCGCGCTTGATCGCCTCGCCCAGCGCCCAGCAGCGATTGCCCGATGGGACCGGGTAGGTGACCACATTGACCGCCAGCGGAATGACCTTGGCGGGCCATTTCTCCGGCTGGCCGAACATCATGGAAAGAGGCACGGTCAGCCCGTGGTCAACGTCCATCTCGTTGATGATCGTCATGTCGAAATCGTCAAGGATCAGGCACTGGGCGATGTGCCAGGCCAGATCGGCGTGGCCCTCGACATCGGGCACCGGGCGCGGCCCCCAGCCTTCGTCGGCAGGCTTGTAATGCTCACCGCAGCCGATTGCGAAGGTCGGGATGATGTTGGCGTCGAAGGCGCTGGCGTGATCGTTGTAGACCAGCACGACCACGTCGGGCTTTTCGGCTTCCTCCCAGGCGCGGGTCCAGTCGTAGCCGGCAAAGATCGGCCCGAAATAGTCGTCGCGGGTCTTGCCCTGGTCGACCGCGACCCCGAGCAGCGGGATGTGGCTGGAGCCGACCCCGGCGGTGATGCGGGCCATGTCAGTACTTCCCCTTGATCGAGCGGTTGCCTTCGGGCGAACGGCCGCCGTCGAGCATCATCTGGCGGTATTCGGGGAAGGCCATTTCGGTCATGGTCGAGCAGGCCTCGGCAAAGGGAATCCCGTCGGTCGAGAAGATCTTGGAGAGGAAATAGATGTTGCCGCCCAGCTCGAGCATGCGGTTGTAATCGCGCGCCAGCACGGCGGCCTTCTGTTCCTCGCTGAGCTTCCACTGGTCGAGATAGGCGCGTTCGCCGGCCTTCCAGCGTTCGCGGTTTTCGGCCTTCATCAGGCTCATCGCGAACTGGTTGAGGTGATAGCCCTTCCGCGCCCGCGCCGCGGTATAGACTTTGGTCCCCGGGATGTCCTCGAACGCGGCAAGGTAGGCGTGGATGTCTTCGCTCATGCAGCCTCCGTCATCCCGGCGTAGGCCGGGACCCAGCGCGGCACAGGATGCCGCGAAGCGTCGAAATTTCTGGTTTGGGTCTGGGCCCCGGCCTTCGCCGGGGTGACGCAACTTATCATAGTCCGCGTTCCTTGAGCTGCGCATCGAGCCGCGGGAAGACCCGCCGGGCATTGCCCTCGAAGATCGCATGGCGCGCGGCATCTGAAATGTCGAGCGCGTCGACATAGCGCTTGGTGTCGTCGAAATAATGACCCGTAGTCGGATCGATGCCGCGCACCGCGCCGACCATTTCGCTGCCGAACAGGATGTTCTTGTTTTCGATCACGTCGGCCAGCAGGTCGATCCCCGGCTGGTGATAGACGCAGGTGTCGAAAAACACGTTGTTCATCAGATGGGTCGACAGGTCGGGCTTCTTGAGCATGTCGGCAAGGCCCCGGTAGCGCCCCCAGTGATAGGGCACCGCGCCGCCGCCGTGGGGGATGATGAAGCGCAGATTCGGAAAACGGCCGAACAGGTCACCTTCCAGCAGTTGCATGAAGGCAATGGTATCGGCGGCGATGTAGTAGGCCCCGGTGGCGTGCATCGCCGGGTTGCAGCTGCCCGAGACGTGGATCATCGCCGGGACATCGAGGTCGCACATCGTCTCGTAGAAGGGGAACCAGTACGGATCGGTCAGCGGCGGATGGGTGAAGTGTCCGCCGCCCGGATCGGGATTGAGATTGCAGCCGATGAAGCCCATTTGCTCGACGCAGCGGCGCAGCTCGGCAATCGAACTGGTCAGGTCGGCTTCGGGCGACTGGGGCAGCATGCAGACCCCGGCAAAGACCTCGGGATAGAGCCCGACGACCCGGCCGATCAGGTCGTTGCAGACCTGCGCCCACTGGACAGCCACAGACTGATCGCCGACGTGCGGTGCCATCGCGCTGGCCCGGGGCGAAAAAATCGTCATGTCTGCGCCGCGCTCCGTGATCAGGCGCAGCTGGTTGGCCTCGATCGTCTCGCGGATCTCGTCGTCGGATATGGCGGGGTAGGGCGGGGCCGGCTGACCCGCCTTGAACGCCGCCTTCTGCGCCTCGCGCCAGGCATCGTGGGCCTGGGGCAGGACGGTGTAGTGGCCATGGCAATCGATGATCATGCTGGGTTCTTTCCTGCCGCGTCGCGCTGGCGCTCTACTGTGCCGCGGGTCATCACCGGGGTAACCCCCAGCGCGCTGAGAGTCTTGGCACTTTCTTCCATCTCGGCCGCCCGGCGCGCGCCGTGCACCGCCATGCGTTCGAGATTGTACGCCGCACGCCTGGCCCACGGCTGCGCCAATTCGCTGGCGTCGAGCGAGCCAAGTACCTCGGCCTCGACCCCGGCGGCACGGGCCGCGGCCATCATCTCGTCGGTCAGGGCCTCGATCCCTTTGACCATGACCGAGCGGATCATCTTGATCGCGCTGGCCCGGCCGACATCGCCGCCAACGATCCGCGCGTTCGAAAAGCCCAGGCCGGCGAGGCGCTGCTGCGCCGTTTCGGCCGACGGTCCGGAGATCAGCAGCGGGACCGCCATGCGCGCCGGTTCGACCGGGGCGAGCACCGCGACATCGACGTATTGGCCACCCGCCGCTTCGACCGCCGCCGCCGCTGCACGCTTGGTTTCGGGCGCGACCGAATTCATGTCGCACCACAGCGTGCCGGCGATAAGGAACGGTGCATAGTCCTGGGCCGCTTCAAGCGCCTGATCGGCGGTAACCAGCGACAAGACCAGCGAAGTACCCGCAAGGGCATCCCGCGCCGCTGCCGCGGCGGTGACGCCCAATTCATCCATGACCGCGCGCCGCGCAGGCAGCACATCGAAGGCACAGGCGCGCCTTGCCCAGCCCGCGGCGCGGGCAAAGGTCGATCCGGCTTCGCCAAAGCCGATCAGGGCAACGTCCATCTGCACGAATTCGTCCTGACCCGCTGACCCTGCGATCACAAATCGGAACTCATTCGGGTCAATAAGCTGAAGCTAATCATCATTGAAATGACGAACGTCGGTCAATCGCCGTCGGGCAGGTTGATCGAGATCAACGTTGGGCCTCAAGATTGGGCGAAAAGTCGCTGCTGCAAGGAGACTGCCATGACGATTGCATCAATGATCGGTGAACCCGGCCAGGCCATTCCGGGCACGACGCTGTTCGACGGACAGGCCGCCCGCAAAGGCTATGCGCTAAACGCCATGTGTTACTCGTTCAACGATGCGAAAAACCGCCAGGCCTTTCTCGACGACGAAGCGGGTTATTGCGCCAGCTTCAAACTGACCTCCGAACAGCGCGATGCCGTCGCCCGGCGCGACGTGCTCGGGATGATCGCGGCGGGGGGCAACATCTACTACCTCGCCAAACTTGCCGGAATTTTCGGCCTCAACGTCCAGGATGTCGGTTCGCTGCAGACCGGGATGAGCGTCGCCGCGTTCAAGCAAATGTTGCTCGATCAGGCCTGAGCGGCCATTCAAAGGAGATCTGCCATGGCCGAAATCGTCGGCGCCTATTTCACCAGCCACGTCCCTTCGATCGGCGGGGCGATCCATCGCGGATCCCAGAACGATCCTTACTGGAAGCCGTTTTTCGACGGGTTCCCGCGGGTGCACGAATGGCTGGCGCAGGCGAAGCCGGACGTCGCGGTGACGTTCTCCAACGACCACGGACTCAACTTCTTCCTCGACAAGATGCCGACCTTTGCGGTCGGTGCAGCCGAAGAATATCACAACGCCGACGAGGGCTGGGAGCTTCCGGTCTACAAGTCGATGAAAGGGCACGCTGCGCTCAGCTGGCACATCATCGAACACCTGGTGGGGGACGCGTTCGACCCGGTCACCTGCCAGGAAATGCTGGTCGATCACGCGCTGTCGATCCCGTTCGAACTGGCCTGGCCCGATGCGGTGCAGTGGCCGGTTCGGGTGGTGCCGATCGGGATCAATACCGTACAGCACCCCCTGCCTTCCGCCAAGCGGTGCCTGGACCTGGGGCGTTCGGTGCATCGCGCGCTGCAGGCATGGAGCGAAGCCGAGCGGATCGTGATCATCGGCACCGGCGGCTTGTCGCACCAGCTGGACGGCGAACGTGCCGGCTTCATGAACCGGGATTACGACACCTTCTGCATGGACAACCTTGCCGCCGATCCCGATGCGCTGACGCGCAATTCGATCCACGAGATCGTCCGGCAGGCCGGGACCCAGGGCGTCGAAGTGCTCAACTGGATCGCCGCGCGCGGTGCCCTGGGGCCAACCGCGCGCGAGATCCACCGCAACTATCACCTGCCGATTTCGAATACGGCCGGTGCCACCATGCTGCTCGAGGCGGCGTAGTCGTCAGCCCATTTCAGCGGCGATCGCCGCCAGGTCAGTCATGAATTCGCTTTGCACCTGGGTCAGTCGCCACGAGGCGCGGGTCGTGACACCAATCGTGCGCCCCAGTGATTGCGGCAGCGCCGCGATCTTCGTCAGCCATCCCGCCTCCAGCTCCACGGTGAGCTGTTCGGGCGAGAGCATGGTCAGGAAATCGCTGTCGATCAGGATCTGGCGGATCATCATGACCGATCCGGATTCGATCGGGACCGCTGGCGGCGGAACATCGGCCAAGGCAAAGAAGCGCTCAAAGCTGTCGCGCAGGGGCGAGCCCTTTGCCGATACGGTCCATGGATAGCGGGCCAGGTCGACTGGTCCGGGGCTGCTTGCGGCAAGCGGATGGTCGCGGCGTCCAATCACGGCGGGAAGGTCCGTGAACAGCGGCTGCTGTGTCAGGTCCGTCTCCACCAGCGGTTCGCGCAGGGCGCCGACCATCAGGTCGATCGCCCCGTTTCGCAGCGGCTCGACCAGTTCCGCACGCGACCCTTCGACGATCGCGATCCGCACATGCGGATGGCGCCGCAGGAAGCGGGTGACGGCCGACGGCAGGATCCTTGCCCGCGACAGGGGCATCGCCCCGATCGCGATGCGCCTGGTCTCGCGCCCCTTGAGCGCCTCGATCTCGGACAGGCCGGTCGCCAGCTCAACCCGGGCAAGCCGAAACGCGCGGGCAAGCTGAGCGCCGCTGTCGGTCAGTACGACGATCTTGCCGCGCCGCTGCACCAGGGTGCGCCGCATCGCCAGGGCCAGGTCGGTCACGGCGCGGTGGAGCGATGGCAACGACAGCCCGGTCTGCACGCTTGCGCCAGCGTAACTGCCCGCGTCGGCCAGGGCCAGCAGGGCGCGCAGCCGCGCCATCGTGACGTGCGGGCTGGCGATATGGGCAAGCGCGGCCTCGATCCGCGGAACGAACACCTCGGCTGCGGCGGACGGGGCCATGCCGTCGAACCGCCGTTCGAACAGCGGAACGCCGAGCTGGCCTTCAAGGCGGGCTAAGGCCTGGGTTATGGCGGGCTGGGTAAGATTCACCGCCTGGGCGGCAGCGTTGATCGTTCCAAGTCTGGCGATCTGGGCGGCAGCGGCGAGATGACGCAGGTTGAGGTGCGAGATTTCCATGCGGCAATCTTAGCAAAAACTAATCACCAAGCCAGACTTTCTCATTCCCTTCGCCCGGGCGCTGAGGCATCAGCAATTGGCCGCTTGCCGCCAGGAGACCGATCGATGGGAATTGTTGTGCAGAACATCGCGCGCGCCGCGCCCGAGGTTATCGATGGCTTGGCAAAGTGCGGGGTCGCCACGGTGCACGAGGCGCAGGGCCGCACCGGCCTGCTCGCCAGCCATATGCGCCCGATCTATGCCGGCGCGCGGATCGCCGGCAGCGCGGTGACGATCAGCGCCCCGCCGGGCGACAACTGGATGGTCCACGTTGCGATCGAGCAATTGCAGGCCGGCGACATTCTGGTGATCGCCCCGACCAGCCCGTGCGAAGACGGCTATTTCGGCGATCTGCTCGCCACCAGCGCGCAGGCGCGCGGGTGCCGAGGCCTGATCATCAACGCCGGGATCCGCGATGTGCGCGACCTCACCGAAATGCAGTTTCCGGTGTGGTCCAAGGCGGTGTTCGCGCAAGGGACGATCAAGGCCTCGCTCGGCAGCGTCAATGTGCCCGTCATTTGCGCCGGCGCGCCGATCGATGCCGGCGATGTGATTGTCGCCGACGATGACGGGGTCTGCGTGGTCCCGCGCAGCAAGGCCGAAGCGGTGCTGAAAGCGGCGCAAACGCGCGAAGCCAACGAAGGTGACAAGCGTGCGCGGCTCGCCGCCGGCGAGCTGGGGCTCGACA
>JBJTLX010000138.1:0-10872 GCA_046063245.1 Novosphingobium sp.
TTGCGGACTTCGGCACCGGATCCATTGTCGGATCCATGACCGGGATCCTAGTCAGCGACAGCTTCCCCTTCACCGGAGCCTTCAATGATCTGGATTTTAGCGCGGCAATCGGGTCAGGCACCAACCGTTTCGACGGCACCATCACTGCCCTGAGCAACCCGAGCATGTTCGCGGTCGCGACGGGAACTACCGGACCGCTCCTCAGGCTCGAGCTGCTCGAACGCGAGCAGCTGCATCTCGCGCATGTATTCGTACATCCCCACCCGCTCGGCCAGGGGGGCATAGATATCCATCGTTTCGCGGGCGATGCGGCGGCGCTTGTCCTCGCTGCGGATGAAATGCAGCGTGCGCATGTTGTGCAGCCGGTCGGCCAGCTTGACCAGCAGGACGCGGATGTCCTCGCTCATCGCCAGGAAGAACTTGCGCAGGTTCTCGGCGGCGCGCTCGGTCTCGCCCATCGCCTCGATCTTGCTGAGCTTGGTCACCCCGTCGACCAGCCGGGCGACCTCGGGGCCGAACAGCTTCTCGATCTCTTCGGTGGTCGCCAGCGTATCTTCCACCGTATCGTGGAGCAGCGCGGTGATGATCGTTTCCTGGTCGAGCTTGAGCTCGGTCATCAGCCCCGCCACCTCGACCGGATGGCTGAAATAGGGATCGCCCGAGGCGCGCTTCTGGCTGCCGTGCTTCTGCACGGTATAGACATAGGCGCGGTTGAGCATGGCCTCATCGGCCTCGGGCTCATAGGCGAGCACTCGCTCAACAAGTTCGTACTGGCGCAGCATTGCGGCCTATGTGGGATGAAGCGTGGGCAAAGCGCAAGCGTTGTGATGCTTTTGCCCGATGCCGCGCCCAATACGATTTGGGGCGAGCCCTGCGGCCCGCCCCAAAGGTTTCAATTTCGACTGATCGCGGCGATCAGAAGCTGTAGTTGAAGCCGATCCGCGCGATGTTCAGATTGTTCTTGAACACCACGTTCTCGTAAGTCGACGTGGTGGTCGGGATCTGGTAGCGCGCAGTCGCACCGTCGAGGTGCAGATACTCGGCCTTCATGCTCAGTTTCTCGCTGAGCTTGTATTCAACGCCGCCGCCGAACACCAGGCTGGTCTTCGTTTCCTTGACGCACACGTCGTACTGATTGTTGCCGCAGCCGGCCACATCGTAATAGGCCGCGTTGTCGTTGCGGGCAAAGGCGACGCCGCCGGTCGCGTAGACCATGGCATTGCCGGTCGCCAGGCCGGCGCGGGCGCGCACGGTCGAGAACCAGTCAACCTTCTGATGCAGATACGATTCCCAGTCCGGATCCGGGATGTCGTTCTTGCCGGTCGAACCGCTGATATCCGCCTCGAGGCCAAGAATGCCGTTCGAACCGACCGCCAGGTTGTAACCGGCAGTAGCGCCGTAAACGAGCGTACCGGACGACTTCTGCGCGGCGCCGTAGGTGAAATATTCGTCGCCGTCGGTCAGCGTGCTGTCGAGCTGTGCGCCGCCGGCGGTGACGCCCACATAAGCACCTTCAAAGCCAGCTGCGTCCTGCGCAAAAGCGGCAGACGACGAGAAAGCGACCGCAAGAACTGCGGCCGAAGCAAGAATCTTCTTCATTTGGAATTTTCCCCAGATTACTGATTACGCGTTCGGTTATTGTTATCTAGCGACGCGCCGTCCTCTGGATTAAACAGGTTAATATACAATTTAGCCGCGACTGTCGGTTAACCCCAGCTCGCCTCGGGCGGCAGGCTCATCAGGATGGCGTCGACGTTGCCGCCGGTCTTGAGGCCGAACAGCGTGCCGCGGTCGTAGACCAGGTTGAATTCGGCGTAGCGGCCGCGCCATTCGCGCTGAACCTGCTTGTCCTCGGGGGTGAAGGCCGTGTCCATCCGGCGGCGGACGAGCTGCGGGAAAATATGCAGGAAGGCCTCGCCGACATCGCGGGTGAAGGCAAAGTTGTCTTCGAACGCGGCCTGATCGGGGCATTCGAGGTGATCGTAGAAGATCCCGCCGACCCCGCGGTGGACGCCGCGGTGGGGGATGAAGAAGTAATCGTCGGCCCAGGCCTTGAACTTCGCGTAATAGGCCGGGTCGTGCGCGTCGCAGGCGGCCTGGAAGGCGGCGTGGAAGTCGGCGGTGTCCGCGGCATAGGGGATCGGCGGGTTGAGATCGCCGCCGCCGCCGAACCACGCCTTGGTCGTGGTCAGGAAGCGGGTGTTCATGTGCACCGCCGGGACGTGCGGATTGGCCATGTGCGCGACGAGGCTGATCCCCGTCGCGGTGAAGCCCGGATCCTGGTCCGAAGCGCCGTTGATGCTGGCGGCAAAGCCCGGGGCAAAGGTGCCGTGGACGGTCGAGACGTTGACCCCGACCTTTTCGAACACCTTGCCCTTCATCAGCCCGCGGGTGCCGCCGCCGGGATTGTCGTTGCCCGCCTCCTCGCGGTGCCAGGTCAGGTAATCGAAGCGCGCGGCGCTGCCCGCTTCCGCCTCGATCTCTTCGAAAGCGGCGCAGATCCGGTCGCGCAGGCTTTCGAACCAAGCGCGGGCACGGGTGGTGGCAGGGGTCCAGTCGGTCATCAGCGGGCGCTTGCCAAAAGCCGGGGGCTGCGGCAAGGAAAAGCCATGGTTCCCTTTTCGTTCGCAGGTGAGGAGTTTGCCCTGGTGGGCGAACGCGCGCTCTATTGGCCGCGCGAAGCGGCGCTCTTGGTGGCCGACCTGCATCTTGAAAAGGCCAGCTTCTTTGCCCGCCACGGACAGATGCTGCCGCCCTATGACAGCCGCGAAACGCTGGAGCGGGTGGCCGGGGCGATTCGCCAGACCGGGGCGCGGCGGGTCTATTGCCTGGGCGACAATTTCCACGACACCGCCGGGCCCGAGCGGCTCGAGCCGCACGCCGCGGGGATGCTCGACGCGCTGAGCCGCGCGACCGACTGGGTGTGGATCGCCGGCAACCACGACCAGGGCCGGGTGCCGTGGGGCACCGCGGTGGACGAGCTGGAACTAGCCGGGATCGTCCTGCGCCATGAAGCGCTGAGGGGCGAAATGCGGGCCGAACTGTCGGGCCACTACCACCCGCGTCTGCGGGTTTCGGCGCGCGGCCGGTTGATTGCCCGGCCGTGCTGGGTGGCGAGCGAGAGCCGGTTGATCCTTCCGGCGTTCGGCGCCCTGACCGGCGGCATGGACGCCGCCGATCCGGCGATCATCGCGGCGATGCAGCCGGCCCGCGCGGTCGATGCGGTGCTCCCCGCTTCGGGCCGACTGGCCCAGTTCCCGCTGTGGCGTGCGTCAAATCAGGAAGGCGGCAACATTGCACGCCGCGATCGCGCCGCTTCCACCTAGCGTCGCGGGGTGGACGCGGCCGATGATGCGCCGGTCGTAGAGCGCCAGCGAGCTGAGGAATGCCAGCCACACGCCAAACAGGTAGGTCAGAAACAGCGCCATATCGGTCGTCTCGCTCATCACCTTGGGCAGGAAGGGGCCGAACAGCGGATCGTAAAGCCGGGCCAGGACCGGTTCGAGCAGGGCCATCGTCCCGACCAGCAGCAACCGCTTGTGCCAGTCGGGCCGGCTGCGGCGCAGATAGGCGAGGACGTTGCAGACCACGAAGACCACCATCAGCAGGCGGTTGGCGATCACTTCGGGCTCCATCGCGGCAAAGCCGCGGAACTTGGCGATGAACAGGTACAGCGTGCTCAGCACCATGGCGCCGCCAATCGCGAAGATCCACTGCCCGATGCGGCGATGCACGGCGATCCGGCCGAGGTAGACCAGCCAGGCCTGGGCGGCGAAGGCGATCACCCAGGCCGCCGCGAACAGCGCGTGGACCACCATCTTCGGGTCGGAATTGCTGGGCTGGCCGACGTCGGTGACCAGATTGTCCCAGAAGGCCATGAACGAGAGACCGACCAGCAGGGTTGTGACGACCGGGAAATAGAGCGCGCCGGGTCTGCGTGGGGGCCGCTGAGCGGCGCGGGTTGCCATGCCCAAACTCCTTCACTGTGCGCGCCCGGCAACCGGTCTATCCGCACCGCGCCGCGGGGCAAGCGGAAACGCATGGCAATTCCGCGTCGCCACTTCCCCAAGCGGCGATTTGCGACTATGCAGCCGCCCACAAGAACGTCCCAGGAGATTCCGACATAGCACCCCCACCCCGGCGCATGATGACGCCCCCCGTGAAGAGCGGGCCGCGCTACAACCAGATGATCACGTCCGACAAGGTTCGCGTCATTGACGAGAACGGCGAAAACATCGGCGTGATGTACACCCGCGAAGCGATCGAGCAGGCCGCCGGAGTCGGCCTCGACCTGGTCGAAGTCAGCCCCAACGCCGACCCGCCGGTGTGCAAGTTCCTCGACGTCGGCAAGTTCCGGTATTAGGCGCAGAAGAAGGCCAATCTTGCCCGCAAGTCGCAGAAGACGCAGGAGATCAAGGAGATCAAGATGCGTCCGAACATAGACGACCACGACTATGACGTGAAGATGCGGGCGATCCACAAGTTCATCGGCGAAGGCGACAAGGTCAAGGTCACCCTGCGCTTCCGCGGGCGCGAACTGTCGCACCAGCAGCTCGGCATGAACCTGTTGAAGCGGGTCCAGGACGACACCGCCGAAGTCGCCAAGATGGAAGCCTGGCCGCGCATGGAAGGCCGCCAGATGCTGATGGTGATCTCGCCGAAGTAGAGTTCCTCCCCGCTTGCGGGGAGGGGGACCGTCGCAGACGGTGGAGGGGGCGGCCCCCACGCGCAGCGCCAGGAGGCGAACCCCCTCCGTCAGCCCTGCGGGCTGCCACCTCACCGACACGGGGAGGAAGAACCGAATGAAAATCCCCCGCCAGCGGCTGGTCTCGATCATCGGCGGCTCGGCCGGCAACCTGGTCGAATGGTACGACTGGTTCGCCTATGCCAGCTTCGCGATCTATTTCGCCCCGGTCTTCTTCCCCAAGGCCGATCCCACCGCTCAGCTCTTAAGCACCGCGACGATCTTTGCCGCGGGCTTCGTCATGCGCCCGTTCGGGGCCTGGCTGATGGGCCGCTTTGCCGACGGGCGCGGGCGCAAGGCCGGGTTGACCCTGTCGGTGGCACTGATGTTCAGCGGCTCGCTGCTGCTCGCCGTCGCCCCGACCTATGCCCAGGCCGGACTGGCTGGTCCCGCCGTGCTGCTGCTTGCCCGTGTCCTGCAGGGACTGTCGCTCGGCGGCGAATACGGGGCAAGCGCAACCTACTTGTCGGAAATGGCGCCGAAGGAGAACCGCGGCTTCTGGGCCAGCTTCCAGTACATGACGCTGTGCGGCGGGCAGCTCTGCGCGATCGCCGTGGCGGTGGTGCTGCAGGGCTTCCTCAACGAAGCGCAGCTGACCGCCTGGGGCTGGCGCATTCCCTTCGTGATCGGAGCGCTGCTCGCGCTCGGCGTCTATCTGCTGCGCCGCAACCTCGCCGAAACGCCCTCGTTCGAAAACCAGGCGGTGGATCGTCCCGCCTCGACTGCGAAGCTGCTGTGGCGCGATCATCGCCGCGAAAGCATTCTGGTCGCGATGCTTTCGGCCGGCGGGGGGCTTAGCGCCTATACCTATACCAGCTACATGCAGAAGTACCTGTTCAACACGGTCGGCTTCGACAAGGCCACCGCGACCTATATCATCGCGGTGGCGCTGCTGTGGTTTACCGCGATGCAGCCGCTGTTCGGGGCGCTGGCCGACCGCTTCGGGCGAAAGCCGATGCTGCTGATCTTCGGGATCGGCGGTGCGCTGGCCGCGGTGCCGGTGTTCCTCACGCTGGAACAGACCACCTCTCCGGTCATCGCCACGCTGCTGATCCTGATCCCGCTGACCCTGCAGAGCGGTTACAGCGCCAACAACGCGCTGGTGAAGGCCGAACTGTTTCCGGCGCACATCCGCGGGCTGGGCGTGGCGCTGCCCTATGCCATCGGCAACGCGCTGTTCGCCGGGACGCTGGAAATGGTCGCGCTGGCGCTCAAGGGCGCCGGCGTGGAGTGGCTGTTCTACATCTACGTCGCGCTGGTCATCGCCATGGCCGGCGTCGCCACGCTGCTGCTGCCCGAAACCCGCGAACGCAGCCTGATCGTCGAGGATTGAGCGCGCCCTAACCGGTTGCAGTTGAAATCGGTTTGACGCTCTTGTAGGCCCGATGCCGACCCGGGGTCCGGGCGGAGATGCGGTCCTGCGGAGGTTAGGAACGCCAGCGCCCCCGTTTGCCCCTTTGGCTCCCGCCTTCCTGGGAGCGTCACGTTCAGGAAGGATGCCGCGCATGGCAGACACCCCCACGCCGTCACGCAAGCCCAAGACCGCGATCACTCACCTCGGCAACCACGAACTCTCGCCCGCCACCCTGATGATGGGCCACGGCTATGACCCGGTGCTGTCCGAGGGCAGCCTCAAGGCGCCGATCTTCCTGACCAGCACTTTCGCCTTTCCCAGTGCGGCCGACGGCAAGCGTTTCTTCGAAGGGATCACCGGCAAGGTGCCCGGCGGCACCGACGGCCTGGTCTATTCGCGCTTCAACGGCCCCAACCAGCAGATCCTCGAAGGGCGGCTGGCGATCTGGGACGGCGCGGAAGAGGCACTGAGCTTTTCCAGCGGGATGACCGCGATCTGCGTGCTGTTCCTGGCCTATTGCAACGCCGGCGACGTGATCGTCCATTCGGGCCCGCTCTATGCCGCGAGCGAGGGCTTCGTCGCCAAGACGCTGAGCCGCTTTGGGGTGACCTATGTCGATTTCCCCGCCGGGGCGACCCGCGAAGAGCTCGACGCGGTGATGGCCAGGGCCAAGGCGCAGGCCGCGGCGCAGGGGGGCAAGGTGGCGATGGTCTATCTTGAAAGCCCGGCCAACCCGACCAATGCGCTGGTCGACGTCGAAGCGGTGGCGGGTGCCCGCGATGCCGCCTTCGGTCCCGAGTGCCCGATCGCGATCGACAACACCTTCCTCGGGCCGTTGTGGTCGCGCCCGCTCGATCACGGCGCCGACATCGTGGTCTATTCGCTGACCAAATATGTCGGCGGTCATTCCGATCTGGTCGCCGGATCAATCGCCGGGGCGAAGAAGTGGATGACCCCGGTGCGGATGCTGCGCAACGTGATGGGCGGGATCGTCGATCCCAACACCGCGTGGATGCTGATGCGCAGCCTGGAAACGGTCGAACTGCGGATGGACCGCGCCGGTGAGAACGCCGCCAAGGTCTGTGCCTGGCTGGCCGCGCACCCCAAGGTCGAAAAGCTCGGCTACCTCGGGATGATCGACGATCCGCGCCAGCAGGACATCTTCGACCGGCACTGCACCGGCGCGGGCAGCACCTTTTCGCTCTATATCAAGGGCGGCGAGGCCGAGGCGTTCCGCTTCCTCGACAACCTCAGGATCGCCAAGCTGGCGGTCAGCCTCGGCGGCACGGAAACGCTGGCCAGCCTGCCCGCGGCGATGACTCACCTGTCGGTGCCCGACGAACGCAAGGCCCAGCTCGGCATCACCGACAACCTGGTCCGCGTCAGCATCGGGATCGAAAACGCCGACGACCTGATCGCCGATTTCGAACAGGCACTGGCGGCGGTCTAGTCGATCGTCCGCACCGTGCATCCGGCGGCGGTGAGGCTGGACTGCAGCTGCGTCATGCGCGGCTGGTCACCGGTCGCCTCCGCCGGAAGGTAGGGCGCAAAGCCGTCCTTGTAGAAGTGGTCGCTGCCGAACGCGGCGATCGTGCCCGCCCAGCAATGGCGGCGGGCAAAGGCGGCTGGATCGGGGATCTGTTCCGCCAGCAGGCGCAGCGGGCGGTTGTCCAGATCGGGCCGGTTGAACACCAGGTTTTCCATGTGCCCGCCCCAGCGCGTATCGACCACGAACAGGTCGGCGCCGCTTGCCGTCACGCGCCGATCAGCAGCGGCGAAGGGGCGGAACGAGGAATAGGCCGACCACATCTGGAACGGCAGCAGCACGATCAGGCTCGCCGCGGTGGTCCAGGCGAGCAAGGGCTCTGCCGCCGCGCGCCGCTGCGCCTCCATCCGGTGCCAGCCCAGTCCCGCCAGCAGCGCCAGGTTGCCCAGCGCGCCGTGGACATAGCGATAGCCATAGCCGAAGCCCTGGTCGGGCAGCAGCACGGTCAGGACCACGAAGGGCAGGACCAGCCCGGCCGCCAGCGCCAGCATCAGCGGCTCGCGCCGCGCCGCGCGCAGGCCCAGCACCAGCAGCGGCACGGCCAGCAGATGCTGCCACGAAACGAAGGTCACCGCGTTGTAGACCTGGAGCACCACGCTCGACAGATCGAAGTGGACCAGGCCCCGCAGCCGCACCAGGTACGACGCGCCCGCAGCCGCGGTCTGCGCCGGCGCAGCATCGATCTGCGCCGCCAGCCACTGTGGCCAGACATACCAGAACGCCGCAATCCCGGCATAGGCCAGCGCGAACCACAGCGCGCGCCGCCATTCCCCGCGCAGCGCCAGCATGGCGATCAGCGGCGCCGCGAACATGGGGTGGAACAGCGGCTGGTGCAGCCCGGTCGCGGCCCAACCGACCAGCACCGCCAGCGCGTCGGCCCAGCTCCGACGGACCAGCAACAGCCGCAGCCAGACCAGGTTGAGCGCAAGGTGCGCGGTCATGGCATAGGCGCTCATCCCGCTCAGCACGAACTGGCCCGATCCGGCCAGAACCAGGCAGGCGACCAGCGCGGCCTGACGATCCGCGGGCCACAGGGTGCGCGCAATCGACCACAGCGCGGCGAGCGCCACGGCGGCCAGCGCGGGACTGGCCAACGCCTCGGCCCCCAGCGCGCCGAACAGCGCGCGGATCGCGGCGTTGCCCGGCAGGTAGGACGATACCCAGCCCCGCGGCGTCCCGGACGGCAGCATGAACTCGCGGTTCAGCGCGGCCAGATCGGGCAGCCAGGCCGGGGGGATCGCCGCATAGAGGCGGCCGCTGCGCAGGATTTCGGCATCGAACACGGCCATCTGCTCGTCGCGGCTGGGCAGGAAGCCCTGCAGCACGATCCGGCTGCCGACCGCACAGACCACGAAGATCAGCACCGGCACCACCGCGGGATGGAGGCCCAGCGTCAACCTGCGGCCATAGGCGCGGTGCGACACGAACAGGCAGATGCCGAACAGGTAAGCGGCCAGCCCGAGCAGCGAGGGTTCGCGCCAGCTCTCCAGCGCCGGGATCGACCATAGTCCGGTCCCGTAGCGGCCGAACAGCCAGACCAGTACCAGACCCGCCGCGCAGGCCAGCCAGGTTTTCAGCGCCAGTGCGGTCATGGTCCCCCGGATGCAACGCGACGGGGCCATGGTGCGCAGATTTGCCCGCCCGCGGCAAGCATCGCGGTGCGGGGCCTCTTGCCGCTCTGCCGCCATTGTGCTTGGGCCGGGTCATGACCCACGAACCGCATGACAAGCTGCAGTCCGATGCCGACACCCTTGGCGATTCGCGCCTGGCCCTGGTCGGCGAAGGCCTGTGGGCCGGCTGGCACCACTGGGAGCCGGTCGACGATTTCGAGGAACACGCCGGCCCGTTCTATTGTAAGGCCGAAGGCGACGGACTGGTCTGCGGCTTTCTTCCCGAAGCGAAGAACCGCAACGGCGGCGGCAACATCCACGGCGGGGCGCTGATGACCTTTGCCGACTATGTCCTGTTCATGAGCGCCAGCGGGCTCGACGGGTCGATCCACGGGGTCACGCTGACGATGAACTGCGAATTCGTCGGTGCGGCAGAGGCGGGGCGGCTGCTGACCGGCCGCGGCGAAGTGGTCCGCCAGGGCCATTCGATCGTCTTCGTGCGCGGCACCATCGACGATGACGGCCGCCCGGTGCTGACCTTCTCGGCGACGATCAAGAAATTGACGCGGCGGGGCTAGTCCTCCCCCTTGGGGGAGGGGAACCATGCGAAGCATGGTGGAGGGGTACGTGCAGGTGGTCGCGACCTCTCCGGCGAAGTCGGGATCACCCGCGCGTACCCCTCCACCACCTGCGGTGGTCCCCCTCCCCGTTTCGGGGAGGAATTACCCCTTCCATTCGCGGCGTTCTTCCGCCGCGCGCAGCACTTCGTAGGCCAGTTGCAGCGCCTGGAAGGCCATGGCGGCGTCCTCGTCGCCAGGGCGGACGTCGGGGTGGACCAGCTTGGCCTTGGCCCGGTAGCTTTTCTTGATCGCGTCGAAATCGGCGTCGGGGCTCAGCTCGAGCAGGTCGAGCGCGCGCAGTTCGTCGCGGCTGCGGCTGCCGTCGCCCGATCCCGCCCAGCCATAGTGCGCCGCCTCGCGGTAGCCCGAATTGTCGCGGGTCTCGTCGGCTTCGCGCTGGGCGGCCTCTTCCTTGTCGAGCCCCTCGAAATAGTCCCACCCGGCGTTGTATTCGGCGGCGTGGCGCTGGCAGAACATCCACCGTTCGGGACTGTTGGGGGTCTTGGGCGCAGGGCAGCTGCCGACCTCGTTGCAGCCGTGGCGATCGCACAGCCGCACCGTCGCCGCATCGCGCGCGCCTTCATAGCCGCGCCAGCGCGGGAAACCCCAATTGTCGGAACGGCGCGGACGGCTCATTTGGGTGCGATAGGCTTTCGGGGGCAGGGCGCGCAAGTATCGATGCGCATTCATGGTCGTTGGTACAGGACGATGCCGCCTTGAATCGGCTGCGCAAACGCGGCACAAGGCGGCCCTCCCAGGAGTATTCGCGATGAGCAAGCAACTGGCCCTGTCGATCGCCCTGTCGGTGCTGGCGATGACCGCCTATGCCGTGCTGGGGCACGGTCACGGCGCCGGCGTGGGCGCGGGTTCCGCGCTGCGGCTGCCGCTCAGCGCCCAGGCCCCGGCCCTGCCGACGATCAGCCAGCTGCTTCCCGCGCTGCAATAACTATGCTGTTTCAGCGCGGCTGAAACAGGGCAACACCGGCCCGCTCCCCCTG
>JBJTLX010000139.1:0-5675 GCA_046063245.1 Novosphingobium sp.
CCGCGCCAGCACCGGGCGCGGGCCGCTCCGCGTTCTGGCCAGCGATGCCGCCGGCAATGTCTGCGCGATCAGCTTTTTCGGGCGCGCGTCCTACAGCGGCAAGAAGCAGTTGCCGCTGGGCGAGACGCGCTGGATCGCCGGGCGGCTCGACCAGTACGACCAGATGTTGCAGGTCGTCCATCCCGATCAAGTCACCGAGGAAAGCGGGGCGGCGCTGGGCCAATTGGTCGAGCCGGTCTATTCGCTGTCCGAAGGGCTGACCCAGGGGCGGCTCGCGGCGCTGGTGCACCAGGCGCTGGCCGGGGTGCCCGAACTGCCCGAATGGATCGAGCCGGGCCTGTTCGACAAGATGAAGTGGCCCGCCTGGCGCGACGCGCTGGAACTGGCGCACAAGGGCGAGCACGCCCCGGCGCGCGACCGGCTGGCCTATGACGAGCTGCTCGCCAACAGCCTGGCCTTGATGCTGGTGCGCAACGCCAACCGGGCGCGGCGCGGCACCCCGCTGGCGGGGGACGGCCATCTGCGCGCGCGGATCGACCTGCCCTTTGCCCTGACCGGGGCGCAGACCCGATCGATCGCCGAGATCGAGGCCGACCTGGCCCAGCAGGCGCCGATGCTGCGGCTGCTGCAAGGCGATGTCGGGTCGGGCAAGACCGTGGTCGCACTGGAAGCCATGCTGATCGCGGTCGAGGCGGGCGCGCAGGCGGCGCTGCTCGCCCCGACCGAGATCCTTGCCCGCCAGCACTTCGACACTTTGCAACGCATGGCCGCCGGCACCGGGGTCGAAATCGCGCTGCTGACCGGGCGCGACAAGGGCCGGGCGCGCGAAGCGACCTTGATGGGGCTGCACGATGGTTCGATCGGCATTGTCGTCGGCACTCACGCGATCTTCCAGGACGCGGTGCAGTATCGCAACCTGGCGCTGGTTGTGATCGATGAGCAGCACCGCTTCGGCGTCGGACAGCGACTGATGCTGGCGCAGAAGGGCAAGCGCACGCCGCATTGCCTGGCAATGACCGCAACCCCGATTCCGCGCACGCTGACCCTGGCGCAGTACGGCGAGATGGACGTCTCCAAGCTCGACGAGATGCCCCCCGGACGCCAGCCGATCGACACCCGCGTCGTCGCGGTCGAGCGCATGGCCGACGTGATCGCCGGGGTCGAGCGCCACCTTGCCACCGGGCAACAGGCCTATTGGGTCTGCCCGATGGTGCGCGAACTGGAGACCGAAGACCTGGCCGCGGCCGAGGCGCGCTATGCCGAACTCAAGTTGCATTTCGGCGATGACGTCGTGCTGGTTCACGGCCAGCTGCGGCCCGAGGCAAAGGACGCGGCGATGGAGCGCTTTGCCAGCGGCGGTGCAAAGCTGCTGGTCGCGACCACGGTGATCGAGGTCGGGGTCGACGTGCCCAATGCCACCTTGATGGTGATCGAGCAGGCCGAACGCTTCGGACTGGCCCAGCTGCACCAGCTGCGCGGCCGGGTCGGGCGGGGTTCCGCGGCAAGTACGTGTCTGCTGCTGCGCTCGAGCGCGTTGTCGGAGACCGCCAAGCGGCGGCTGGCGCTGATGCGCGAGACCCAGGACGGCTTCCGCATCGCCGAAGAGGATCTGGACCTGCGCGGCGGGGGCGAATTGCTCGGCACGCGGCAATCGGGGGATACCCCGTTCCGCGTCGCCAGCCTCGAGCAGATCCAGCGTCTTCTGCCGCTGGCGCATGACGATGCGCGGCTGCTGATCGAGCGAGACGGCGGCCTGACCGGGGAACGCGGCGCTG
Organism: Novosphingobium sp.; assembly: GCA_046063245.1. Lineage (GTDB taxonomy): Bacteria > Pseudomonadota > Alphaproteobacteria > Sphingomonadales > Sphingomonadaceae > Novosphingobium. Next base: position 1,776 of record JBJTLX010000139.1, read on the forward strand.
CAGCTCGTCTCCTGCTTTATCTTTTTGAAAGGGATTGGGGCGTCCAATTGCTGCGCGGAGGATGAGCCGAGTGAGCGAGACACCGATCAAGCTGCTGATTTGCGACATCGACGGCACCATGGTGCGGCACGACAAGTCGCTGCCCGAAGCGAATATCGTGGCGGTCCGCGATCTGGTGAAGCGGGGGGTGGCGGTGGCGCTGATCTCGGCGCGCCCGCCCGAAGGGATCGTCGGCATTGCCCGCCAGCTTGGCCTGAAAGGAGCGATGGGCGCCTTCAACGGCGGAACGATCTTCCAGGCGGGCGGGCGCGAACTGCAATCGTACAAGGTGCCGCATGCAACCGCGCAGGGCCTGCTGGCGCTGTACGATCAGCCGCGGGTGACGCGCTGGCTGTTTGCCTCAGGCCTGTGGTTGACCAGCAATCCGGCCGACCCGCACACCCCGCGCGAGGTGCTGTCATCGGGGTTGCAGCCGCAGCCGACCGCCGATTTTGCGCCCTGGCTGGGCAAGGTCGACAAGGTCGTTGCGGTTTGTGACGACGATCCGACCATGGACCGGATCGAGCGTGAGGCATGCGAACTGGCCGGGGTCACCGCCAACGTGGTCCGCTCGCAGGACTACTACCTCGATGCAACCGCGCCGCAGGCCAACAAGGGCGACGGCGTCGCCCGGCTGGCCGTCGAATACGGCGTCATGCTGGAAGAGGTGGCGGTGATCGGCGATCAGGCCAACGACGTGCCGATGTTCCGCCGCGCGGCGCTGGCGATTGCCATGGGCCAGGCGAGGCCCGCGGTGCAGGCGGCCGCGCAGCACGTTGCCGCCAGCAACGAGCAAGCCGGCGTGGCGGACGCGATTGCGCGGTTTGTGCTGCCAAGGCTGGGGTAGGGGTGCCGGGAGCGGGATCGCTGGGCGGATAGTCCGACTCCCGGACCCAGTGGCTGTCGGGACCGGCAGCTTGTGGGAAGAGAGTCCCCCGGCGCTTACGCTTGGGCGTTTTCGGGAGGATGTCCCCCGGACATCCTCTGATTCCGAAAACTGGTCGGGGAAAGAGGATTCGAACCTCCGGCCCCTGCCTCCCGAAGACAGTGCTCTACCAGGCTGAGCTATTCCCCGACCGATCGTTCACCCCTGCAGCGTCCGAAGACCCTGATGGGGCGAGGCAGGAGCGCGCCTATAGAGAGCGATTTGCGCAGTGGCAAGCGGGCAATCTCGCAGCTAGGGTCATTTCATGGCCAGCGCAGCGATTCCCGCCGATTCCCCCGAAACGCCGCACTGGGAATGGCAATATCTCGACCTGATGCGCCGCATCTGGGCGCAGGGGGATGAGCGGATCGACCGCACCGGGGTGGGCACCCGCGCGGTGTTCGGGGCGCAGATCCGCTTCGATCTGGGCGGCGGGGCGATGCCGCTGATCACCACCAAGCGGGTCTATTGGAAGACCGCGGTGCGCGAGTTCCTGTGGTTCCTGACCGGCGAGACCAACATCCGCCCGCTGGTGCTGCAAGGCGTCAAGATCTGGAACGAGTGGCCCCACGCCAACTACGTCAAGGCAACGGGCGAGGCGATCGCGCTGGACGACTTTGTCGCGCGGATTGCCGGGGATGCGGATTTTGCCGCGCAGTGGGGCGATCTCGGCCCGGTCTACGGCAAGCAGTGGACCGACTGGCCGGTCTACCGCCCGGTCGGCGAAAACTTGTACAAACGCGACACGGGGATCAACCAGGTTGCGCAGTTGGTCGAGAGCCTGCGCACCAATCCCGGCAGCCGCCGCCATATCGTCGAGGGCTGGAACGTTGCCGAGCTTGAGGCGATGGCGCTGCCGCCGTGCCACAAGTCCTACCAGTTCGCGGTGGCGGACGGCCGGCTCAGCTGCCTGCTCTACCAGCGCAGCTGCGACGTTGCCCTTGGGCTGCCGTTCAATCTGATCGGCGCGGCGCTGTTCACCCACATGCTGGCCCAGCAATGCGACCTGCAGCCCGGCGAAATAGTGTGGATGGGCGGAGATACCCACCTCTATCTCAACCACGCCGATCTGGTCGAAGCCCAGCTGGCGCGCGTGCCCGAAGGCGCAGCCCGGCTGGAGATCCTGCGCTGGCCCGCAAGCATTTTCGACTACCGGTTCGAGGACTTTGCCGTGCACGATTACGCCCCCCAGGCGCCGCTCAGCGCGCCGGTCGCGGTCTAGTTGACGCGATGGCCAGTCTGAAATAATATGTCGCCAGTCTAAAATATGCTTCCAACGACGCGGTGGGCGTCGGGGAAGCGGGAGAGCGCGATATGGCCGATCGGCCTGCCACTCACGATACCGCCCGCGGCAACCTGCCGCCGCTGTCGCTGCACGTGCCCGAGCCGCCATTCCGCCCCGGCGATCCGGTCGACTATTCCTATCTGACGATCCCCCCCGCCGGGGCCCAGCCGCGCCCGGACGAGGCCTGCGCGGCGAGCGATACCCATCCGCTGTGCCACGACCTGATCCGCGTGCTCGATGACGATCACCGCGCGGTCGGTCCGTGGGATCCCAAGCTCGATCCCGAAACGCTGCGCCGGATCCTGCGGACCATGGCGCTGACCCGCGCCTTCGATGACCGGATGTACCGCGGCCAGCGCCAGGGCAAGACCAGCTTCTACATGAAGTGCACCGGGGAAGAGGCGACCAGCGTTGCTTCCGCGTTCGCCCTGGCCGACGACGACATGGTCTTCCCCAGTTATCGCCAGCAGGGCATCCTGATCGCCCGCGGCTATCCGCTGACCGAGATGATCAACCAGATCTATTCGAACCGCGCCGACAAGCTCAAGGGCCGGCAGCTGCCGATCATGTATTCGAGCCGCGAGCACAGCTTTTTCTCGATCAGCGGCAACCTGGCGACCCAATATCCCCAGGCCGCCGGCTGGGCCATGGCCAGCGCAATCAAGGGCGATACCCGCATCGCCGCGACCTGGATCGGCGAGGGTTCGAGCGCCGAGGGCGATGCCCACGCCGCCTTCACCTTCGCCACGGTGTTCAACGCGCCGTGCATTTTCAACGTGGTCAACAACCAGTGGGCGATCAGCAGCTTTTCCGGCTTTGCCGGGGGCGAGCGCGCGACCTTTGCGGCCAAGGCGGTCGGCTATGGCATTGCCGGGCTGCGAGTTGACGGCAATGACGCGCTGGCGGTCTATGCCGCGATGCGCTGGGCCGCCAACCGCGCCCGCGCCAACAAGGGCCCGACCCTGATCGAGCACTTCACCTACCGCGCCGAAGGCCATTCGACCTCGGACGATCCCAGCGCCTACCGCTCTTCGCATGAGCGCGAGGAGTGGCCGCTGGGCGATCCGATCACGCGGTTGAAGCGCCACCTGATCGCGCTGGGCGAGTGGAGCGAAGACCAGCACGAGGCGATGGACAAGGAGCAGATCGAGCAGGTCAAGGCCGCGACCAAGGAGGCCGAAAAGAACGGCATCCTCGGCCACGGCCTGCACCATCCGTTCCACACCATGTTCGAGGACGTGTTCGAGGAACTGCCCTGGCACCTTGAGGAGCAGGCCGAACAGGCGATCCGCGAGCGCCGGATCAAGTGGCCCACCTGGAAGGAGTACGAATGATGACGCTGGAAGAAGCGCCGCTTTCGCTGGCCAATGCTCCGACCAAGCGGCTCAACATGATCGAGGCGATCAACGACGCGCTCTCGGTGATGATGGAGCGCGATCCCAACGTGGTGATCTTCGGTGAGGATGTCGGCTATTTCGGCGGGGTGTTCCGCGCCACTGCCGGCCTGCAGAAGAAGTTCGGCAAGACCCGCGTTTTCGACACCCCGATCAACGAATGCGGGATCATCGGTGCAGCGGTTGGCATGGGGGCCTATGGCCTGCGCCCGGTTCCCGAAATCCAGTTCGCCGACTACATCTATCCCGGACTTGAC
>JBJTLX010000140.1:0-4975 GCA_046063245.1 Novosphingobium sp.
ATCGCGGCGGGCATCTATGGCTTTACCGGCGCGATGCTGGTGATGAACCTGCTGATCTGGGCCGCGGCGGCGGCGCTGCTCGTCTATGCCCTGCGGATGAAGCGGCGGGGCGTTTTGCGTTAGCCCCCCTTCAGGGGAGGGGCTTACTTTGCCGCCTTCGCGCGGATCAGCCGCAGGTAGGTGTCGGCCACCGCCTGGTTGATCCGGTCCCAGCTGAAGTCTTTCGACCGCGCCTCGCCCGAGGCGCCATGTTTTGCGCGCAGGGCAGGATCCTCGATATAGCCGCGCAGCGCCTCGGCGAAATGGTGGATCGCGCCGGGGCGGACCAGCCGGCCCGAGCGACCATCGTCGACCAGGCTTTCGCTGCCGGTCGCCGCCGCGGCGACCACCGGCAAGCCGCAGGCCATCGCCTCCAGCGTGACATTGCCGAAGGTCTCGGTGATCGAGGGATTGAACAGCACGTCCATGCTGGCCACCGCGCGGCCCAGGTCGGCGCCGCCCTGGAATCCGGCAAAGACCGCGTCGGGCAGCCGCGCTTCGAACCATTCGCGCGCCGGGCCTTCGCCCACCACCAGCACGCGGTGCGGGATTTCGCGGGCGCGCAACTCGTCGATCGTGTCGGAAAACACGTCGAGGCCCTTTTCCATGACCAGCCGGCCGAGGAAGCCTACGGCAACCTCGTTATCGGCCAGGCCGAGCTGCTGGCGCCAGGCCGGATCGCGGCGGCCGGGATTGAACACCGTGCGGTCGACCCCGCGCGACCAGATGCCGATGTCATAGTTCATCCGCTGGTCGCGCAGCACCTGGGCCATCGATTCCGACGGCGTCACCAGGGCATCGCAGCGGCGATAGAAGCGGCGCAGCAGCGCGGTCAGCGCCGGTTCGGCCCAGGCCATGTTGTAATAGCGCGGATAGGTGTCGAACCGCGTGTGGACCGAAGCCAGTACCGGCAGGCGGCGGTGCCGCGCCCAGGTGACCGCGCGGTGGGCGCTGACATCGGGCGATGAGACATGGACGACATTGGGCTTGAAAGCCGCCAGATCGCGCCGCACCCGGCCATTCAGCGCCATCGGCAGACGGTATTCACTGCGCCCGGGAATGGCGAACGAGGGCAGGCTGACCAGATCGCCGGTGGGCGGAAAGGCGGGCTCGGCATTGGTCGGCGAATAGACGCGGACCTGCGCGCCCTGGCGCAGCAGGTATTCGACCAGCCGGTTGAGCGCGCGGTTCGCGCCGTCGGTGGTCATGTTGTAGTTGCCGCTGAACAGGGCAATGCGAAGGTCGGACATCTGCATCGCAAGAGCCCCTAGCCGATTGCGCCGCCGCACGCAAAATCGAGGGCGCGGGGGTTGCCCCCCACGCCCTCTCTCGGTGGCCGGTTGAACTCAGTAACCCTGGCGGTCGTCGCGCTCGTCATAGCCGCGCCCGTCATAGCCGCGATCGTCATCGCCTTCGCGGTAGCCGCGCAGGGCATAGTCGTCGCCCTGGCGGTCGTAATAGCCGCCCTGGCGGGGATCGTTGCCATAGTATCCGCCCTGCTGCGGATAGTCGCGGTAGCGCCCGTCGCGGTCGCAGTAGCGGCCGCGATTGTCGTGGCGATAGCCGTCGCGGTAGCCGTCATTGTCGCGGTTATAGTCGCAGCGGTCATGCTTCTTGCCCGCCGATGCGGCAATCACGCCGATGGTCAGCCCGATGATCCCGCCCAGGATCGCCGCGCCGGCGGTGTCGCCGTTGCCGCGGTGGCGGTAATTGCCATAGGGATCGGCCATGGCCGGGGTGGCAGTCGCGAGGGTGGTGGCGGCCAGCGCCGCAGCAAGCACGGACTTCTTGAAAATGCCGGTCATGGCATGGACTCCGCGGCCTCGCGGTAGGCCCATGCCCCCCGTGCGATTCGCCGTATGCATGCGCTTTTGCACGCAACCGTCTGAACGGATGCAGCCTGGGTCATGCAGTCGCCGTTCAGCTTGTTTAACGCCAAGCTGAACGGCAGCGGCCTCAGTCGTTCTTCTTGCGGCCGGCCTTCTTGCGCTCGTGCGGGTCGAGCAGGGCCTTGCGCAGGCGGATCGACTTGGGGGTGACTTCGACCATTTCGTCGTCGTCAATATAGGCGATCGCCTGTTCCAGCGTCATGATCTTGGGCGGGGTCAGCCGGATCGCATCGTCCTTGCCGGTCGAGCGGAAGTTGGTCAGCTGCTTCGACTTCATCGGGTTGACTTCAAGATCGTCGGGCTTGGCATTCTCGCCGATGATCATGCCTTCGTACAGCGGGGTGCCGACGCCGACAAACAGGATGCCGCGCTCTTCCAGCGGGCCCAGCGCATAGCCGACCGCTTCGCCGGCGCCGTTGGAGATCAGCACGCCGTTCTTGCGGCCTTCGATCTTGCCCTTGTACGGCCCGTACTTCTCGAACAGCCGGTTCATGATCCCGGTGCCGCGGGTGTCGGACAGGAATTCGCCGTGATAGCCGATCAGGCCGCGCGACGGGGCCGAGAAGGTGATCCGGGTCTTGCCCCCGCCCGAGGGGCGCATGTCGGTCATTTCGCCCTTACGGGTCGCCATCTTTTCGACGACGGTCCCGGCGTGTTCGTCGTCGACGTCGATCATCACGGTTTCATACGGTTCGGTGCGCTGGCCGCTGTCGTCTTCGCCATAGAGCACGCGCGGGCGGCTGATGCCGAGCTCGAAGCCTTCGCGGCGCATCGTTTCGATCAGCACGCCCAGCTGCAGTTCGCCGCGCCCGGCCACTTCGAAGCTGTCCTTGTCGGCGCTCTCGGTGACGCGGATCGCGACGTTGCTCTCTGCTTCGCGCTCCAGCCGGTCGCGGATCATGCGGCTGGTCACCTTGCTGCCTTCGCGCCCGGCCATCGGGCTGTCGTTGACGGCAAAGCGCATGGAGAGCGTCGGCGGATCGATCGGCTGGGCATAGAGCGGCTCGGTCACCGCCGGATCGGCGATGGTGTTGGCCACGGTTGCTTCGGTCAGCCCGGCGATCGAGATGATGTCGCCGGCGCGGGCTTCGTCCACGGGGACGCGTTCCAGACCGCGGAAGGCCATCAGCTTGGATGCGCGGCCGGTCTCGACCACCTTGCCGTCGCGGTCGAGCGCGTGGATCGGCGAGTTGACCTTGACCTTGCCCGACTGGACCTTGCCGGTCAGGATGCGGCCAAGGAAGTTGTCGCGATCAAGCAGGGTGACCAGGAACTTGAACGGTCCGTCGACGTCGGCGGCCGGCGGCGGCACATGATCGACGATCTTTTCGAACAGCGGGGTCAGGGTGCCCTCACGCAGGCTCGGATCCTCATTGGCATAGCCGTTGCGGCCCGAGGCATAGAGCACCGGGAAATCGAGCTGCTCGTCGGTAGCATCGAGGCTGACGAACAGGTCGAAGACCTCGTCCAGCACTTCCTGGATGCGCTCGTCCGGGCGGTCGACCTTGTTGACCACCACGATCGGGCGTAGCCCCAGCGCCAGCGCCTTGCCGGTGACGAACTTGGTCTGCGGCATCGCGCCTTCGGAGCTGTCGACCAGCAGGATCACCCCGTCGACCATGCTGAGGATGCGCTCCACCTCGCCGCCGAAATCGGCGTGGCCGGGGGTGTCGACGATGTTGATGTGGGTCACGCCATCCTTGCCCGGCCATTCGACCGAGGTGCACTTGGCCAGGATGGTGATCCCGCGTTCCTTTTCCAGGTCGTTCGAATCCATCGCCCGCTCTTCGATGCGCTGGTTGTCGCGGAAAGTGCCCGACTGGCGGAACAGCTGGTCGACCAGCGTGGTTTTGCCGTGGTCGACGTGGGCGATGATGGCGATATTGCGCAGCGGCAGCGGGGCGGACATCAGGATACTCTCTGGACAGGGGAAGGGCAGCGCGTGCTGCGCCGCAACATTGCGCGCGCCCCTAGCCCACTGTGGCGCTTTGGGCAAGCGGAGCGTGGATGCGCTCGGTTTCCCGGCGGTCTGTACAAATGGCTTGCGATGCAGAATCAAACTGTGTGACTTCACTTCGCAAGTTCAGGGGATTCGCGATGAAATGGATGCTGATGTCGTATCGCCGCTACGCTGATTTCTCCGGGCGTTCGCAGCGAATGGAATATTGGATGTTCTATTTGCTCTACGCGATCGTGGCGATTGTCTGTCTTGGTTTGATCATCGCAGAAGCGCCGAACAAGGAGCTTGACCCCGGGGCAAACGGTGGTCCGATATTTTGGCTTGGGGCGACCGTCTTGGGTTTGTGGGTCTTGGGTTCAATCGTTCCGAGCATTGCGGTGACCGTCCGCAGGTTTCACGATCAGGACAAGTCCGGTTGGATGTATCTGCTTACCTTCGTTCCCTACGTTGGCGGTCTGATCATCTTCGCCTTCATGTGCATGGAAGGAACGCGCGGCCCAAACAGCTATGGAGCGGATCCGAAGGACCCACATACCGCTGACATCTTCTCCTAAAGCTCGCGCAGGGCCTGGGCCGGCTTGGCGCGCAGCAGGGGCAGTGACGCTGCGAGGGCAAAGCCGATCACCAGCACCAGTCCGGCACCGAGCACGGCGAGGACGCGGGGCCAGTCCGGCAGCCAGTCGAAATCGAACAGCTGGACGATGATCAGCCAGGCGAGGCCCGAACCGAGTGCCAGCGCCACTGCGGCCAGCACTGCGGCGAGCAGACCGTATTCGGCCAGTTGCAAGCCGAGCAGCTGGCGGCGGCTGGCCCCCAGCACCCGCAGCACGACATTGTCATAGGTCCGTGCCGCGCGCGCCGCGGCGATCGCGCCGAGCAGCACGGCGATGCCCGCCAACACCGCAACCGACGCGGCGGAGAGGATCGCCAGACTGACCTGGCCGAGCAGGTCGCGCGCCTGGGCCAGCACCCCGCCGACCTCGATCACCGAGCTTGAGGGGAAACCCTTGACCAGTGCGCGCAGCAGCGGCCCCTTGGCGCTGCCCTGGGGCAGGTCGACCGTCGCCGCCAGGTTGTGCGGCGCGTC
>JBJTLX010000141.1:0-13798 GCA_046063245.1 Novosphingobium sp.
CCGATCCGGTCACCGAGCTGGCGTTCGGCAACACCTATCAGCTGCTGGTCGCGGTGGTGCTGTCGGCGCAGGCGACCGACGTCGGGGTCAACAAGGCGACCCGCGCGCTGTTCCGCGACGTGACCACTCCGGCGCAGATGATCGCGCTGGGCGAGGACGGGCTGAAGCAGCACATCAAGACCATCGGCCTGTTCAACACCAAGGCCAAGAACGTCATCGCGCTGTCGGAAATCCTGGTCCGCGACCACGGCGGCGAGGTTCCGGCCGACCGCGACGTCCTGACCGGGCTGCCCGGGGTCGGGCGCAAGACCGCCAACGTGGTGATGAACAGCGCCTTCGGCGCCGAGACCTTCGCGGTCGACACCCACATCTTCCGCGTCGGCAACCGCACCGGGCTGGCCAGGGGCAAGACCCCGCTGGCGGTCGAGAAGCAGCTGGAGAAGGGCGTGCCGGCGCCGTTCCGGGTCGGCGCGCACCACTGGCTGATCCTCCACGGACGCTACATCTGCAAGGCACGCCGCCCCGAATGCTGGCGCTGCCTGGTGGCGGATTTGTGCGCGTTCAAGCCCAAGTCTCCCGCGCCGAAGGGCTGATTACAGCCGCTTCTCGAAGAACACCTGGGCATAGGGATCGTCGTTGAACCGCGCGATCTCCTGCCAGCCCCAGCGCCGGTACATCGCAATCGGCCCGGTCAGCACGCGGTGGGTGTCGAGCCGCAGCAGCGCAACGCCCAGCTCGCGGGCGGTCCGTTCGGCCTCGTCCATCAGCGCCTTGGCCAGCCCAGAACCGCGGTGACCGGGATCGACCCACAGCCGTTTGAGCTCGGCGTAGTCGGGACAGGTGCCCTTCAGTGCGATGCACCCGACCGCATGGCCGGCATCGCGCGCGACGATGAAGGCACCGCGGGGGCGGCGCAGCTGGTCCGGATCCGGGTCATGCGACCGGTCGATAGCAAAGCCTTCGGGAAACAGGCGGTCGAGTTCGGCGTAGTAGCGCGCGAGGCAGGCGGCGGCCTCGGCGCCCGTGCTGTCGACCTCGACCAGCATCGCCATCGCCCGGCGGTGCGCTTATTGCCCCGGATCGAGGTGCAGCCCGCGCTTGCCGTGTTCGGGCGTATCGTGCGGCGCTTCCAGTTCGCCATCGGCGGGGAGCGGCGGTTGCAGCATCCCTTCCCACTTGGTGATCACCGCGGTGGCGACCGAGTTGCCCAGCACGTTGGTGGCGGTGCGGCCCATGTCGAGGAACTGGTCGATCGCCAGCACGAGAGCGATTCCTTCGACCGGCAGGTCGAACATTGCCAGGGTCGCGGCGATCACCACCAGGCTGGCGCGCGGCACCGCGGCGATGCCCTTGGAGCTGATCATCAGCGTCAGCAGGATCAGGATCTGAGTGCCGATCGGCAGGACGTGGCCATAGGCCTGGGCGATGAAGATCGTCGCGAAGCTGGCATACATCATCGACCCGTCGAGGTTGAAGCTGTAGCCCAGCGGCAGCATCAACCCCGAGATACGCCGCGGCACCCCGAAGCGGTCGAGCTGTTCGAACAGCTTGGGCATGGCCGCCTCGCTCGACGCGGTCGAAAAGGCGATCAGCACCGGCTGGCGGACATAGCGGATCAGCATCAGCACCCGGCTGCGCAGGAATACGAAGCCGATCCCGATCAGCAGCGCCCACAGGATCAGCAGGCTGAAATAGAACTCGCCCAGCAGCTTGGCGTAGGTGCCGAGGATGCCGAGCCCGTTCTTGGCGACCACCGCGGCCAGCGCGCCGAACACTGCGAAGGGGGCAAAGCGCATGACATAGCCGGTGATCTGCAGCATCAGTTCGGCCAGCGCCTCGGCCCCGCGGACCAGCGGCTTGCCCTTTTCGCCGATCGCGGTCAGCGCGATCCCGGCGAACAGCGCGAAGACCAGGATCTGCAGGACGTTGTTGTCGGCCATCGCCTGGATGATGTTCTTGGGGAAGACGTGTTCGATGAACTCGAACATGTCGAGCTTCTTGACCTCGCCGATCGACTGGCTGGTCGCGGTCAGGTCGACCCCGACCCCGGGCTGGAACAGGTTGACCATCAGCAGGCCCAGGCTGATCGAGATGAAGCTGGCGATTATGAACCAGACGATTGCGCGGAAGCCGATCCGCCCGACCGCCGAGCTGTCGTTCATGTGGGCCAAGCCCGAAACGATTGTCGCCAGCACCAGCGGCGCGACCACCAGCTTGATCAGGTTGAGGAAGATGGTCGAGAGGACCTGGAAGCTGCGCACCCAGTGCTCGGTGGTCATCACCCCGGCCAGCAGGTTCTGGTTGACCAGGTAGCCGACGACAATGCCCAGGGCCATGCCGATCAGGATGCAGCGGGTCAGATAGGTGCTGAGCACATGGATGAACCAGCCGAACGGCGATCTGCGCTCTGTCATGACCCGTCACATCCCTCGCGTTATATTGTTGCCGGCGATGGTAACAGCCGGTGCGCGTATTGCAATCAGCCCGCCAGCGCGGCCAGCGCCACGCGGGCATAGATCCGCGCCAGCGCGTCGAGATCGGCCACGGCCACCGCCTCGTCACGCTTGTGCATCGTCGCGTTGCACAGGCCGAATTCGATTACCGGGCACAGGTCTTTCAGGAACCGCGCATCGCTGGTCCCGCCGGTGGTGCTGGCCTCGGGGCGCAGCCCGATCTCGGCCTCGACCGCGTCGGCGATCAGCTGGCTGAACGCGCCGGGCGGGGTCAGGAACGCCTCGCCATAGACCACCGGGCGGGCCTTGCCGCCGTGCTTTTCGGCAATCGCGCTGACCCGCTCGCCCAGGCCCTTGCCGGTGTGGAGGTCGTTGAAGCGGATCGACAGCCGCGCCTGCGCCCGCGCCGGAATGACGTTGGTCGCCGGATTGCCGACCGACAGGTCGGTGATCTCGAGGTTCGAGGCCTGGAACCAGTCGGTGCCATCGTCCAGCGGCATGGCCTTCAGTTCGGCCAGCATGTGGACCAGTTTGGTGATCGGGTTGTCGGCCAGGTGCGGATAGGCGACGTGGCCTTCCTTGCCCTTGACCTCCAGCCAGATGTTGGTCGATCCGCGCCGCCCGATCTTCATCGTATCGCCCAGCCGGTTGACGCTGGTCGGCTCGCCCACCAGGCACAGATCGGGAATGGCGCCAACGGCGCGCATATGCTCGATCAGCGCAACGGTGCCATACTTCGCCGGTCCTTCCTCGTCCCCGGTGATGACGAAGCTGATCGTTCCCGCATCCTGCGGCACCGCGGCGGCAGCCGCGACCATCGCCGCGATCGCGCCCTTCATGTCGACCGCGCCGCGACCATAGAGCAGATTGCCGCGCACTTCCGGCGCGAACGGGGCGCTGGCCCAGTCGTCGCCGGGGGGGACCACGTCGACGTGACCGGCAAAGGCGAAGTGGCGGCTGCCTTCGGGGCCCGGGCGAACCGCGAACAGGTTCTCGACCGGGCCGTCGGGCGCTTCGCCGGTGATGAAGCGGTGCACGGCAAAGCCCAGCGGCGTCAGCTGCGCTTCGAGGCAGTCGAACACCAGCCCGGCTGCGGGCGTCACGCTGGGGCAGGCGATCAGCGCTTCGGCCAGTTCGAGTACGGGGGGCGGGGTGTTGCTCATGCGTGTCCTTCGCATATGGTGTCGCGGCCAACCGCACAAGCCGGAGCCTGTTCATGCCCAAGCTCGATATCGCAGCCATCCCGCAAAGCAATGCCACCGGCTATCCCGCGCCGTTCGACCAGGCGGTGGAGGGCCGTTGGTGGCGCCGCCTGGCAACGGCCGGCGGGTTGACGGCGATGGGGGCCAGCCACGTCGTGCTGAAGCCGGGCGGCTGGTCGAGCCAGCGCCACTGGCACCGCGGGCAGGACGAGCTGCTGGTCATGCTGACCGGCGAAGCCGTGCTGGTCGAGGACGAGGGGCGCACGGTGCTGCGTCCCGGCGATGTCTGCGCCTGGGCCGAAGGGGTGGCGAACGGCCATCATTTGATCAACGAAAGCGGCGTGGATTGCAGCTTCGTGGCAATCAGCGCGGGACCGGACCTGGGGGGCGAATATTCGGATATCGACATGACGTTCACCGACGAAGGCTATTACCACAAGGACGGCTCACGCTACCCGGCCGAGCGGATGAAGTAAGCGGACCTAGCGCGCCGGCTCGGCCTCGAACTGCTCGATCGTCCAGTCCTCGGCCTCGGCCGCGGCGATCCACGCCTGCAGCCATTCGTGCTCCCACACCGCTTCCATATAGGCCAGGGCAAAGCCGGGCACAGCGATGCCATAGCTGATGAAGCGGCTGACGACCGGCGCGTAGATGATATCGGCGGCGTTGAAGGTGCCGAACAGGAACGGCCCGCCCTGGCCGAAGCGGGCGCGCGCTTCGGCCCACAGCGTCAGGATGCGGACGATATCAGCCTTGGCCGCCTCGCTGATCGTCGCGCCTTCGACCCGGCGGCGGACGTTGAGCGGACATTCGCTGCGCAGCGCCTGATAGGAGCTGTGCATTTCGGCAACCATCGATCGGGCCATGGCGCGGGCATCGTCGGCCTTGGGCCAGAACCGGTCGCGCCCGACCTTGTCGGCCAGGTATTCCAGGATCGCGACGCTGTCCCAGACGACCGCGTCGCCGTCCCACAGCACCGGCAACTTGCCCGACGAGGGCGCAATCTCGTCGTGTTCCTTTTTGCGCATGTCCCAGTCGTCGCCATAGAGCGGGACCATGATCTCCTCGAACGGCAGGCCCGATTGCTTGGCCGCCAGCCAGCCGCGCAGCGACCAGCTCGAATAGTTCTTGTTGCCGAGGATCAGTTTCATGGTCTTGGTGCGTAACCGTTCAGGTTCAGCCTGTCGAGGCTGAACCGCTTCACATAATTGACACTGTCCGGCGCGCAAAAACGGAACCCCGCCGCGCAGCGGGCACAGCGGCTGCGGCAAGGTGCAGCGGCCATCGCGCAGATGAGCATCGGGTGCGGTCTGAAAGGGACGGATCGGGCCGCGGCGCATCGCCAGTCTATGCTGGAATGGCACCTGTGTAGGAAAGGCGAACTTGCGCGCGCTGTGAGCGACTGGTCCGAACATTCTGTCGTCAGCGCGTCACACAATGACCGGATAGTCGTAACCCAAATGCCTTTGAAGCGTCACGCAACTGCCGCCGAACTGGCATCGCGCCGTAACACGCCCCGCCTACCTGCCCACCTGTCACATCACCAACAGGGGGCACCATGCGCCGACTTTCGATCATCCTGCTTTCATCCATTGCCTTGCTTCCGCACGGCGCCCTGGCCGGGGAAGCATCGAGCGCACCAGCCGATGCCGCCGCCACGAATGATGCCGCTCCGGCCGAATCGACCGGCGAGGAAATTGTCGTGTTCGGACGCGGCCAGTCGCGTCAGGTCCAGGAAGTCCGCGCCGTCGACATCGCGCTGCTGGCACCGGGTTCCAGTCCGCTGCGCGCGCTGGAAAAGCTGCTCAGCGTCAACATCCAGTCGGCCGACCCGTTCGGTGCCTACGAATGGTCGACCCGGGTGACGATCCGCGGCTTCAACCAGAACCAGCTGGGCTTCAACCTCGACGGCATTCCGCTGGGCGACATGACCTATGGCAACCATAACGGCCTGCACATCAGCCGCGCCGCTTCGGGTGACAACATCGCCCGCACCGTGGTGTCGCAGGGATCGGGTTCGATCACCACGCAGTCGACCAACAACCTGGGCGGCACGCTGGAATTCTTCACGGTCGATCCCGCCGACGTGCTGGGCGTGACCGCATCGGCCACCTATGGCGATTCGAATACGGCGCGCGGCTTTGTCCGCGTCGCGGTGGGCAGCGAGGATGGCCCGCGCGCTTTCGTTTCGGGCCAGTACGGCACCGCGGACAAGTGGAAGGGCGAAGGTAAGCAGCGCCAGTGGATGATCAGCGCCAAGGGCGTGCTGCCGCTGGGCGCGGCGACGCTCGATGCCTATATCACCCATTCCGACCGCGCCGAGCAGGACTATCAGGATCTCTCGCTCTAGATGATCAATCGTCTTGGCTATGACTGGGACAACTTCGGTCCGTCGAACTATGCCCTGGCGATCCAGGTCGCCGATATCGGCGCCAACCGCGGCGATAGCGGCACCACCCCGCTCAACCCGGCCGCCGGGACGGTCTATCCCGCGCCGATCGCCTCGCTCGACGATGCCTATTACGACGCCTCGGGCCTGCGCCGCGATACGCTGGGCGCGCTGGGCCTGTCCGTGCCGCTGGGCGATACCGCGACCTTCAAGGTCAAGGGCTATTACCACAAGAACGAAGGCCAGGGCACCTGGGGCACCCCTTATGTCAACAGCCCGACCGGCGTTCCGATGGCGGTGCGCACCACCGAGTACGCGATCGACCGCTACGGCGTGTTCGGCAATGTCGAAGCCGACCTGGCGTTCAACCACCTCAACTTCGGGGCGTGGTTCGAAAACAACGACTTCAACCAGGCGCGGCGCTTTTACGCCTATGCCAGCCGGACCGCGGCCGGGCAGGACCACCTGAAGTTCATGCGCGATCCCTTCTTCACCCAGTGGGACATCGACTTCAACACCAAGACCATCCAGTATTTCGTCCAGGACGAAATCAAGCTGGGCCAAGCCAAGCTCAGCCTGGGATGGAAGGGCTTCAAGGTCGACAATCACGCCGCACCGGTGATCGCGGGTGGACGCACCGCCGGCGATCTCAGCACCGAAGACTGGTTCCAGCCGCATGTCGGGGTGAATTACGATTTCGGCAGCGGGATCGAGGCTTTCGCCGGGTTCAGTTCGGTGACCCGGGCCTTCGTCTCGTCGACCACGTCGGGGCCGTTCTCCTCGACCCAGGCCGGGTTCGACGCGATCAAGCCGCTGCTGAAGCCCGAAGCGTCGGCCACCTATGAGGCCGGGCTGCGCTTCGGTTCGGGCGGGTTCCACGGGGTGTTGGCGGGCTACTACGTCAACTTCCGTAACCGCCTGCTGACCATTCCGACCTCGGTCGGGATCGTCGGCGCGGCCAATGCCCTGCAGAACGTCGGCTCGGTCCGCGCCCAGGGGATCGAGGCGAGCGGCGAATACCGCATGGGTCCGTGGACGCTGTACGGATCGTACAGCTACAACGACAACACCTACCGCGACGACGTGACGATCACCACCACCATCCCGGTTACCGTGATCCCCACCGCCGGCAAGAGCGTAGTCGATTCGCCAAAACACCTGGCCCACGGCGAAGTCAGCTACGACGATGGTCAACGCTTCTTTCGGGTCGCGGCGAACTACATGTCGAAGCGGTTCTTCACCTATACCAACGACAAGTGGGTCGATGGTCGCACCCTGATCGACGTCGCGGCGGGTTTCCGCTTTGGCGAAGGTGACAAACACCCGTTCGAGGTGCAGTTCAACATCACCAATCTGTTCGATCTCAACTACGTCTCGACGATCGGCTCGAACGGCTTCGGCAACAGCGGCGACAACCAGACGCTGCTGGCAGGGGCGCCGCGCCAGTTCTTCGTGACGCTCAAGACAGGGTTCTGACCATGAAGGCCGCGCTGTTCGTTTCCGCTCTGCTTGCCTGTCTTGCCGCCACGGCGGCGCAGGCAGAACCGGTGCTGATGATCTCGATCGACGGGCTGCGCCCCGGCGATGTGATCGAGGCAGAGCAGCGCGGACTGAAAGTTCCCAACCTGCGCAAGTTCCTGACGGAGGGGGCCTGGGCCTCCGGGGTCAAAGGCGTCCTCCCGACGGTTACCTATCCCAGCCACACCACGCTGCTGACCGGGGCCAGCCCGGCGCGGCACGGGGTGGTCAGCAATACCACCTTCGATCCCACGCAGATCAACCAGTCGGGCTGGTACTGGTACGCCAGCGACATCAAGGTGCCGACCCTGTGGCAGGCAGCGGCGACAGGCGGCTATTCGGTCGCCAACGTCCACTGGCCGGTCAGCGTCGGGGCCAGCGGCGTGACCTGGAACCTGCCGCAGATCTGGCGCACCGGGCACGACGACGATGCCAAGCTGGTCACCGCGCTGGCGACGCCGGGGCTGGTTGCCGCGCTGCAGAAAGCGACCGGGGAAACCTATGCCCCCGGGATCGACGAAAGCATCGCCGGGGATGAAAACCGCGGCCGCTTCGCCGCTCAACTGATCGCCAGCCGCAAGCCGGGGTTCGCCACGGTCTACCTCACCGCGCTCGATCACCAGCAGCACCTGGACGGACCCGATACGCCGGGCGCCCATGCCGTGCTGGAACGGATCGACGCGATTGTCGGCAAACTGGTCGCGGCAGAGCTGAAGGCGCGGCCCGATGCGGTGATCGCGGTGGTCAGCGATCACGGCTTCGAAGCGATCAGCACCGAAACCAGCCTGTTCCGCGCCTTCATCGACGCCGGGCTGATCAAGCTGGATGCCAAGGGCAAGGTTAGCAGCTGGGAGGCCATGCCCTGGCCATCGGGCGGTTCGGCCGCAGTCGCGCTGGCCCGTCCCGCTGACGCCGCGCTGATCGGCAAGGTCGGCGCGCTACTCGCCGCGCTCAAGGCCGATCCGGCCACCGGCATCGCCGCGATTGCCGATGCCAAGGCGATTGCCGCGATGGGCGGCAATCCGCAGGCCAGCTTCCATGTCGACTTCGCCCCCGGCGCCTCTGCCGCCAACTTCGCCGGGGCCAATGCGCCGCTGGTCGGCCCTTCGACCTACAAGGGCACCCACGGCTATTTCCCCGCCGCGCCGCACATGCGCTCGACCTTCCTGATCAAGGGCAGGGGCGTGCCCAAAGGACGTTCGCTGGGCGAGATCGACATGCGCGCGATTGCGCCGACCCTGGCCAGGATCATGAAGGTGCGGCTCGAAGGGGCGGAGCTGCCAGCGCTGGCGTTCTAGGAGGGTCACAATAGGGCTTGTTGCAGCGGGGCAAGTTCAGCATGGTCGGGCCAAGCCGTCATGCTGTGCAAGGTTCGCCACATTGTCCCTCCGCCCGTTCCACCTTGCCTTTCCGGTCCGCGACCTGGCCGAGGCACGCGCCTTCTGGGGCGGGATCATGGGCTGCGCCGAAGGGCGCTCGTCCGATCAGTGGATCGATTTCGACTTCTACGGCCATCAGATCGTCGCCCATTGCACCGGCGCGCAGGCGGACGACGCGGGCAACAACCCCGTCGACGGCCACGGCGTGCCGGTGCCGCACTTCGGGATCGTGCTTGAAATGGCCGATTGGCAGGCCCTGGCCGACCGCCTGACCGCTGCCGGCGTGCAATTCGAAATCGCACCCTATGTGCGCTTCAAGGGCCAGGCCGGCGAACAGGCCACCATGTTTTTCCGCGACCCCAGCAGCAACGCCATCGAGATGAAGGCCTTTGCCGATCTGGGGCAACTTTTCGCGAAATGAGGGGCGAAGCCGATGCATCTTGAACTGACTGGCGACGATCTGGCGTTCCAGCATGCGGTGCGCGACTGGATCGCCGCCAATCTGACCGACGACCTGCGCGAAGCCAGTGCCAAGGCCGGCAGCGTCTTCGTCGACAAGGACTATGGCCTCGCTTGGCAGGCCAAGCTGGCGGCCAAGGGCTGGGCCGCGCCGTCGTGGCCCAAGGAATATGGCGGCACCGGCTGGAACGAGACCCAGCGCCACATCTTTGCCGCCGAATGCCGCCGCGCCGGGGCGCCCTCGGTCGCGCCGATGGGGCTGCGCATGGTCGCCCCCTGCATCATGCGCTACGGCACGGCAGAGCAGAAGGCGCAGTACCTGCCGCGGATCCTGGCGGGTCAGGACTACTGGTGCCAGGGCTATTCCGAGCCCCAGGCCGGGTCGGACCTCGCCGCGCTGCAATTGCGCGCCGACAGCGACGGTGATCATTACGTGCTCAACGGTTCGAAGATCTGGACCACCCACGCCCACGTCGCCAACAAGATGTTCTGCCTGGTCCGCACGTCGCGCGATGCGGCGCGCCAGGCCGGAATAACCTTCCTGCTGCTGGATATGGCCAACCCGGGGGTCGAAGTGCGGCCGATCCATTCGATCGCCGGCGATCACGATTTCAACCAGGTGTTCTTCGAGGATGTCCGCGTGCCGATGTCGGGCCGCCTGGGCGAGGAAGGGCAGGGCTGGACCGTGGCCAAGTACCTGCTCGAGTTCGAGCGGACCAGCGCCTATGCCAGCGGCCTGTTCGCCGCGCTGGACGATGTGCGCGCGGCGGCGGCAGGGGCAGGCCTGCTCGAATCGGCGGAATTCCGCCGCAAGCTGTCGCTGGCTGCCGCGCAGGTGAGTGCGATCGAAGCGGTCGAAGCGACGGTGCTGTCGGCCATGGCCAGCCAGGGCAGCCCCGGTCCGGCCTCGTCGATCCTCAAGGTCCAGGGGACCGAGGCCGAGCAGGCGATCCAGGAATTGGCGGTCGAAGTCGCCGGGCCCTATGCCGCCGCCGATCAGCACGACGCCCGCCAGATCGGCAGCAACGTCGCGCCCTTGGGCGATGGCTTCGCGATGATGGCGGTGCCGCGCTATCTCAACGGCCGCGCCGCATCGATCTATGGCGGATCGAACGAGGTCCAGCGCGGCATCGTCGCCAAAGCCGTGCTCGGGCTCTGATCAGCCCAGCTGCGCATCCTCAAGGATCGCGGCGCGCAGTTCGGCAATGCCCATGCCCTTTTCCGCCGAGGTTACGTGGACCACGGGGAAGGCGGCGGAATGCTTGCGCGCTTCGGCCTGGGTCGCGGCCAGCGCGGCTTCCAGCTCGCTCGCCTTGATCTTGTCGGCCTTGGTCAGGACCAGCCGGTAACCGACCGCGGCCTCGTCGAGCATCTGCATCATCTCGCGGTCGACCGGCTTGGGGCCGTGGCGGCTGTCGATCAGCACCAGGGTGCGTTTCAGTACGACCCGCCCGCGCAGGAAATCGCGGACCAGCCGTTTCCAGTTGTCGACCACCTTGATCGGTGCCTTGGCAAAGCCGTAGCCGGGCATGTCGACCAGCCGCAGCCGGGTCGGCTCGCCCACCTCGAAGAAGTTGAGCTCCTGCGTGCGCCCTGGGGTGACCGAGGCGCGGGCGATCGACTTGCGCCCGGTCACCGCGTTGATCAGGCTGCTCTTGCCGACGTTGGAGCGCCCGGCGAAGGCCAGTTCCGGAAAATCCGGATCGGGCAGGAACGCCAGCGAAGGTGCGCTTTTCAGGAACTCCACCCGCCCCGCAAACAGGCGGCGCGCCTGTTCGGTCAGGTCGTCGGCATTGTCCACCGGATCACCCCCGCGCCTTGGCCCGCGCGGCATCGGCGGTGTCCTTTTCGGCCTGGGCCTTCAATTGCGGATGCTTGCGGTAAAGGTAGGTCTGCTGGGCGATGGTCAGCACGTTCGAGGTGATCCAGTAGATCAGCAGGCCCGCGGCGAACGGGGCCATGATGAACATCATCATCCACGGCATGATCGCGAACATCTGCTGCTGCACGGGATCCATCTGCGCCGGGTTGAGCTTGAACTGGAAGTACATGGTGATCCCCAGCAGCAGCGCGAGTACGCCGATCCCCAGGAACGCCGGGGGATTGAACTGGAGCAGCCCGAACAGGTTGAGGATGTGCAGCGGATCGGGCGCGGACAGATCCTTGATCCACAGCACGAACGGCTGGTGGCGCATCTCGACCGCCAGGATCAGCACCTTGTACAGCGCGAAGAACACCGGGATCTGCAGGAAGATCGGCAGGCACCCGGCAAGGGGGTTGACCCCTTCCGCCTTGTACAGCTTCATCACCTCTTCCTGCTGCTTCTGCTTGTCGTCCTTGTAGCGGTCCTGCAGCGCCTTCATCTTGGGCTGGATCGCGCGCATCGCCGCCATGGAGGCGAACTGGCGCTGGGCGATCGGGAACATCACGCCGCGCACGATCAGGGTCAACAGGATGATCGCCACGCCGAAATTGCCAGCGAGGCCGAACAGCGACTTCAGCAGCCAGAAGATCGGCTTTTCGAACCAGCGGAACCAGCCCCAGTCGATCGCCAGGCCGAACTTGGTAACGCCCGCCGTCTCGTACTTGTCGAGGACGATCGATTCCTTGGCGCCTGCGAACAGCCGGGTGGTGCGGGCCAGCTCGGCTCCGGGCGCGACCGTCGCATCGCCATAGACCAGATCGGCGCGGAACAGGTGGTTGCCCAGGCTGCGAAAGCTGCTGGTGGCCCCCGCGGCATCGGGGATCAGCGCCGACATCCAGTAGATGTCGGTAAAGCCGACCCAGTCGGTCTTGCCCTCGTTGGCGACCTGTCCGGGTTCGCTGACGTCCTTGTAATTGGGGCCGAAGCTGACCGTGCCGTCGAAAGCGCCGAACGGGCCCGAATGGACGTTCCAGGTATCGACGCTGGCGGTCTTGTCGGTGCGGTTGATCAGGGCAAAGGGCTTGACCGCAACCGGCGCGGTTCCGGCATTGCTCACGGCCTGCTTGACCGTGATCATGTAGGCATCGTCGATGCTGTAGGTCAGGCTATAGGTCTGGCCGGTGCCGTTGCTGGCGGTCAGCGTGACCGGGGTCTGCGGGGTCAGTCTGGCCCCGGCGGGCGCGGCCCACACCGTGCCGGCGTTGGGCGCGCCGACGCCTTGGCCCAGGAAGCCGAACTGCGCGAACTGCTGCGCCGGGGTTCCCGCGGGGGAGAAGATCCGCTGCGGCCCGCTGTCCTTCTGGATCGCGGCGGTATGGTGGTTGAGCGTCAGATCGTCGATCACCCCGCCGGTCAGGTTGAGGCTGCCCGACAGCCCGGGTGCGGCGATCGGCACGCGGCCCGCGGGGTTGAGCGCGGTCTTGAGGTCCTGCGCCTCCAGCGCCTGGTCGGCGGCGCTGATCAGCCCACCCTCGCGGGTCGGCTTGGCGCTGGCCGCGGCGCTGGGTGCCGCTGCGGCGCCGTCGGATGCCGCCGCTACGGGCCTGGGCTTGTTCGCCTGCGGATAGAAATAGCGCACCCCGGCATCCCAGCCGAACAGCAGCAGCGCGGTCAGCACTACGGCCAGGATGATGTTGCGCGAATTGGTCTTGTCCACGAAGGCGTCCCTGTTTTTCGTCAATGCGGTTCAGATGGGGGGTGTTTTACTCGGATCAAGCAGTCCGCGGTTCACGGCACCGGATCATGGCCGTGCCCGCCCCATGGATGGCAGCGCAATATACGCTTCGCCGCCAGCCAGCTACCCTTAATCGCGCCGTGTTTGAGCCAGGCGTCGATGGCATATTGCGAGCACGACGGGGCGAAGCGGCAGCTGGGTGGCAGCACCCACGACGGGCCCAGTTGCCAGCCACGCGCTATCAGGATCAGCACGCGTTTCACCGCCGGTCACCGCGCGGTTTGCGCGGCGGATCGCCCTTGCCCTGGGCGGCGCGCGACAGCGCCATGGCCAGTTCCTCGCGCAGCTTGGCAAAGTCGCGCTCGACCCCGCCGTCGCGGCCGATCAGCACGTGGTCGTGCGCGGCCAGGCCGGCCTCGGGCAGCATCTCGCGCAGCAGCGCGCGAAAGCGGCGCTTCATCCGGTTGCGGACCACGGCATTGCCGATCTTTTTGGTGACGGTGATGCCAAAGCGCATCGCATCGCCGCCGTTGGGGTGCACCAGCAACACAAAACCGGGACGTGCTATGCGCAGGCCCCGGTTAGCGGCTAGGAAATCCGCCCGCCGCGAAAGGACGGACAGGCCCAATGTTCAGCTCAGGCGGACAGCTTCTTGCGGCCGCGGGCGCGGCGCGCGCGCAGCACGTTGCGGCCGCCAACGGTGGCGCTGCGGGTGCGGAAACCGTGACGACGGGCCCGGACGAGATTGCTGGGCTGGAAGGTGCGCTTCATTTCAAAACCTCAGGTAACGAACAAAAAG